>DATATA010000003.1:0-7252 GCA_036263775.1 Steroidobacteraceae bacterium | reverse complement strand
AGCGAATCGCTTGAAGATTGACCAATAAGTATAGGGGTATTGCTATGTCGAAGTACTGCAAGGGAGCGACGCTGTTGGGCGCTCTATTGTTCATAGCCGGCTGCGGTCAATCGCCGCCGCCTACGAAAGCCAAAGAACCCTCGGCCGCGAGTCAGGCTTGGATCAAGCTGTCCAACGCCTTCATCGAAGATTACATGCTGGCCCAGCCCGCCTTTGCGGTTCAGGCCGGCCGGCATGAATTCGACGGCCAACTACCCGATTTGAGTGCCCACGGGATCAAGCGCGAGATCGCGCGCCTGCATGATCAGCACGACCAACTGTCAGCCATCGATCCCTCAGCCTTGGAGCCGCGCGAGCGATTCGACCGTGAATACTTGTTGGCCGTCATCGACAAGGATCTTTTCTGGATAGAGAAGACCAAGTTCCCGTTCAGCAACCCCGCCTGGTACCTGGGTCAAATCGATCCGGACGTGTACTTGAGCCGGAACTACGCGCCGCTCGACAGGCGCATGAAGGCTTACATCAAGTATGCGCAAGCCATTCCGCGGGTAGTCGCCTCCATCAAGGAAAATCTCAAGTCGCCGATGCCGAAGACCTATGTCGAGCTGGGAATCGATGAATTCGGCGGACTGGCGGAGTTCTATTCAAAGAATGTCGAGCCGGTTTTCAATTCCGTATCCGATCCCGAGCTGCAAAAGCAGCTCAAGGATGCGGACACCGCGGCGGCGCAGGCCATGACCGGCTTGAAGGACTACTTGGTGGGCGAGCGCAAGAACGCGAACGACAAGTATGCCTTCGGCGCGGACCTGTTTGCGCAAATGGTGAAGCAAACCGAGCAGGTGGATTTACCGGTCGAACAGATCGAGGCGGCTGGCAAAGCCGATCTCGACAGCAACACCGCGGCGCTGAAAACGGAGTGCGGCACCTATGCGCCCAAGGCATCGCCGGCTCAATGCGTGGCGAAAATGCAGGCGAACAAGCCGAAAGGCGGCGCACTCGAGGAAGCGCGAAACCAGCTCAAGATGCTCAAGGACTTCATCGTTCAGAACAACGTGGTGTCGATTCCTACCAAGGACGAGGCCTTGGTGGCGGAAGCGCCGCCTTACAATCGAGCCAACGCCGCCTTCATCAATGTCGCGGGGCCCTACGACAAAGGCGTGGTATCGGTCTTCAACATCGCACCGCCGGATCCGAAATGGAGCAAGGCTGAGCAAGCGGCCTACGTTCCGGGCGAAGCGGCATTATTGTTTACGTCGGTGCACGAGGTGTGGCCCGGACACTTCCTGCAGTTTCTGCATACGAATGCCAACCCCGACAAGCTGGAAGGATTGTGGGTGGGATACGCCTTCGCCGAGGGCTGGGCGCATTACTGCGAAGAGATGATGGTGGATGAGGGTTTGGCGAAAGGCGATCCGGAACGGCACATCGGCCAGCTCAGCGAGGCGCTGCTGCGTGATGTGCGCCTACTGTCGGCCATCGGCTTGCATACGCATGGGATGACCGTCGCGCAATCCGAGAAGATGTTCAGAGAACAGGCGTTTCAGGATCCCGGCAACGCCCGCCAGCAGGCGGCGCGCGGCACCTATGATCCGGCTTACCTGAACTACACCCTGGGCAAATTGATGATCCGCAAGCTGCGCACCGATTGGCTGGCCAAGACCGCGCCGGCGGGTGCGGCGCCCGCGCCGGATGATCACAGCCGCTGGCACGAATTCCACGACAAGTTCCTGTCCTACGGCGGGCCGCCGATTCCCTTGCTGCGCAAGGAAATGGTCGGAGGCGGCAGCCTGCTCTGATTCATGGCCGGTGTATGATCGGTCACGAGCTGGATATCGCCCGAACAGGCGCGCGGCTTCGATGGAGACTCGAATCCGGCAGCTGAGCACTCTGGTCGGCTCCGCGCACTTGTTCAATCCCGATCCGGACCGTGCGCGTGGAGAGGCCGAGGTTCGAGCGCGCTGGGCGCGAATTCGCAACGCGTCAAGCCTCTGAATCAAGGCCGGCGATGATTCCGCTGTCCGCCCAGGTGCCCAACAGGCTTGCGGCGGCCGGAGGAATCTCCTCCTGCGGCAGCAGGGCGCTCAAGGACTCGCAAATCTCACCGAAATTACAGCCCTGCAGGGCCGCATCGAGCGCCGCGGATTCCACCGCGCTCATCGAGCGAAAATAATTCTGCAAATTCTGCCGCCACAGCAGCCACGGCAGCGGCGCGGCCGCGAGTTCAGGCGGCGGCGGGGTTTCGTCGAGACTCATGGCCTTCCAAACGGCAGCGCTGTTCCAGCTGAAGGTAAGGAGTCGCAGCGAGGGGTGGAAGTCCAAGGTGAGCGAACCCCAGGCGGCTGGGTCCAGGGCGGCCAGCGCCGCGCGTCCCAGCGGCTCGGCATCGGGCGCATCGAACACTTCTGCCAGAGTCCACTCGAGCAGTGCGACCTCGGCAAGAATGGGTGCATCGGCGTAGGGCGGCGTCTCGCTGAGGAACTCGGTCAATTCCCGTCCGTACCAGCGGATCGAGCGGAACACGGACGGGTGCGCCGCCACGTAGGCTTCGCCCATTTCAACCCAAGCCTCATCGCCGAGCAGTCCATGGACCACAGGATAAGTTTCGTGCAGGGCATCGATCAGCCGCACTTGATAGGCATTGCGATAAATCGCCAGGCGGTCCCTTGCCGGCAGCGGCGGCGCGTCCACGATGGCAGCCGTCACGGCGCTGGTCTCGCCCAACAAGTGCCGCTGCAGGTCGCGCTGCAGCTCGCGCAGAGTCACATTCGCGTTCATCACGCCGCTTGCCGAGAATGCCGCGCAGCCAGCTCGCGCGCCGCGTCGAGTTCGCCAACCAACTCACCCAGCGCAGGGATGTTGTCGTCGCGCTCAATCATGGTCGGTACCTCGCCGAAGAGCCGCAACGCCTCGCGGTATAAATCCCAGACCGGCGGGGCGATGGGATGATCATGCGTGTCGATCAGGTGGCCTCCCATATTGCTGTGGCCGGCGAGATGAAACTGACGCACGCGGGATTTCGGCGCGGCTTGCAGGTATTGGAGGGGGTCGAAGCCGTGATTGACGCTGCTGACATAGATATTGTTGATGTCGAGCAAAATGTCGCAATCCGCGCGCGAGGCAACCTCGCTCAAGAATTCCCATTCGGGCATCTCATCGGCGTGAAAGCTGAGGTAGCTGGACACATTTTCGAGCAGGATCCGCCTGCCGAGAGCGTCCTGCACCTGGCCGACCCGTGCCACCACCGAGTTCAGCGCCTCTTCGGTGTAGGGCAGCGGCAGCAGATCGTGCAGGTTGCGCCCCTCGACGCCGGTCCAGCACAAATGATCGGAAATCCAGTGCGGTTCGATGCGCGCGGCGAGACTGCGCACATTGCCCAAATATTCCATGTCGAGCGGATCGGTGCTGCCGATCGATAGCGAAACGCCATGCATCACCAGCGGAAACCGATCGCGGATGCGTTCCAGGTAGTGAAGCGGCTTGCCGCCCGAACCCAAGTAGTTTTCGGTGATGACTTCGAGCCAATCGATGGCGTGAGGCTCGCTTAAAATGGCCTCATAGTGGGGAGTCCGCAGGCCAAGGCCGAAGCCGGAGAGTTTCATCAAGGTGGGCCGGGCTTTGGCGCCCGGCCCCCAAAGTCAATGCTTCAGCGCTTAGCTCTTCTTGGCCTTGGCCTTCGCGTCGGCGCAAGCTTCTTTGGTCATGGACACATAGCCCTGACCCTTGCAGCTGTTCATGCCTTTGCAGCTGTTCTTCGCCGACTTGCACTCGGACTGCCCCTTGCAAGAATTGACGCCCTGACACTTCACGGTGGCGGCATCCGCTGCAAATGCAGTGGTGCTGATGACGGAAGTGAACAGCATGGCGGCGGCGGCAGCCATGGCGGCGCTCGACAGTTTATTGCTCTGCATTTGTGATTCCTCGATAGTTTTGGAACGCAGCGGAATTGCTGCTCATGTAAAAGACCCGGCCAACGCCATCATTATTACTCGATTAACTAAGCCAATGCCTGTTTAGAAGCGCGCGAAATGACGGATTCTTAATCTTGATTGCGATGCGCCCAATGCGGCAGCGAAGCGGCCAACATCACCGCTTGGCGCACGGGCTCGAACCGCGCCGCAGCCTGCTCCAGCCAGCGCAGTCCGCTGCGGATCTCGGCGCCATGCAGGGCGCGAGCTTGATTCAATACATCGAGGCGCAGAGCCGCATCGTAGGCATACTCGGGCGCCTTGGAATAGCGGCGCATATCAGGTCCCTCGAGAATGGTTTGGACCTCAGCGGCGGTTGCATCGATGTCGAAATGGCGCAAGATTTCCAGCAAGGATGTGGGGTTGATCAGAAACTGATCGAAATCGACGTGCAGCAGGCGCGCGGCACTTGACCTGGCCGCTTGTGCCAGGGCAGACATTTCGCACGCCCAAGCCAGTGCCAAGGTTTCGCCCTCGCTTAGCGCTTCGGCACGCCAGGCCTCGCACCCAATGCGCTGCTGCAGCCGCTGCAAGCGGCTTGGAGTCAGCAGCTTGGCTTCTTGCCGCGAATTCGGGCCGCCGAGGATCGTGGCAATGTAGCTCTCCGGCGAGACATACATCAGGATGGCTTTCGGTGCCGAGGCGCGCGACAGAAGGGCCGCGCTCAGTTCGGACACGGCGCTGGTGGCCTTGACCACGGGAAGTTCCCGGTCCTCGAACGTGCGCGAGAACAACTGCAGCGTGCGGGCCAATCGCGCCTCGAAGCCGCCGCTGCCCCACGCGGCCGGCGCGAGCCTGGGCTCGCTCTTGAGTTGCGCGAAACCGCGCAACAGCATCGGCTCGCGCAGCGAGAATGCGCACGGGTGGGCGCCGATGAGCCGCGAGAGCAGAGTTGAGCCCACATGCCCGATGTGGAAGATGAATCCCAGACGCTCCTTCAATTGCGCTGAATCGACGGCCCGAGCGATCTCGGCCCAGGGCAATGAGCGCGCGCGGGTTTGCGGCGTCAGTATTCGAGGGTCGAGAAAGCTCGCTTTCTCATAGTCGGCTTTTGCCAGATGGACGAAGGATACGCTGTCGCCGACCAGATCCATCGAGTAGGGGAATAGCTGCGGCGAGCGTGTCACCGATTCCTGCAAATCGTTCATTGCCGCGAGTTTCGCACCGGCACGCTCCTTTCGCGAGCCGCCGTTTATACTTGGCTACCCATGGCCAAACAGATAAACCCAAAAGAATCGCACGAAGCGATGCAGAGCGAAGCGCTGCTGCTCGATCGTCAGGGCCATGTAGCCGAGGCGATTGCCGCCTATGAGCGCCTGCTCGGGAGTTGGCCCGCGCTGCCCGATTGTTGGTACAACTTGGCGGTACTGCAACGCAGGAGGCGGCAGTTCTCCGCGGCCTTGAGCTCGTATCAGCAGGCACTTGATCGAGGCGTCAAGAAGCCCGAGGAGGTGCATCTGAATCGCGGCGTGATCTATAGCGATTACCTGCGTCAGGACGACGCCGCCGAGCGCGAACTAAAAGCCGCTCTTTCCCACAATCCCAACTATGCCCCGGCGCTGTTCAATCTTGCCAATCTTCACGAAGACTATGGCCGGCGGCAAATGGCGGCACGGGTCTACCAACGCCTCCTCGCGCTGGATCCGCAGTCGGCGCGGGTGCTGGCGCGTTACGCGGGACTGATGGCCTATGCGGACCTGAGCGATCCTTTGATCGAGCGGCTGCGCCAGGCCCTTGCGCGGACCGACATTACCGTGGCGGATCGCGCCAGCCTCGAATTCGCGCTCGGCCGAGCGTTGGATGAGTGTCAAGCCTATTCCGAGGCGTTCGAGATGTATTCGGCAGCCAACGCCCATAGCCGCCAAAGCGCTCCGCCCGGCACGGTGGGTTATGACCGCGGGCTCGCGAAAGCGTATACCGAGCGCCTAATCGCGGCTTTTCCGGCCGCGGCCGCGGCCTCGGCCACCGCCACCGCCACCGCCAACGTCACCGCGAAGGCGCTGCCGCGGCCGATATTCGTTTGCGGCATGTACCGTTCGGGCTCGACGCTGACCGAACAATTGCTTGCCGGCCATCCGCAGGTTGCCGCCGGCGGCGAACTTGATTTTCTGCCGAACGCGGTACAAACCGATCTCGCGCCCTTTCCCGAGTCGGTTGCCGTCGTCTTGCCGCAGCGGCTCAAGACCCTGGCCGCGGAGTATCGGCAAACTCTGGGCGACATGTTTCCCGGGGCGGCCTATGTCACAGACAAACGCCCTGAGAATTACCTGAATATCGGTCTGATCAAGCGGCTGTTCCCGGATGCCAAGATCGTGCACACGACGCGCAACGCACTCGACAACTGCCTGTCCATCTATTTCCTGCATCTGGACCAGCGCATGAGCTACGCCCTGAATCTCATGGATATCGGGCACCACTACCAGCAGTATTTGCGATTGATGCGGCACTGGAAGGCGCTGTATGGCGCCGATATTCTGGACATTGACTACGATGCGCTGGTTCGAGAGCCTAAACTCAAGGTGCAGGAACTGCTGTCCTTCCTAGGACTCGATTGGGATGAACGCTGTCTCACGGTCTCGCCGGGGCGCGCCGTCAAAACCGCCAGCGTCTGGCAGGTGAGAGAACCTCTTTATCAGCGATCATCGGGCCGGGCGCGCCACTATGAGAAAGAACTCGCAGAGCTGCGGAACTATCTGGAAAGCGGCGAGAGTTGATTTGCCATCCCAGACTGCTTAAGGAAAGGTGATGTTCCTCCGTATCGAGAATTTTCTGAACCCAGCCGAGCTTGCCTCGGTTACTCAAATCGCCCGCCAGAGTAAGTTTGTCGACGGCAGGCTCTCCAACCCGCACAACATCGTCAAGCAGAATGTGATCGCGGATCCAGGCGACGTGGCGGCGCAGAAGGCATCGCAGATCGCGCTCGGCGCTCTGCAACGCAGCGAGGAGGCTAGAAGTTTCACTTTTCCGCGCCGGGTGGCAGCCCCGACCCTGGCCCGCTATGCGTCCGGTATGAAATACGGCCCGCATACGGATGCGGCGTTTCTGGCGGTGGGTCCGGAGCCGCTGCGCTCCGATGTCTCCTGCACCATCTTCATCAGCGATCCGAAAGACTATCAGGGCGGCGAGTTGCTCATTCACTTAGGCACGGAAGCGGTCAGCATTAAGGGCCAGGCGGGATCTGCGGTGTTCTATCCCTCGACGACGGTGCATCAGGTCGTGCCGGTGAGTTCCGGCGAGCGGATCGTGATGATTACCTTCATCGAGAGCCGAATTCCTGATCAATTGCA
>DATATA010000094.1:0-14501 GCA_036263775.1 Steroidobacteraceae bacterium | reverse complement strand
GGGCGGTAGAAGCTGAGCACACCCTTGCAGGCCACCCGTTGACGGAAGCGCGCGCGGAGTCGGCCGCGGCGCTCGCACTGAAGGGGGCCGTCACCCACGGACGCAACGACTACAAGCCGGAACTGGCGCGCCGAACCATCGTGCGCGCACTTCTCGAACTCAAGGCCGCGCCGTCCACCGGCATTGGAGTCTAAAGGTGCAAGAGAACGTCGATTTGTTCGGCAGACCTGCGGTCCGCATCGACGGCGTCGCCAAGGTCACCGGCACTGCTCGTTTTGCCTCCGATGAACCGGTGCACAATCCGGCCTACGGATATTTTGTGACGAGCGCCATCGCCCGCGGCCGCATCACGGCCTTCAAACTCGAGCGGGCCAAAGCGGTACCCGGCGTGTTGGATATTTTCACGCACGACAACATCGGCAGTGAAGCCAAGACCAACATCGGGCCCGACGGCCATCCCAGCACCACCACGCTTGAGAATGATCGCATTTGGCACGACGGACAGATCATTGGCATTGTCGTGGCCGAGACTTATGAGGCGGCCCGCGAGGCGGCCAATAAAGTGGAAGTCATTTATTCGCCGGAACCGCCGAGCGCCACTTTTGGGTCCGCCGGCGTAGAGACCGAACCGCACAAGGCGGCACGCCAGCCGGATCCGAACAAAGGCGATGCCACGGGTGCATTTGCAGGCGCAGCGGTCAAAATTGACGCGCGCTACAGCACGCCCACCCAGCACCACAATCCCATCGAGCTGTTCACGGTCACTTGCGCTTGGGACGGCCCGAAGCTCACCATTTATGAGCCCTCGCAATTCATTTGGGGCACCAAGGCCGGGGTGGCCAAGGGATTGAACATTGACCCGGACAATGTGCGGGCGGTCGCGCGCTACATCGGCGGCGCGTTCGGTTCGAAGGGCCCTAATCCGCGCACCGTATGGATTGCGATTGCCGCCAGGCATGTGGGGCGCCCCGTGAAGCTCGTGCCCACCCGAGATCAGGGCTTCACCATTGCCACCTACCGAGCGGAAACGCAACAGCACGTAAAACTTGGCGCGAGTAGCGAGGGTAAACTGATCTCTCTGTCGCATGAAGGGTGGGAAGTCACGTCGCGGCCTTCTGGTTACAACGTCGCCGGCGTGGAATCCACGGCGCGAATGTACGCCTGCCCAAACATCGCCACGGCGGTCAACGTCGTGCATGCCGATCGCAATACGCCGGGCTACATGCGCGCACCCCCGGAGACGCCTTACATGTTCGGTCTCGAAAGCGCGATGGATGAACTCGCCTATGCGCTCAAGATGGATCCGATCGAGTTGCGGCGGGTCAACGACACCCAGACCGATCCAGTTGAAGGATTGCCGTTCTCATCTCGATCGCTGATGCAGTGTTTCGATCAGGGAGCCGCGCAATTTGGGTGGGCCAAACGCAATAAAGAGCCGGGCTCGATGCGCGACGGCGAATGGATGGTGGGTTATGGCTGCGCTACCGCTTGCTACCCCAGCAACTTAGGCCCCGCCGCGGTCCGCGTGGCACTGACGCCCGAGGGCAAGGCGACGGTCGGCATAGCGGGGCAGGAAATCGGTACCGGCGCCTATACGGTGGTGGCGATCACCGCCGCACATGCGTTGGGTCTCGATGTGGAGGATGTCACGGTCCACATGGGCGATAGTGAATTGCCGCCCATCATGATCGCCGGCGGTTCCAATAACGCAGCCTCCGCGAGCAACGTGGTCGTTAAAGCCTGCGGAGAGCTGCGCGCGCGCATCGCCGAAGCGGCGGTACGCGCCGGCGATAGTCCCTTTCGCGGCGCGGAGCCTGGCTCTTTGCGGCTGTCCGACGGAAAATTGGTCGGCGCCGCGGGTGTGAATGAGCCCCTGCACATCGCAGTGGCGCGAACCGGCCATCGCTTGGAAGCCTATGCGGAGAACATACCGCAGGGCTTGCCGCCAACGGCCATCGCCGACATGAGCAAAGGCAAAGTGACGATGCTCGGCGGCACATCTCGAAAAGACGTTACCGCATTTGCGTTCGGCGCTCATTTTGTCGAAGTGCGCATCCATGGCCGCACGCGCGAAATTCGCGTCGCGCGCGTGGTATCCGCCTTTGCCGCCGGAACCATCGTCAATCCGATCACCGCGCACAGTCAATTCATGGGCGGCGCCATCTGGGGACTTTCCTCGGCGTTGCACGAGCAAACCGAAATGGATGAAGGCGCGGCGCGCTATATCAACGACAATCTCGCCGACTACCTCGTCCCCGTGAACGCTGACGTTCCTGCCGTCGAGATCATCATGGTGCCGGAGAAAGATGATCGAGTGAATCCGCTCGGCATCAAGGGCATCGGCGAGATCGGCATCGTCGGCATGAATGCGGCGGTTGCAAATGCCGTATTTCACGCAACCGGTAAGCGCGTGCGGGACCTGCCGATTCGGTCTGAAAAACTTCTATAAGCCCCCATGCCCCTAGGGTCGTAGCCGCGAGAGAAAGCGCAATTCAATTATGCGGCGCGGATTGCCGTGGCAATGGGTAATCGCGCCGCCCGCACCGCAGGCAGAAGTCCGCCGACCAGGCCCATGGCCAGTGCCCACAAGATGCCGATCAGTCCCAGAGAGGGTGTTACCGCCAACTGAAAGTTAAAGCCGAAGGGACTCGCGGCGAGTCCATTGAAAAATGCCCATGCTAAGGAACCGCCCAGCAACGCACCCGGCAATGCAAACAACAGCGACTCGCACAGAATGGAGGCAGTAATCGCCGCAGAACCGAACCCGATTGCGCGCAAGGTGCCCATTTCCCGGCGACGCGAGTCGACTATGGAGTACAGGCAGTTCACCGCACCTAAGGTCGCGCCAATGGCCATGATGGTGCCGACGAAGTAGCTGGCAAAATCCAGGATGCCCTTCAGCTGTTTGAAACCCTGCTGCACTCCGTCGCGCTCGTGTCGTGCTTCAAGGTGCAGGGTCGGATTGGCTTGCAGAGCGTTGCGAAATGCGTGGTAGTCGGCCGGCGATTGCAGCATCACCGAAACCAGGTTGTAGGTCTTACGGTTGAACGCCGACATGAGCGCTTCGACATCGGTGTAAACCTTGCATTGCTGCGATTGGCCCTCGTCAAAGCGGCCGACGATGCTCCAGTCGATGCCGCGAATCGAGCGCCGGTCGCCGATCTCGAATCCGGTGAATTGGCGGCCGCAAGCGTTGTTGGCGATCAGCTCGTGCAAGCCGGGCTTGAACTCGCGCCCGCCCGTAAAATGAATTTCCGGCCGGTACTGGGTGAACGCGGAGGTGGTGCCCACGAGCGGAAAAAAGACCCGGTTGCCCGTCACGCGCCTGCGTGCTTCGATAGGGATCAGCGACTCGAACACCGCTATGGGTGCTGCATCGATCCCCTTTTTTATGCCCGGCAGTTCACGAGCGGCAACGGCTTCGTCCCTGGGGATGCTGCTCTGGCTATCGCCCGCGCCGACGCTTGTCAGCGTCACACGGTCGTCGCGCACATTTCCCATTGCCTGGCGCATCGCGCCGGTGCCCATCGCCAGCATGGAGACGAGCACGCCGACCGCGCAGGCCACGCCAATGATGATCGTGAGGACGGAACCCATCCGCTGCACGGCCCCCGATAGGTTTAAACGCAGTATTGCCAGGAACTGTCGAAGGAAACTCATGCCGTTCCAGCTACCCATTGGCCAGCGCGGTCGCAACCTTGAGCCGGCCCGCCAGCGCGGCCGGTACGATGGCGCTGATCAGCGCCACCACCACGGCCAAGCCTAAGCCGATTGCGATGACGATCTTCGGCATCGTAAGGCCTGATACGAACCTGGCCGCAAGCGGAAGGACCGCCGTTGCGAGCCCAAGTCCACATGCCGCAGCGGCGATGCAGAGCAGCAGGGCTTCCGCCAGTATGAGCAGGAACACCGCGCGATCGGTGAACCCCAGCGTCTTTAGAACCGCAAGCTCCAACGTGCGCTCGCGCACTGACTGAATCATCATGGTGGCGGTGGCAAACAGCAGCGCCACGAGCGCGGCGCTGACGATCGCGCGGATGAGGAAGTTCATATCGCCGATCGCTTGCATCTGCGACTGCGCCAGCTCCTGCAATGATTCGGTTTTTGTTTCCTGGGGCGAGTTGGCGAACCGCCGGTCGATTTCATCGGCCACTGTCACTGCCTGCTTCGGGTCGGAAATCGCCACGTTGAAATGCTGTACGGTGCCCTTTCCGAGTGCTCGGGCTTCCTCGAGGTAAGCCAAATTGATCAAAATGATGAACCGTCCGCCGCCGATGTCGCTGTCGCTGAAGGTTCCGACGATATCGAACGCCCAGTTGGTCGATCCGCTGAGTTGCGCGGTGTTGGACATTAACGGGATACGCTCGCCGACCTTCCACCCGTACTTTTCTGCCAGAACATCACTGACCAGTGTTCCGGTGCGCAGCTTCTCAAAAGCCGCAAGATAGCCGGGCGCTATCGTGTAAGTGAACGCGGACGGCCAATCCTTGACTAAACCGATGGCGACAACGCCCAATCCTTCGGTGGGCTTTTGATAATTGGCGCCGAAAATGTCCACGGGAGCAACCAATTTTACGCCGGGAACGGACTTGATCTGCTCTATTGCACCTGATGGCAAGGAGTCGGCAAGGAAACTCACGCGGCTGTGCACGATCAGCAGATCGGCGCGCGCCGACGCGACGGCATGATCAACGCCGGTTTTTAGTCCTTGGAGCATGCCGAACAACGCAAAAGCGACGCTGACCTGGAAGAAAATCAGTACCGTCCTGCCGGGCTTGCGCCAAATGCCAGACCAGAAGAGTGGTAGAAATCGCATACGGCTAGCCAGGACCGATAGTACTCCGATTGGTCGCGCGTCAGCTAATGCTGACATGGAGGCGGGCACTGTTCCTCTAGAGCGCATTTGTCGCTTACAGTACCGTTTTCAACGGATCTCGCCGGTTGGATCAAGAGTGAGCCTCGCGCGACTTATGGACGCAAGACCTGCCCGATATCGAAACGCGATTGTCGCTCACATCTATGTCGAGGGCGCGGCCAACGCGATCAAGTTCTACGAGAAGGCCTTTGGCGCTCGAGAAATATTCCGCATATCCGGCAAGGGCGGCAGGATCGTGCACAGCGAAATCTCAATGTGCGGTTCGGTGATCATGATTGGTGATCCGAGCAACCCGCGCATCTATGGCGACCCCCAAAAACTCGGCGCCTGCACCGCAGGCCTGCACATATTTACCGACGACAATGCCGCATTGATGTCCCGCGCGATGCGAGCCGGGTGCGAAGAAATTCAACCGATCACAGATATGTTCTATGGTGCCCGTTCCGCCTCGGTCCGCGATCCGTTCGGGCATGTTTGGGTCCTGCTCACCTGGATGGAGGACCTCGACGCCGCCGAAATCGAACGCCGTGCCGTGGCCCTGCCGTAACGAATGCAGACGTGAATCGCGTCAGACTTGTTACTCCCACCATGCGAGGTCCGGCGGGCAAAATCGCCCTATGACTCCAACATCGAAGGACAGCAGACCATGAAGACACCACCGATTGTGTCGCCGCAAGAGTGGAAGGCGGCGCGCGAAAAGCTTCTCGTCAAGGAGAAGGCCCTGACCCATGCTCGGGACACGCTGGCTGCCGAACGACGGAGGATGCCGTGGGTTGCCGTGGATCAGACGTATCTGTTCGACGGGCCAGAGGGCAAAGTGGCTCTGGGCGACCTTTTCGCAGGGCGCCGTCAGTTGGTCATCTATCGCGCCTTTTTCGAGCCCGGTGTGCACGGCTGGCCGGAACATGCCTGCATGGGCTGTTCCATGTGCGCGGACCAGGTCAGCCACCTTTCCCACCTGAACGCGCGCGACACGACGCTCGTATATGCCTCGCGTGCACCCCAAGCCGACATCGCGCGCCTGAAAGCACGGATGGGCTGGGAAATGCCTTGGTATACCATCACCGACGGCTTCGATGCCGACTTCGACGTGAATGAATGGCACGGCCACAATGCGTTCATCCGCGAGGGTGGGCGTGTGTTTCGCACCTATTTCATCAACGGCCGCGGCGATGAGGCGCTGGGTACTGTCTGGGCCTATCTCGACATGACTGCGCTTGGGCGCCAGGAGACTTGGGAGGACTCGCCGGAGGGCTATCCCCAGAGCCGGCCGTACAAGTGGTGGAACTGGCACAACGAGTACGTTCCCAACGCCGCGCCCGACCCAAAGTGGCTCGAGGTGTCGGACGCCGGAGAAGCCGCCTTCAGGAAACGCAGCGGGTAGTGCGGTGAGACGCATCATTGATTGATGAAGCGGAAATTTTCAAGCCACTTGGTCAGTAGCTTCATTGCGTTCGCCATTTCAATGCCGGCGCCGGCTGGAGCGCTTCGATCAAAGGCGACCGATACAATCCCGCTGCACTATCAACAAGGCCTGATGAAGCTTGGCTTCCCGAGCCCGCTGCTGCAAGCGACGGTCAGCGGCCAACAGGTTTGGTTCATCATCGACACCGGCGCCGGCGTTCATACATTTGCATCTTGGTTTGTAAGCGCCGCAGGCATCGGTTCGCGACAGACCAATGGCTCGGTGACCGGATCCACCGGTGCAACCGAAAGCCGGCTTACGAAAGCCGAAGGCACGACGCTGCAACTTGACGACGATCGCAAGCTGACTCTGCGCGAAGCGATCGTCGTTGATTTGCCCAGCATCTTCGCCGAGCAGCGAATTGCAGGGCTCCTTTCGCCGCAACTGCTTGCAGCCCCACACACGGCGGCGGTGTTGGATCTTCGTGTCCCGAGATTGCGGTTCGAGCCCTTTGGGACGGCGGTTGGAAGCCTCGGCCGAAAGCACGTGATGATCTTAACGGGCGTTCGAGCATGCCGAAATGCGCAGTCGCCATTTGCAAATCGGCAGTACGCGGCCGTGATCAAGGTCGATGGCATCGATGGCACGATGCTGGTGGACAGCGGCGCGACCGGTACAGTCGCTTTTCCGGAATCTCAGATCGCCTCGAAGTTGGCATCCCGTGCCTCTGAAACCAACCGCACGCAAGGCGTTGGCGGTACGGTACAAACCACGCGCAAAGTGCATGGTGTGCGCCTGGAGCGCGGAGGTACAGCGGCGACGAGCGACTTGATCATAGGCGGCGCTGCGGGGAGCTGCGGATCAGACGGACTCCTTGGAATGGATGCGCTGCGCCAATGCGTTCTCGTGCTCGGCGATCGCTTTGCGTGGTTCTGCGACGCGACTTCAAAGTAGATTTCCTGGGAAGTGGGTGGACTTGCACCTATTTTTAGCGCGCCGGCATAAAATACGGCCATCCTGGGAGAATCACTTGCAGAATTGCATCATTGTTTCATCCCGCCTGACCAAGGTTCGGCTGGCGGGCGCCGCCCTGTTGCTGGTGACCTCGCTTGCACAGGCGCAGCATTTCAGCATCGATCAGGTAATGAGCGGGCCGTTTGCCTCCTCGCTCGTTGCCGCGCCGGACGCGCAATCCTTCGCATGGTCCAGCAACCATGCGGGCCGGCGCAACATCTGGGTGGCGCGGGAGGAGGGTGCCGCTTTCAAGAGTGCCGCGGTGACCCATTTCACTGCCGATGACGGCTTGGAACTCAGCGAGTTGACCTTCGTTCCACGCTCTCAACAGCTTTTGTTCGTGCGCGGCGGCGATATCGAATATCCGGACAAACCGGCGCCGAATCCGGCTGAGTTGGCGGCCGGCGCAAGGCAGGAGATCTGGCGCGTCGACCTGGGCGGCGGCGAACCGGAACGCATCGCCGAGGGTCACTCGCCGCAGGCTTCTCCCGACGGCAAGCTAATCCTGTTTCTGCGCGGCGGCACCGTTTATGCCATCGGTGCGCAGAAGGATTCGAAAGCGGGAGCCTTGTTCAATACCCGCGGCGCGGTGACGGCCATGAGTTTTTCGCCGATGGGCGATGCACTTGCATTCGTGAGCGATCGCGGCGATCACAGCTTCATCGGTCTATACCGATTCGCCGATAAGTCCATTCGCTGGCTGGATCCCAGTCTGTCCATGGATGTGGAGCCGCGTTGGTCTGCGGACGGGCGCCGCCTTGCCTATCTGCGCATTCCTTCGATGCCCGATGAAGTGGAAATCGTGCCGCATCGAACCGGGCCGCCTTGGACGATCCGCGTGGTCTCAGTGTCAGACGGCCGGTCGCGCGAAGTTTATCGGGCGCCGCAGGGCGCCGGCAGCGTATTTCATCCCTTAAGTTCCGACGTACAACTCATGTGGTGCGGAGGAACGTTGGTGTTTCCCGCCGAAAACGATGGCTGGCTGCATCTTTACGCCGTGTCCGCCGAGGGCGGCACTGCGCGCCTGTTGACCCCGGGCGCATTCGAGGTCGAGTTTGCCTCCCCCGCCAAGGATGGGCGCAGCCTCGTCTATTCTTCGAACGATGGCGACACGGATCGGCGCCATCTGACGCGCCTTGATCCGGCCGGCGGCACGCGGCACGTGGTTACCCAGGGCAAGGGCATAGAGACGCAGCCTGCCTTGCTCGCCGACGCCTCGACGGTTGCGTTCTTGCGTGCCGATGCACGCGCGCCCACTCAGGCCGCGGTAGTCAGGACCGATGCAAAGCCCGTCGATTTTCCAGCCGAAGGCCTGCCGGCGGATTTCCCGTCGGCGCGGCTTGTGGAACCGCAGTCGGTGCTGCTGCCGATGCGAGCCGGGATCGCGGCGCACGGCATCTTGTTTCTTCCCTCGCCGGGGAAAGAACGCCATCCGGCTCTCGTGTTCATGCATGGCGGTCCCGTGCGCCAGATGCTGCTCGGGTGGCATTACATGGACTACTACAGCAATGCCTATGCGATGAATCAGTATCTAGCTAACGACGGCTACGTGGTCTTGTCTCTGAACTATCGAGCGGGAATCGGCTATGGTCTGGATTTTCGCGAGGCCGAGAAGACCGGCGCGAGCGGTGCCAGCGAATATAACGATCTGCTCGCGGCAGCGGAGTACCTGCGATCGCGCCCGGACGTGGATCCCAAGCGGATCGGACTGTGGGGCGGCAGCTATGGCGGCTACCTGACCGCGCTCGGGCTCGCGCGCAATTCGGACATCTTCAAGGCGGGAGTCGACTTGCATGGCGTGCACGATTGGTACCACTGGACCCTGGCGCAGCGCGGCTATCATCCGTTCTACGAAGCGGATGCAACGCCTGCGCAAATTGCCACGGCTATCGCGGCATCGCCGATCGCATCGCTCGACACCTGGCGCTCCCCGGTGCTCATCATCCAGGGCGATGATGATCACAATGTGGCGTTTTCCGAGTCCGTGCGTTTGGCTCAGGGGCTTCGCGCCAGGGGAGTCGAGTACTCGGACCTCATCTTTCCGGACGAAATCCACGGCTTTTTGCGTCACGAGTCTTGGCTGCGTGCCTATCATGCCACCGCCGAATTCTTGGATGCCCACCTGCAAAAAGTGCAATAGAGAACACCATTCGCGAGCTCAGCAGACGTACAGCGCGCTGGGAGTGGATAGCCGGTCTGATCGACACGACCAGGCGGCGCCACCGTCCTGCGACACATAAAGGCGACCGGACCCGTCGATAATCGCGATGGTTGAATCTCGGGTCGCGATGCAGCCGGTGTCGGCGCGGCCGTCGGTCCACTGCGGCATGCCGCCGCCCAATGGCTGCAGCGGACCGCTGCCGTCGATCGGCCGTCGATAGACTGCGCCTTGTTTCGCAAAGGGGTCGGTGGATGCCGACACGAAAATGTCGTTTCTTCCAAAAGCAACGGCGGAGCAATGATTGGCGTGAAGCCCCCGCTGTTCGATCCTCCATGTCGCGCCCGCATCGCGGCTGATGCAAAGACCGGCCGCCGCTGCTGCAATCACGATGTAGGGCCGGGTTGGGTGTGCGCAAACTTGATGCGCATCGCTGTCGACATCGATCGTGGGATGCCAACTGACGCCCAAGTCGGTCGATCGCGGAATTCCGCCCACATGAACGTTGGCCAGAAGCACGGCGCCATCGCATGTTGCCGACATGGAGCGAATTCCTAGCGGCGGTCCCATCACCTTGCCGTCGATGATTGCCGTGCCTGCATACCACGTATCGCGGCCCGCCACGTCGTCGAAGCCCGATAAGCGCTGTTGCACGCCGTCAAGACCAATGCGCAGGATGTTCGCGTCGTCGGTACCAACAAAGACGTGGTTTCCAATTCGCACGCAGCATGAAAGAGCACGATCGCTCTTGGCCAGGATGGACCATTCGCCATCGGAGGAGCGTCGGCTGAGCGTATGCCCGTCAACGATGGCGAGCACGCTTCCATCTCCATCGGCCGCCAGACTGCGGACCGATCGACCGGCGAGTTCTTGACGGACCGCTTTGCCGCTGACGCTGAATAGACCGTTGTCCCACGTCGCTACGAGAATGGTGGCGGTTGACATCATCCGTCCAAAACCGCGCGCAGTTTTGCGTAGCCTGACCGTGATACGGGCAGCTGAGTCTTGTCGAGCAGCACGGCGATGCGGGTTTCTTTCTCCGACAGCTCGATTTTGGCGAGCCGCGAGATATTCAGCAGGAAACGCCGATGAATGCGCACGAAACAGTGCGGCGGCAGTTGCTGCTCCAAGTCGCTAATCGCCTGTTCCTTCAAGTAACTCTTACCGGCTGCGCGGATCGAGACATAGTCGTCCTGCGACTCCACAAAGTCCACCTGATCGACGGGAATGACGTGGACATTGGAGCGGTCACGAATCAGCAAGCGATCGAGCGCGGCGCCCTCACGGCGAGTTTCCAGCAGCTCGCGGGCGGGTACAGGCTCGGCCTTGCGCAGCCGTGTTCGAGCCAGCGCCAACGCTTCCGCGAAACGCTCGGCGCTGAAGGGTTTGAGCAAATAGTCGACGGCATGCACGTTGAAGGCACGCAGCGCGTAACTGTCGAAGGCGGTCGTGAAAATGACGCTTCGAGTTTCTGCGCCCAATAACTCCAACACTTCGAAACCATCCAGCTTCGGCATCTGCACATCCAAGATGATGAGGTCGGGCTTGTGCGTATTGGCGGCTTTGACCGCCTCGAAGCCGTTGGCGCATTCGGCGACCAGCCGCATGTCCGGATGGCCGGCGAGATACTCCCGGACCAAGCCTCGCGCCGGGGACTCATCATCGACCACGATCACGGTAAGCGCATCGGTGTCGATCATGCGGCGGCTTCCGCAGCGGCGAGAGGTACGCGGATGTTCACTCGATAAGTGCCTTCCGCGTCGACTGCCTCAAACAGGTACGCCGCGCCGTAATATGCCTGCAGCCGCTGCCGCACCAGATTCAGCCCGAAGCCGCTGCCCTGGCTGCGAGGCCGATCCGCGTCAGCCGGATTTTCGATGGTCATGATAAGTACCGAATCGCGGCACTCCGCGTGAATTGACACGGTACCTCCCTCCAAGCGATGCGCGATGCCATGGACCACTGCGTTCTCGACCAGGGGCTGCAAGAGCAGCGCCGGAATCTTTTCCTGCATGGCCTGATCGCTGCCGGTGCACTGCACACTCAATCGCGAGCCCAGCCGCACCTGTTCAATGGCGAGATAGCGCTGCAACACCGTGAATTCCTCCCGCACCGGTATTCGTTGAGCGGAACCCAATCGCAAGGTATCGCGCAAGAAGTCGGCCAGCAACAGACACATGTGCCGGGCGGATGCGGGATCGCTCGTGGTCAGCGCGCTGACGGAATTCAGACTATTAAAGAGGAAATGCGGATTGAGCTGGGCGCGGAGCGCTTTGAGTTCTGCCTCCCGCACCAACAGGCTGGCTTCCAGTATCTGACTCTCAGAACGCTGCGATTCCAGCGACGCGATCAGCGCATAGTGAAAGGCAATCGCCAGTCCAAACAGCAGCACGCCCACCGCGAACAGCGACCACGGCTGATCCATGTACATTTTCGGTTGTACGTTGAGGTTCAGTGACTCCAATATTGCCGACCATGCCCACGCCATACCGACCGAAAATCCACCGGCCGTGACGGCGGCCGTGGCTTGAGCCGGCAGCGCGCGCCAGATCCGATACTGTTGGCTGATCGGGAATGCCCGGCACACATAGTACGCAGTCATCCCGAGAAAACCGGAGAGAACACTCAGCGGCAGGAAGAACGCTGCGGCCGTTCCCCACGCACCCGCATGGCCGAAACCGATCACCAGCACCGCGCCGATGGGCAAGTAGCCAAAGATATACAGGGCCATCAGCTTCCCATTGGTGAAAATAGGATGCATGGCGCGCTCTTAGGCTCCGGTGCAGATCAATTGCTGATTTCGACGCCGCCCATCAACACGGTGCCGCGAATGTAGAGAAACTGATTTCCGCCCATGATCGGACGGCTCTTGTCTTCGACGCCGCCCATGACGGGGGTCACTTGCACGACCACCTTCCAATTGGTCGGGACGATAATGTGGCCGCTGCCCATGAGGGCAAACACCTCGACATACGCGGCGCCATCGGCGCCCATCAACGCATCGCGCAAATCGAGTTCGCAACCACCCATGAACGAAGTCATGTCGGCGCTGCGAAAGATCGCGCCTGAGACCCGCTGCTTCGTGCTGCCCAACATGCCGAACAGTGAAAGATGATGGGATACGGGCGGCGATCCGCTCAAGGGAGCGGTGCTCGCGGAAGGTGCGTAGCCTTCGGTCGGAGGCGGTGAGGGCGGCTGCATAGGCATGCGGCCTCGCATCAGAATTCGCGCACCCACGACCACCAGAATGAGAGGCCACAAAAACTGCCACGGCTCCAGATACAGCATGTGCAGAGTATTGAGCAGCAACCAGGCGCCGATCAGCACCACGAAAGTGCCGCCGACAGCCCCGCGTCCGCCACGCTGCAAAATCGTCAGACCATACAGCACCACCAGCACCGGCCAGAAGCGCATCAGATGATAGGCTTCGACCCATCCCAACTGCTCGAGCGCCAGTAACAGGCCGATCAACACCAGAAATGCGCCGATGAGCACCCTCGGAATCGACCCGGGTCTGGGGGGCGGCGGGGGCTCCCGCATATCAGGCGACATATCGATCCATCTTCGAGGAAACACGCTTCGCCCGGCTCGCGCCGCCCGCAATTATCCAATAATTGACACCCACCAGCAGCAGCGGCAGGGAGTATTGCTCATACGCCCAGTCAGTCATGGTGTTCATGAAAAGCCAATTACCCAACAGTAATAACCCTAATCCCCTTAAACGAGGGCTGCGCATCGTCAAGGCAAGCTGCGCGAGCGCCGGGGCAATCAATACCAAAGGCCAACCGCGTTGCAGATCGACCGCATTCAAGAACCCGGAACACACGAGGCCTAGGAGGCCCGCCGCAATGGCCGCTATCGTACCTGCAACCAGCCGGTTGGCCGCAGGCATTTTTGCTTCGGTCTCCATCGTCTTGGCTCCGCTGTCCGTTCGATGGAGCCATGCTGCCGAAAGGCGCCTTCAGTATCATGCGATATTCGGCGAATGTACTGCGGTTCCCGGCGAATGACCGAAAGGCTAGATCTTGCCTGGAACGCGGCGGTGGGCGATTCAGCGCAGGTGCACGCTTGGCCGCCGCCAAGAGTCTGAACCTTTATTTTAGGCCGGCGACAACACGTTCCAGTTTCCGCTCTCGAGCCCTTGTGACCCCCAGCTATAAGAGAGCCTTTTGTGGGGCTCGACCACCGGCACCGCGGAATCCACGACACCATTCCAATTGGCCATGGGAGTGGAGCGGAAACTGAATTTGTGTCCGACCACAGGCTGAAAGTCGTTGTCCATCAGCCACTCCTTGATCAGCGCGCCTTGTATGAGTGCGCGCCAGACTTTTTCCGGCGCATGGGGCATTTCTTTTTCGATCACAAGCGTACGGGTAGCGGTCATTTTTACCCTCTTAATCGATAACTATTAAGTTATGAATAAAAGATAACTTAGCGGTTATTGGATGTCAACCGTGCGATCGAGGCCGGCCCGCATGCCGAGAGCCGGCACACCTGCGCCCTAGTCGTGCAGAAATCCGCGATGGCGCAGCCATTCGAGCATGATTTGCGGATAACCGGCCGTTAGCCGTTCCGGCTCGCTGAGTTGGTCATTAAATCCGCCGGCGGACACTTTCAGCGTGTGCCCCGCATCCTGGAAGACGTGCAGCGTGAAATCCTGCGCGGCCGCATGCGTGAAGGCGGCTTTGAATCGAGGGATCGAGTAGGCAACGTCGACATTTCGATCGTGCACCCCGAACAAAGCAAGCGTCGGCGTGCGCACCTTCTGCAGGATTTCTCCCGGATCGTAGAGAATTTCGCGCCGCATACCCTCAGCGATTTCCGCCGGCGGCGGCAGGTCGGCTTGCGATGCAACGAAGAAGGGAAGCAAAGAGGCGGAAAACCACGGCTTTGAGCTGGCAGCCGCGTATTTCGCCCGCGCGGTCTCCCAGGAATTCTTTCCGGCAAGCGCGCCGATCAGTGCGTGCCAGGTGTCGAGTGCCGCGGCGATGCTCGGCGCATCGAAGTGCTTGCGGAGCATACGTTGTTCGGCCGTGTAACAGACATTC
>DATATA010000085.1:0-15058 GCA_036263775.1 Steroidobacteraceae bacterium | reverse complement strand
AGCGACAGCGCAACCCAGCATGCGGCGGATTTGATCAATTTCATCGAAACTCCCTCGTTGTGTCTCGCGACGCGAATTCTAACACCCGGACCTTTGCGATTGCGCCGATTCAGCCGTTCTGAATCGCGCGGTTTTGTCCAGCCGTTCGCCGGGATATTCACAATACTTTACAAAGACCTATGAACTTTCGAGGCCCGGTCCGCTCTACATGCATGCTGCCGCGATCGGTGTGTAGTTCACGGTCGAATATCGTTATAGTCTGCGGCTCGCCCAGATGATCGTTTGGCAGTGCGTGCCGCGGCATGGGCTCGCGTATCGGTGAATTAGTGATGAACGAACAAGAAGACCCGCAGTTTGCCCCGCGCGCGCGTGGTCCGAAGGCATTTATCGTCAGACACTGGAAGCTGCTGCTGGTCGCGCTCGTCATCGTGCTGCTGCTGCTGGCCTTCACGCTTTATCTGCGCGGTAAACGACCGGTGCCCGGTTTTCAACGCGGACGCAACGCCCAAAACGGCCCGGTGGCGGTGTCGATTGCGAGCGCCGTCACGGGGGATATTCAAGTCAAGATTCCGGCCTTGGGAACCGTCACTCCGCTTGCCACGGTCACGGTCCGCACCCAGATCACGGGCACCTTGCAGAAGATCTTCTTCACTGAAGGTCAATTCGTGCATCTGGGGGACCCGCTCGCACAGATCGACCCGCGGCCGTATGAGGCCGCTCTGCAGCAAATGCAAGGCAACTGGAAACGCGACCAGGCGTTGCTCGCCGATGCGAAGTTGGACCTGAAGCGCTACGAGGGCTTGGTCAAAGAGGATTCCATTGCTCAGCAGACGCTCGATACGCAACGCGCCCTGGTCGATCAGTACACGGGTACCATTCAAGCCGATGAAGGACAGGTAGAGACGGCCAAGGTGAACCTGGTCTACACGCACATCGTCTCACCGGTTACCGGACGTGTCGGCTTGCGCCAAGTCGATCAAGGCAACTATGTGACGCCCGGCGATACCAACGGCATCGTGCTCATCAATCAGCTGCAGCCCATCACGGTTATCTTTTCCATCCCCGAGGACAATGTCTCCGCGGTGATGAAGCGCGTCCACTCCGGCGCCGTGCTGCCCGTGGAAGCTTTCGATCGCACCAACGCCACCAAGATCGCCGACGGCAAGCTGCTCACGGTCGACAACTCCATCGACATCACGACCGGGACCATCAAGCTGCGCGCGCAATTCGACAATACCGACGGCGCGCTGTTTCCGAACCAGTTCGTGAATGTTCAGCTGCTGCAGGATGTGCTGAGCAATCAGGTCATCATGCCGAACTCAGCGGTGCGCAGAGGGGCGCCGAACGGCCTGGCGAGCACCTTTGTCTATTTGGTCAATCCCGCCGACAGCACGGTGGCTGTGCGTCCGGTGACCTTGGGGGTGGTCGACGCTGAGAGGGTGGCGGTAACGGCCGGACTCAAGGCCGGAGACATCGTCGTCACAGAGGGCGGCGACCGGCTGCGCGATGGTGCGACGGTGCTTTTGCCGAATGCGGCGCCCGCTCCTGCCAAAGCAGCAGCCAAGCCGGGGGCGCCCGCCACCCCTGGCGCGCGACGCGGCAAGGGGCGCGGCAAACCATCGTCATCGCCGTGATGCCGTGAATCCTTCACGCATCTTCATTCTGCGGCCCGTCGCCACCACGCTGTTGATGGTGGCGATCCTGATCGTGGGCGCAATGGCGTACATACAGTTGCCGTTGTCGGCCTTGCCGGAAGTGGCGTATCCGACCATCGAAGTGCAGACCTTTTATCCCGGCGCCAGCCCGGAGGTGATCACATCGGCGATCACCGCGCCCTTGGAAAAACAATTCGGCCAAATGCCCGGCTTGAATCAGATGTCATCGACGAGCTCCGCGGGTGCCTCGGTCATCACCTTGCAATTCACGTTGTCGCTCGATATCGACGTCGCCGAACAGGAGGTGCAGGCGGCCATCAGCGCCGGCCAGAATTTGCTGCCGCAAGATCTGCCCGCGCCGCCGATCTACGCCAAGGTCAATCCGGCGGACGCACCGGTGCTGATTCTTGGCGTCACCTCCAAGACCATGCCGCTCACGGAAGTGGAGGATCTGGTCGACACTCGCATCGCACAGAAGATCTCGCAGATCAAAGGCGTGGGCGTGGTCAGCATCAGCGGCGGGCAGCGGCCCGCCGTCAGGGTCGTGGCCAATCCCCGGGCTTTGGCCGCTTACGGCTTGAATCTCGACGATTTGCGCACCACCATCAACAACGCCAATCAGAACGGTCCGAAGGGCACGCTCGATGGCCCGGCCAATGCCTATACCGTCAACACCAACGATCAAATCAGAAATGCCGATGACTACGGCAACGTGGTGGTCGCCTACAAGAATGGCGCGCCGGTACGATTGAAAGATGTCGCCACATTGGTGCAAGGAGCGGAGAACTCAAAACTCGGCGGGTGGATGAATTCAACGCCTGCATTGATTCTCAACGTCCAACGGCAGCCGGGGGCGAACGTCGTCGACGTCGTCAATAGGATTCACGACTTGCTGCCTTCGCTGCAGGCAGACATGCCCGCCGGCGCCGATATAGCCCTGCTCACCGACCGCACGACGACTATCCGCGCCTCCGTAAAGGACGTCGAATTCGAACTCGTGCTCGCGGTGATCTTGGTGGTGCTGGTGATCTGGGTCTTCCTGCGCAATATTCCGGCGACGATCATTCCCAGCCTATCCGTGCCGCTTTCGCTCATCGGCACGTTCGGCGTGATGTATTTGGCGAATTACAGCTTGAACAATCTGTCGCTGATGGCGCTGACGATTGCCACCGGATTCGTGGTCGACGATGCCATCGTGATGATCGAAAATATCTCCCGCTACATCGAAGCCGGCGAATCGCCGCTCGAAGCCGCCCTAAAGGGCGCCGGCCAAATCGGCTTCACCATCATTTCATTGACGGTATCGCTCATCGCCGTGCTGATCCCCCTGCTCTTCATGCAAGACGTCGTCGGACGCTTGTTCAGGGAATTCGCCGTGACGCTGGCCGTGACCATTTTGATTTCCGCCGTGGTGTCGCTGACGCTGGTGCCGATGATGTGCGCGAAGCTGCTGAAGCATCGGCCTGCCGGAGAGCACGCGCAGACCGAATCCGGCCGGTGGTTTACCGCAGTGGTCGATTGGTATGGGCGCAGGCTGACGTGGGTCCTCGATCATCAAAAGCTGACTCTGTGGGTGGCGCTCGGCACTCTGGTGGTGACTGCTCTTTTATATGTGCTCATCCCGAAGGGCTTCTTTCCGGACCAGGATACGGGTCTGATTCAGGGGGTATCCGAGGCGACCGAGTCGATCTCCTACGCCGGAATGGCGGATCGCCAGCAGGCACTCGCGGCGGCCATTCTGACCGACCCCGACGTTTCGGGCCTTTCATCGTTCATCGGCGTCGACGGGAACAACGTGACGCTGAACAGCGGCCGATACCTGATCAACTTGAAGCCGCGCGATCAGCGCTCCACCTCGGTCGCGGACGTCATTCGGCGATTGCGCTCAGAGACCTCGAATGTCGCCGGCATCACTCTTTATATGCAGCCGGTTCAAGATCTAACGCTCGATAACACCATCAGCCGCACCCAGTACCAATTTACCCTGGAAAGCGCCGATGCCACGGCCCTGTCGACTTGGGCCCCGAAACTCGTATCTGCGCTGCAGCAGCTGCCGCAACTGGCGGACGTCGTCAGCAATCAGGAAGACAACGGGCTCGCCGTGTACGTCACGATTGACCGCGACAGCGCGGCGCGATTGGGTATCAGCGTGGGTACCGTGGACAACGCCCTCTACGATGCCTTTGGCCAGCGCATCGTCTCGACCATCTTTACGCAATCGAATCAATATCGGGTCATCATGGAAGCGGACCCGCAGTCCTATCGATCCGTCGATTCGCTTGCATCCATCTACGTGCCGTCCGCCGGCGGTGGTCAAGTACCGCTGTCTTCCATCGCCAAGATTGACGTGGAAACGCGCCCCATCCTCATCAATCACCTGGCGCAGTTTCCGGCGACCACCGTCTCTTTCAACCTCGCGGAGGGCGCCTCGCTGGGTGCGGCGGTTTCCTCGATCGAGGACGCCGAGAAAACCTTGGGGTTGCCGGGCAGCATTCGCACGACCTTCCAGGGCGCGGCGCTGGCGTTTCGCAGCAACCTGACCAACGAACTTCTGCTGCTGATTGCCGCGGTGCTCGTGATGTACATCGTGCTCGGCGTTTTGTACGAGAGTTTCATCCACCCCATCACCATTCTTTCGACCTTGCCGTCGGCGGGCATCGGCGCGTTGCTGGCTCTCATGCTGTTCGGCGACGATCTGACCATCATCGCACTCATCGGCATCGTTCTGCTCATCGGCATCGTTAAGAAGAACGCGATATTGATGATCGACTTTGCCGTCGTTGCGCAGCGCGATGAAGGCCTGTCGCCGCGCGAGGCGATTTTCAAGGCTTGCTTGCTGCGCTTCCGTCCGATCCTCATGACCACGGTGGCGGCCATATTCGGCGCCCTGCCCTTGATGTTCGGCACCGGCACCGGCTCGGAGCTGCGCCATCCGCTGGGGGTCAGCATCGTCGGCGGACTGCTGGTGAGCCAGGTCCTGACGCTGTTCACCACGCCGGTGATTTACCTGGCATTCGACCGCATTGCGGCGCGGATGCGCGGGCGCCTGCCCGAAGGGGAGCGCAATGCACCCATGGCCGAGGGTCCGGCGTGAACATTTCCGCGCCCTTCATCAAGCGCCCGGTCGCGACCATTCTGTTGACCGCCGGGGTCGCGCTGTGCGGCGGCGTAGCCTTCGTGCTGCTGCCGGTTGCGCCGCTGCCGCGCATCGATGTACCGGCAATATTCGTTTCCGCACAGCTGCCCGGCGCCAGCCCTGAGGTGATGGCGGCGACCGTGGCCACGCCGCTGGAGCGCCATCTCGGCGCCATCGCCGATGTGGACGACATGACTTCGACCAGCGGCGTGGGCACGACCAGCATTCAGCTGACCTTCGGCGTCGACCGCGACATCGACGGCGCCGCGCGCGATGTACAAGCCGCAATTTCAGCGGCTCACGCCGACTTGCCGTCCTCGCTCACCCGCAATCCCACCTACCGCAAGATCAACACCTCGCAGTTTCCGGTCATGGCCATCGCCATGACCTCGGACGTGCTGACGCAGGGTCAGATTTACGATGCCGCCGATGCGGTAATTTCGCAGCGCCTGTCGCAGCTGCCGGGTGTGGGCGGCGTCAATGTCAATGGCAGCGCGTTGCCCGCGGTGCGCGTCGAAATCAATCCGCTGTCTCTATCCAAGTACGGCATCGGCCTGCAAGACGTGCGCGCGGCCATTTCCAATTCGAACGCCAATGCACCGAAAGGGTCGATCGAGACGGACAACCTGCATTATCAGATCTATACCAACGACAATGCGCGCGATGCGGGTCCCTATCGCAACCTGATCATCGCCAACCGCAACGGCGCCACGGTACGGCTTGGCGATGTGGCCACGGTATTGGACATGCAGGACGGCGCCACGGAAAACATCCGCACCTACGGGTTGTACAACGGCAAGCCGGCGGTGTTCGTCAACGTGTATCAGCAGCCCGGCGCCAACATCATTGAAATGATCGATGCGGTCAAAGCCGAATTGCCGCTTCTCAAGCAGTCCATCGACCCCAAGATAGATCTGATCGTGAGCTTCGACCGGTCGGTGACCATCCGTGCTTCCCTGCGGCAGGTGGAGCAGACCCTGATGCTCGCGGTAGCCATGGTCATCTTGGTGGTCTACATGTTCCTGAACAGCTACCGCGCGGCGTTCATTCCGGCGCTGGTGGTGCCGGTGTCGCTGATCGGCACTTTCGGGGCCATGTATCTTTTGGGCTATACCCTCGACAATTTTTCCTTGATGGCGCTCACCGTCGCGACCGGCTTCGTGGTCGACGATGCCATCGTCGTCATGGAGAACACGACCCGGCACATCGAGGACGGCATGACGCGCACGCGCGCCGCGTTCGTCGGCGCCCAAGAGGTCGGATTCACGGTCCTGTCCATGAGCCTGTCTCTGGTCGCGGTTTTCCTGCCTTTCATGCTGGTCAGCGGCATCGTCGGCCGGATCTTCCGCGAATTTGCGGTGACCCTGTCGGTTTCGATCCTGATTTCTCTGGTGGTTTCGCTCACCACCACGCCGATGATGTGCTCCTTGGTGTTGCGCAGTTCGCGCGACGAAAAACACTCCCGCCTCGGACAGGCATTTGAGCGGGGATTCGCGCGCATCCGCCATAACTATGAAAGCACCCTGGATTGGGCGCTGCGCCATCGGCGCATCATGATCAGCATTTTTTGGGCGACGATAGCGTTGAATTTTTTCCTGGCCTACACGATCCCGAAGGGTTTCTTTCCGCAGCAGGATACCGGTCAATTGCGCGGCGGTATCCGCGGCGACTCGGCAAGCTCCTTTCAGATGATGAAGGGGAAACTGCAGGAAGTTGCGGCCATTATTCAGGCAGATCCGGCCGTTGCCACGGTGACGGGCTCGGTGGGATCCGGCGGCTTCGGGCCCTTCGGCGGCGGCGGCGCCAGCGCCAATGTCACCGTTGGCCTCAAGCCGCTGAAGGAACGCCGTATTTCGGCCGATCTGATCATTGCACGCCTGCGGCCGAAGCTCTCGAGGGTCAAGGGGGTGGCCAGCTTCCTGCAGGCCGTGCAGGACATCGGCGGCGGCGGCCGCTCCGCGAATGCCCAATATCAATACACCTTGCTCGGCGACGACCTGACCGAATTGCGCACCTGGTCGCAAAAACTGCGCACGGCGCTGCAGGACGTGCCGGAAATCACCGACGTGGACACGGATTTGCAGCCCGGCGGATTGGAGACCGACCTGATCGTCGATCGGGACAGCGCATCGCGCCTCGGCCTCTCGGAAATTCAGATCGACAACACATTGGGCGATGCATTCTCCCAAGCGCAAGTGTCCACCATCTACAATCCCTTCAGTCCGCAGCAGTACCATGTCGTCATGGAGGTCGCGCCCGAGTTTTGGCAAAACCCGGAAATTCTGAAACAGCTGTACGTGAGCACCTCGGGCGGCGCCGTATCCGGCACGCAGCAAACTCAAGCCGTCGCCGGAACCACGGTGTTGAAACCGAGCACGGCTTCGTCCAGCACCTCGGTCGCCGAGGACACGGCGCGCAATCTGGCCGCCAACTCCCTGGCAAACTCCGGCCGCGGCAACACCTCCACCGGATCCGCGGTGAGCGTCGCCAAGGAAACCGTGGTGCCATTCTCGGCATTCAGCCATTTCACCACCGGCGAAACACAGATATCGGTGAATCACACCGGCACCTCCGTATCGACATCCATTGCTTACAATTTGCCGCCGGGCGTCTCTTTGGGCACCGCCGAGGACGCCATTGCCAAGAAAATGGCCGATATTCACATGCCCATCACGATTCACGGCGGCAATTACGGCACGGCGCGCCTGTTTCAACAGGGCATCGGCGATGCTCCGCTGCTGCTGATAGCGGCGATTGCGGCGATCTATGTGGTGCTGGGCGTGCTGTATGAAAGTTATAGCCAGCCGCTCACCATCCTATCGACGCTGCCGTCTGCGGGACTCGGCGCGTGGCTGGCGCTGATGGCGACCGGCACGGAATTCAGCATGATTTCCTTTTTGGGAATTCTGCTGCTTATCGGCATCGTAAAGAAAAACGCCATCATGATGGTGGACTTCGCCCTGGAAGCGGAGCGCCAACTCGGCATGGATCCCCGCCAGGCGATCGCGCACGCCTGCGCGCTGCGTTTTCGGCCGATCATGATGACCACCTGCGCCGCCATCGCCGGCGCGCTGCCGCTGGCGATTGCCACGGGGGACGGGACCGAGATGCGCCGCCCTCTTGGTATCGCCATCGTCGGCGGCCTCTTGGTCAGCCAGCTGCTCACGGTCTACACCACCCCGGTGGTCTACCTCTACATGCGCCGATACTGGAAGCATCTCAAACAGGGCAAGTATTCCGCCCCGCCGAACATCAACGGCGATTCCGGCAACGGCCGCGATTTCGGTTCCTTGGGGGTCACCACATGATGCGGCTCGTTCCACGGGCTCTTTGCGTCGGCTTGGGCGCGGCGCTCGCCTCCGCCTGCGCCGTGGGTCCTGATTATCATCGCCCGCAGGTCGATACGGCGGCGAATTACAAGGAGAGCGGCGACTGGAAACCCAGCGAGCCGAACGACGTGCTGTCGCGCGGTCCCTGGTGGCAAATATTCAATGACGAAGTGCTCAATGATCTCGAAGCTCAGATCGACATTTCAAATCAAAATGTCAAAGCCGCGGCGGCGGCCTTCGAACAGTCGCGGGCATTGGTCTCGCAGGCGCGCGCCGGCTTCTGGCCGACCATTGCCGCGAGTCTCGGGATGCAGCGCGAGGGCGCACCGGTGGGCGCGAGCAATATCACCGGCGTGCCGATCGGCGGGTCCGGCTCATCGACTCGCACTCAAAATACCTTCACCGGCGGGGTCTCGGCCAATTGGGATATCGACATCTGGGGCAAGATCCGCCGCAACACCGAGAGCAACGTCGCCTCGGCACAGGCCAGCTCCGCGGCACTCGCCGCGGCACGACTGTCCGCGCAGGCGGAACTCGCCACGGATTACTTCGAATTGCGCGCCCAAGATCAATTGCAGAAGCTTCTGGACGACACGGTGGTGGCGGAGACTCAGTCGCTGCACATCACAGAAAGCCGTTATAAATTCGGCGTCGCCGCGCGCGCCGACGTGGTCACCGCGGAAACCCAGCTGCTCTCGAGCCAAGCCCAACAGGTCAACGCCAAAATCCAGCGCGCCATTCTCGAACATGCGCTCGCCGTGCTGCTGGGCAAGCAACCGGCCGAGTTCTCCCTCAGCGTCGCAACCATGCGCAGCGACGTGCCGACGGTGCCGGCAGGCGTGCCTTCGACTCTGCTCGAACGGCGTCCCGACGTGGCGGAGGCCGAACGCAGCATGGCATCCGCAAACGCCCAGATTGGCGTCGCCAAAGCAGGCTACTTTCCGGACTTGACCTTGAGCGGCCAGGATCAGTATTCGAACAGCACCTTCAGCCGTCTGTTTCGGGATTCCAATCGAATATGGGCGGTGGGCCCCACGCTGGCCGAAACCCTGTTCGACGGCGGCCTGGTGCGCGCGCAGGTACGAAGCACCCGCGCGGCGTACGAAGGCACCGTCGACAGCTATCGCCAAACGGTGCTGGCCGGCTTCCAGCAAGTCGAGGATCAGATCGTCACGCTGCGCGTGCTGGAGCAGGAAGGCGTGATCGAAGATGAAACCGTCAAGAAGGCGCGCGAAGCCGAAGTCCTGACGCTCAATCAATACAAGGCTGGAACGGTGCCATACAGCAGCGTGATAACGGCGCAGACCACGCGATTGGCTGCCGAGGAAACCGCGCTGCAAGTGCTGTCCTCGCGCCTGCAAGCCAGCGTCGCCTTGATCGAAGCATTGGGCGGTGGTTGGGACGCCTCCATGGCGACGGCCAAGTAAGGCGGCTGCCGAAACCGCCGCCTGTCTAGTCGGCCGGAAGCTCATCGGTGAGAACGACAGGCACATGCCGGCGCAACAGTGCAACCTGTGCCTCCCACCGATCTTTCGGCTGCATTTCTTCCAGGTACTGAATTTCGCCGCCCGCCAGCATGGCCACGGGCAAGCCATCTCTGAACAACAGCCGATTGCCGGCGAGCGACGGCAGCCGCGCGCCGGGCGTCAGAATCCCGATCAGATTGAGAGGATCCGCGGCGGAGAACGACACGTAGCTTTCAGTCGGCGGCCTGCGCCGCACATCGCGCAGCAGTCCAATGGCCTCCGGGGTTGCAAATTGCTCGCCGGAGAATGCCGCGACGAAGCGGCCGCCGCGAATTTCGCCGCGCGCCTCGAGCCGGCGGCAGCAACTCAAGATGTCTCGCCATGGCGGCAGCCACTCTGCCTCGCGGGCCAGCAATTTCCAAAAGATCACGCCCCAGCGGCGCAGCAGCGTACGCACGATTTGTTCGACGGCTTCATCCTTGCGCTCCGCGGGCACGGCCGCGGGCCGTCGCACCAGCGCCCAGCGTCCCGCGTCGGCCATCCCGAACAGTGCCAGGCGGCGCTTGTGGCGCGCCGAATAGCCATTGGGCCGGCCGGCGCGCCGGCCGCTCGGCATCAAGAGCACGCGCAGGCCCGCGAAACTGTCGGAATTCACGAGGCCCACGGCCACGAGTTCTGCCAGGGACTCTTCCACTTCCGCGGGCAACATGCCGACGTTGTCGGAAATCTCGTCAAAGAATGACGCGCCGTGCTCGCGGATGAAATCCGCCACCGCTTGGGCCTTAGAAGTCAGCTGCGCCGGATCCGAGCGATCCGCGAACAGGGACCAGAGCGGTACATTGCGTCTTGCCAAAAGAACGATGGGCGTGGAGCGGACCGGCGCAGCGCCGCGTCCGGCTGCATCGTCGCCGCGAGGACCGCGCGCGGCGAGGCGCGTCCAAATGAAGCGCCCCGCGCGGCAATGCTCATCCAGCCATTGCGGCTCGTACTCGGTGATCCGCGCCGGCAGCACCTCGGTTTCCCAGGCACCCGCCGGAGATTCAAACCCCTCGAGCTGCGCCAGGATCGCGGCCAGCGCATCCGGACCCTGCATCCGCGCGCCCGGCAGGACGCGCTGCCAATCGCACAAGAACCGCAAGAAATCGCGCGCGGAAACCGGCTCTATTTCAGCGCGAAGGCGTTTGACGGTGTAGCGGTGAATCCGCGCCAACAAGCGCCGCTCGCACCATTCCTCTTGCGCCGGGGCGCCGGTGAACCGGCCGCGCATCGCGAACCCTTCGGCCTCGAGCGCAATCAGAGCGGCGTTTATCCGGGCCTCGGCGACCGGCAGCGACGCCGCAATTTGCGCCGCCGTCACGGGGCCCAAGCCTTCGAGCCGGCCGCGCACGACGTCGATCAGAGAATCATCCAGCGACTCGAACAGTGCGCGTCTTTCGGCCGCCGCCCAGAGGCTGCGATCTTGCCGCGCGATCCGCACCACGCGGTTCTGCATCGCGAGCTCTTGCATCAAACCCGGCCAGGCCGTGTTCGCGCGGCTCTCCTCTTCCGTCATGAAGGTGAGCCACAACAGCGCATCGTGCAATTCGTCCGGCGTCGCGGCGTCGGGCCACGCTTCGGCGCGCACGCGGGCGATGGCTTCCGGGTCCAGCTTGCCGATATCCGCAGCCTCGGTCGGATCGAGCCAGCGGCGGCTCATGACCGCCTGCGTGCGCCGCTCCTCGAGCGGCGCATCGTCCAGGTAGGCATAGGGCCGCGCGGAGAGCGCCTCGAGCGCCAGGGGCGAAGGCTCGGTGAGATCCCGAGCGACGACGCCGAGCGCCCCGCTTTCCAGCCTTCGCAGCAGCGTCTCGAATTCATCGATGTCCATGGCGTCTTCGAGGCAATCACGAACCGTCTGCCGCACCAACGGATGATCGGGCACCTCGATCTCGCCCGGCAAATTCTCGGCGCAGGCTACCTGGTCCGGAAACACCGAGGCCAACAAGTCTTCGGCGTTCATGCGTGCGATCTGCGGCGGAATTTTCTTGCCGCCGCGAAACCGCGGCAGCGCCAGCGCGATGCCGGCGTCCCAACGCCAGCGAACTTCGAACATGGGCGCCGCGCACAGCGCCTGAATGAGCACGCTGCGCACGGAATTCGAGTTCAGATAGCGCGCCGCCTCCGCCAGCTCGAAACTATGCGCATGGGTGAGCGACAGAACGATGTGATCTTCGGTTGCAGCGGCTTGCAGCTCGAAATTGAAAGTCCGGCAGAAACGCTTGCGCAGCGACAGGCCCCACGCGCGATTGACGCGGCTGCCGAACGGCGAGTGAATGATCAGCTGCATGCCGCCCGATTCATCGAAGAACCGCTCGAATACCACCGTATCCAAGGTGGGCAACGCGCCGAGCGCCGCTTTTCCGGCGCTCAAGTACTGCACGATTTGAGATGCCGACGCCTCATCGAGGCCGACGGTCGCGATCAGCCACTCGAGCGCCGAGGGCGGTTCGCTCCCCAGGCGCGTTTCGATTTCCTTGCGCAGATCCGAGACCGCGGTCGACAGCTCCATACTGCGGCCCGGCGCCTCCCCCAGCCAAAAAGGAATGGAGGGCGGCTGACCGTGCGCATCTTCCACGCGCACGGTACCGCGCTCCACGCGCAAAATTCGATATGAGGTGTTGCCGAGCTGGAAGATGTCGCCCTGCAGGCTTTCGACCGCGAAATCCTCGTTCACCGAACCTACGATGATGGACTCCGGCTCGAGCATCACGCGGTAGTCGGCGTTGTCCGGTATTGCGCCGCCGGAAGTAATGGCGGTCAAGCGCGCGCCCTTGCGCGGCCGCAGCATCTTGTTGACGGCATCGTGATGCAGCAGTGCGCCGCGCCGTCCGCGGCGCGTGCTGAAGCCTTCGGCGAGCATTTTCACGCACTCGTCGAATTCTTCGCGCCTCAGATTGCGATACGGATACGCTGCGCGCAACAGCGAAAACAGTCCCTCCTCCGACCACTCGCGCGCCGACACTTCAGCGGTGATCTGCTGCGCCAATACGTCAAGGGCGTTTTCGGGAATCTTCAGGCGATCCAGCTCACCGCGGCGCACTGCGTGCAGCAGCGCCGCGCACTCGACCAGTTCGTCGCGCGACAAGGGAAACAACCGGCCTTTGGATATCCCGCCGACCTGGTGACCGGCGCGCCCTACCCGCTGCAAGAACGAATTGATCGAGCGGGTCGAGCCTACCTGGCACACCAGGTCCACATCGCCGATATCGATGCCCAACTCCAACGACGCGGTGGCCACCAGGACTTTCAAGTCGCCCTGCTTGAGGCGCTGCTCGGCGTTGAAGCGCCGTTCTTTGGATAGGCTGCCGTGATGCGCGGCCACGTTCTCCTCGCCGACCCGCTCCGACAGATGCCGCGCGACGCGCTCGACCAACCGGCGCGTGTTGACGAATACCAATGTGGTGCGATGCTCCCGCACCAGCAAGCTCAAGCGATCGTAAACTTGAGTCCACACCTCGCCCGACATCACCGCCTCGAGGGGCGCGGGCGGCACTTCCAGAGCCAGGTCGCGCCGGCGAACATGGCCGCTGTCGATGATGGTGCACGGCACGGGATGCGCGCCGGTCAAGAACTTTGCGACCTCTTCGATGGGCTTTTGCGTGGCCGACAACCCCACGCGGGTCAGCGACTGCCCGGTCAGGGCTTGCAGACGCTCCAGCGACAACGCCAAATGCGCGCCGCGCTTGTTGCCGGCGATGGCGTGAATCTCATCGACGATCAATGTGCGGCATGACTTCAGCATGTCGCGCCCGGACTGCGAGCCCAGCAAGATGTACAGCGATTCCGGCGTGGTCACGACGATGTGCGGCGCCCTGCGGCGCATGCCGGCGCGTTCCGATTGAGTCGTGTCGCCGGTGCGCACCACGGCACGAATTTCCACATCCGGCATGCCGAGCGCCATCAGCTCTGCGCGGATTCCGTTCAAAGGAGCCTCGAGATTTCGCTGAATGTCGTTGGACAGCGCTTTCAACGGCGATACGTAGACGACGCGTGTCTCGTCCGGCAACGGAGCGTTTAAACCTTCCTTTACCAGTTGGTCGATCGCCGCCAGAAAAGCGGCAAATGTCTTGCCGGAACCCGTGGGCGCGGCCACCAAGACATGCTCGCCCGCCGCCAACGCCGGCCACGCGCGCTGCTGCGCTTCTGTCGGCTCGTCGAAGGTGCGCGAGAACCAAGCCGCGACGGCAGGATGAAAGGTGTCGAGAACGCTCATGGCCGCTCGCTCGAAGACTTGGGGATACTGTATATAATAGCAGGGGCTTATGTCGTCCGCCATGGCGTTGACGCTGTCACAAAAACACAATATCTTGTGTTCCATTGCGGTGCCTGGCACTAAAGCTGGGCCTAAGAGGGGAATCCGGTGCAATTCCGGAGCTGTCCCGCAGCGGTAACTGGGAACGAACCCATGCCATCGCACCGAGCCGAACCGTTTAGGGGCGGCTTGGGAAGCGGCATGCAGTAGAAATCGCCGAGCACATCGGCCATGCCTGGGAAGTCCGAAGACCTGCCGCGATCTGCATTTCCGCACCTGGGAAATGCTGTTCGGCTTTGGAGCTCTCGTGGGGAAGAGCGGCCGGAGTGATCGCCTTGGGGTCCGCTCCCCACCGCAAGGTTCATTCCGCCCGTTCGCTCCCCCTTCCAAAGGGTCAACAACGCGCAATGGAATCCACGACATGAACCTAACCGCCCAGCCCGCCTTTGATCTGATCCCTTCCCCGGCCGCCCGCAATCCCATGCGGGTCACCAAGCGCTCAGGGCAACACGAGCCCATCGATGTGAACAAGATCGTGCGTGCCGTGACCCGCTGCTGCGAAGGCATTGCGGATGTGGATCCGATGCGCGTCGCCCTCAAGACCATCGCAGGTCTCTATGACGGTGCGACCACGCGCGAACTGGACGAACTGTCGATCCGCACCGCGTCGTCATTCATGGTCGACGACCCCGCGTACTCCAAGCTCGCCGCGCGGCTGCTCTCGGCCTACATCGACAAGGAAGTGGAAGCGCAGGGCATCTATTCGTTCTCGCAAGCGATCCGCGTCGGGTTCAACGCGGGACTCATCAACGAGCGCCTGCTGCAGTTCGTCGAATCGCACGCGCGCAAGCTCAACGATGCCATCGATGCCGAGCGCACCCGCGATATCGAATACCTCGGCCTCCGCACCTTGTACGACCGCTACTTGCTGAAGCATCCCACGCTGCGCCAGGTGGTCGAGACACCGCAATATTTCTGGATGCGCGCGGCGGCGGCGCTGAGTACCGGCGCGCATGAGGCCATCGAGTTGTACCGGCTATTTTCCTCGCTCGACTACCTGCCGAGCTCGCCCACGCTGTTCAATGCCGGCACGCTGCACGAGCAGCTGTCGAGCTGCTTCTTGCTGGATTCGCCCGGCGACTCGCTGGAAGCGGTGTACGACAAGTACAAGGATATTGCGC
>DATATA010000077.1:0-14522 GCA_036263775.1 Steroidobacteraceae bacterium | reverse complement strand
TGACGGCCGCCGTGGATGCTTTCGTGCACGCGGACTACGACCTCGATGCGGCCGCCATTCTTTTGTGCGAAAGCGACGGCACGCCGGAAGAGGTCGAGGAGGAAATCGCCCGCATGGAGGCGGTTCTAAGAGCCGCAGGCGCATCGCGAATCGAGGTCAGCCGCGATGAAGCCCAGCGCTTGAAGTTTTGGAGCGGCCGCAAGAATGCCTTCCCGGCGTCCGGCGGCATCAGCCCCGACTACATGTGCATGGACTCCACGATTCCTCGCAAGCGACTGGCGGAAATGCTGCGGGCTATTCAGCAAATGGAGGCAAGGTACGGCCTGCGTTGCGTGAATGTATTTCATGCCGGCGACGGCAATCTGCATCCGCTGATCTTGTTCGATGCCGAGGACGCCGACGAGATGCGCCGCTGCGAACAATTCGGCGCAGACATTCTGGAGACCAGCGTGCGGCTTGGCGGAACGGTCACCGGCGAGCACGGTGTCGGGGTGGAGAAGCTCAACTCCATGTGCGTGCAGTTCTCGCCCGGCGAGCGCGCGCAGTTTCTGGGCGTGAAGAGCGCCTTCGATCCGCTTCAGCTGCTCAATCCCGGCAAGGTGATCCCCACGCTGCAGCGCTGCGCGGAGTACGGAAAAATGCACGTGCACCGCGGCATGCTGCGGTTTCCTGAGCTGCCGAGATTTTAATGCAAGCTCGAGATGCAGCGCTGTCGCGCCTGATTGACCAAGTGGACAGCGCTCGCACGCGGCGAGCCCCGCTTGAAATCTGCGGCGGGGGCACGAAACGCTTCTACGGCGAGGCGCCCGCCGGCGCGCCGCTCGACGTGACGGAACTGTCCGGCATCAGCAGCTATGAGCCCACCGAGCTGGTGGTGACGGCCCGAGCCGGGACTCGGCTCGAAGATCTGGAGGCGGCGCTTCAGGAACACGGTCAGTGCCTGCCGTTCGAGCCGCCGCGCTTCGCAAAAGGAGGCACCGTCGGCGGAATGGCGGCGGCGGGGTTGTCGGGACCGGCGCGCGCCAGCGTGGGATCGGTGCGCGACCATGTGCTTGGGGTGACGCTGCTCAACGGACGTTGCGAACTGCTCACCTTCGGGGGACAGGTTTCGAAAAACGTGGCCGGCTATGATGTGTCGCGCCTGCTGGTCGGCTCGCTGGGAATTCTTGGCGTCATTTGCGATGTGTCGATGAAGGTGCTGCCGGTCAGCGTGGCCAAGACAACGCTCACCTTTGACTGGGACGACCAACAGGCGCTGGAACACCTCGCCCGCTGGGCCGCTCAACCATGGCCTATCAACGCCACAGCCTGGCACGCCGGCCGGTTGTATGTACGTTTGGCGGGAGCGCGTGCCGCCGTGGCCGCGGCTTGCGAGCGGCTGGGCGGCGAGCGCATGGAACCTTTCGCGGCGGATGCCTGGTGGCTCGGGGTGCGTGATCAGAGCACGGCGTTCTTTTCGCTCGACGCGGCAAGCTCGGATCGCGGCGAGTCGCTGTGGCGATTGTCGGTGCCGGCCGTCGCGGCAGCTCTCGCGCTGCCGGGACAGCAAATCATCGAATGGGGCGGTGCGCAGCGTTGGTGGCGCAGCACGGCGCCGGCGGCGCAGGTCCGAGATGCAGCCGCGCGCGCCGGCGGGCACGCGACTCTGATCCGGGGCGCGGACAGGAGCTGCGTGTTCGCGCCATTGAACAGCGTTCTGATGCGCGTCCACCAAGGATTGAAAAAAGCCTTTGATCCCGACCGCGTCTTTAATCCCGGGCGCTTGTACGCCGGGCTTTGAGCGACATGCAGACTCACCTTACTGCGGAATTCAGCGGAACCGAGACGGGCAAGGAAGCGGCGGCCATTTTGCGGAAGTGCGTGCACTGCGGCTTCTGCAACGCGACCTGTCCCACCTATCAGCTGACCGGCGATGAGCTGGACGGCCCGCGGGGACGCATCTATCTCATCAAGCAGCTGCTCGAGGGCGCGGACGTCACGCGCAGCACGCAGCTGCACTTGGATCGTTGCTTGACTTGCCTCAATTGCCAGACGACCTGTCCAAGCGGCGTCGCGTTCGGCCATCTGGTTGAAATCGGCAGAACCTTGGTCGAGAAGCGCGTGCCACGCCCGCCTCTCGAGAAGGCGGCGCGCTGGTCGTTGAAGGAAGGGTTGACCTCCGCCTGGTTTGCGCCGGTGTTGCGCCTGGGACAGGCGTTGCGTCCGATACTCCCCAAAATACTCAAGGACAAGGTACCGAAGCGCAAGAGCGAGCGGACATCCGAGCGGACATCCGAGCGGCCATCCGGCAAGACACGAGGTGCGCGGCCCCGCAAGATTCTCATGCTGCAGGGCTGCGTGCAGCCCGCGATGTTGCCGAACATCGACCGCGCCGCCATTCGCGTGCTCGATGCCGCCGGTATCGAAATCGTCCATGCCGCCGGCACGGGCTGTTGCGGCGCGCTGCGAACGCATTTGAGCGACACCGGCGGCGGCCTCGATGATATGCGGCGCAATATCGATGCCTGGAGCGCGCAGCTGCTCTCGGGGGACATCGAGGCGATTATTTCAACTGCCAGCGCATGCGCTCTGTCCATCAAAGAGTACGGACACGCCTTGGCGCACGACGGCGCCTACGCCGAACGAGCCGCGCGTGTCAGCGGGCTGGCGCGCGACTTGAGCGAGCTGCTGCCCGAACTCGTGCCGGTCCTCAAGGACAAAGTGCGCGCTGCGGAGTCACGGCGTGCCGCTTTTCACGCACCCTGCACGTTGCAACATGGGCAAAAATTGCGCGGCGGCGTTGAATCGCACATGCGCGCGCTGGGCTTCGACGTCTCGGCGGTTTATGAGGAAAGTCATCTATGCTGCGGCTCGGCGGGCACATATTCGGTGCTGCAGCCTGCGTTTGCACGGGCACTGCGCGACCGCAAGCTCTCCAATCTTGCCAGGCTCGATGCGGAGTGCATCTTGTCGGCGAATGTGGGCTGCATTCAGCATCTGCAATCCGGAACAGCGACGCCGGTGATGCATTGGATTGAGATGCTCGAAACAGCTTTGAACTGATGGACCCGACTTCGACCCGGCTGTTGTCCGCGCAGACCAAAGCCGAGGCGCTGTTCGCGGAAGTCGTGAGCAGCGGCATGCTGGCGGCGGGCAAGCTGGAAAGTGAACTTACCGCGGAGATCCATGCGCTGGCGCAATCGCGATTCGGCGTGCGGCGCCATTGGCATAAGCGGATCGCGCGCTCCGGACCCAATACGCTGCTGACGTACCACGATCCGGACAACGATCGGCGCATCACCGAGGATGACGTGGTGTACCTGGACTTGGGTCCCGTGTTCGAATCATGGGAAGCCGATTTCGGCCGCACTTACGTGTTGGGATTGGACCCGGTCAAGCATCGTTTGGTCGGGAACCTTGCCGAGGCGTTTGCGCGCGGTAAGCGTCTGTATGAGCAAACGCCCGGGCTCACCGCGGGACAGCTGTACGACTTTGTCGCCGGCCTCGCCGCGCAATATGGATGGGAGTTCGGCGCGCGCACCGCCGGGCACTTGATCGGGCATTTCCCGCACGAGACCCGCCCGCAGGATCCGGATCACTTGAGAATACGGCACGGCAATTGCGTCGCACTGCGCGAACCCGATGGGAACGGGGTGCCGCGTCATTGGATTTTGGAAATCCATTTCGTCGATCGCGCTCGTCAAATCGGCGGCTTCTTCGAGGAGCTGCTGACCGTCGACGCGCGCGGTCATTGCTCCTTCGACACCGGCGCGCTGCGATGATTCAACGCCCAAATGTAGGCCGACACCGCCATGACCTGATCGCTGCTGAGCTGCGCTCCTCCCATCGCAGGCATCGGCGATCGGTAGTTCTTGGGCTGTGCGACACCGCCGGCGATGGTGGCGGCGATGCCTGCATAGCTGCCGTTGCTCCACAGCCATTTGTTGGCGGTTAGGTCCGGTCCCAACGGCGAGCCTTTCGCGTCGGAGCCGTGGCATCCGCTGCAGGTCGCGCCGCCTGCCTGGCCGTGATAGACGCGATCGCCTAAGGCCACCATGGCAGGCGTTGCGCCCGGTGGCGCCGTCAGCCCGCGGGTGCCGGACCCTGCGTCAGGATGCGTGCCCTCCGGCGGCTGCGCTTGGGCGGCGGCACTTTGACTCGGAGAGTCGGTTGCGCTCGGGCAAGGCACGGGCCGGCCGTTCGCGTCCGCGCCGCCGTGATAGACGATGCGATAGATTCGGCCCGCCACATCGTCGGTCACGAAAAGCGCGCCGTCCGGTCCGACCGCCAAACCGCTGGGGCGATGCGCGGCCTTGCCGGGCGACTTGTCCGCACCGGCAAAACCGTCGGCGAAGATTTCGCACTTGCCCGCGGCTTTGTCGCCGGACAAAGCCTGATACACCACGTTGTAGCCGCCTTGCGCATACGGAGCGCGATTCCATGAGCCGTGGAAGGCGATGAACAAGCCCTGTTGATAGTGAGAGGGGAATTCCTTTTGGTCATAAAGCACCATGCCGTTGGGAGCCCAATGCGCAGGGAAGTAGGCTACAGGGGGGATCTTCTGCGCGCACAGTCCCGCCGTCTTTCCATCGCCGCCGTATTCCGGCGCGAGCACCAGTCCCGGCTGGAAAGGATCGTGATAGCACATGGGCCAGCCGTAATCGCCGCCGTCTTTGAGCAGCATCACTTCCTCGGATGGCAGCGTGGCCTCTTTATCGGCGTCCTTGATGACGTCAGGCCAGTTGCTGTGCAGCTGATCCCGGCCATGCTGAGTCACGAAAATGCGATGCCCGACGGCGTCGACGCCAAAGCCCTCGGCGTTGCGGATGCCCGTCGCATAGCGTTCGTTCGGAGAAAAAACCTGATTGCTTTTCTTCGCGTCGTAGCGCCACACGCCGCCGCGGGTCGCGAGTTCGGTGCATGGCTCCTTGCCGGGTGATTTCAGCGTGCGATTCTTCGTCTGGCAGGAATTGGTCGCGCTCGCGACATCGACATACAGCGCCCCGTCGGCATCGATTGCAAAGGGGTGCATCGGATGGTCGCCGCCCAAGGGCAATCCGCTGACCACGACCTGCGCCTTATCGCCGGGCAGGATCGAGCCGTTTTTCAGCGGATACTTGAGGATTTTGTCGTTGAGCTCGGCGTACAGCCAGCCTTTATAGATGCCGATCCCGGTGCCGCCGGCGCCGCCGCCTTGCAGCGTCTCGCCGAAGCGCTGGTTGACATCGGCCTTGCCGGTGCCTTTCGTGTCCTTGAGCGCCACCAGAAATCCGCCGGCATGAGGCTTGTCGTTGCCGTAATAGCGCCCCGACCAGGTATTCACATACACGACGCCATCGTCGGCAACGACCACATCCCGCGCGTGCCCAATCCCGTCGGCGAATATCGTTGCGCAAAATCCCGCGGGCAGCTTAAGACCGCCGTCATCGCCGGCGCAGCCGCCGGCGTTCGCCGCCGCGCGGCTGTCGGCCGCGCCGAGCGAGACGGCGCAACATGCCAAGGCGGCGGCGGCGCCGCAAAGCACTCGATTCTGCGATCGGTACGGGCGCATCTGAGTCTCCGGAAAATTGAAGCGGTTTGCTGTATTTGAGTGTATATCGCGCGCCGCTCGTCAAGCAATCAAGGTGTTACAGTCGTCCCGCAAGGAGTCTTCAATGTGCTTGATCTTGATCGCGTGGCAAGGACACGCGACACACCGCTGCGTCATCGCCGCAAATCGCGATGAGCTGCATTCTCGTCCCACCGCCGCCGCGCAGTGGTGGCCGTCGCAGCCGCCCATACTCGCCGGTCGAGACTTGTCGGCGGGTGGTACGTGGCTCGGAATCACGCGCACCGGCCGGTTTGCGGCGCTGACGAACTACCGCGGCGCGACGCAACGGCGCATGGGTACACCGAGCCGCGGCACGCTGCTGACCTCGATCCTGACGTCAGCCGACGGCACGGCGCAGACGTTGGAATATTTGCGCAGCGTGAGCGCTGAGTACAATGGCTTCAATGTGCTGTTTTCCGATGGCGAACGTCTTGCGGTCTACGAAAGCATGCGCGGTGCCGGGCGAGAATTGGAGCCGGGAATCTATGGATTGTCGAATGACTTGCTGGACACGCCGTGGCCCAAGGTGCAGACGGCCAAGTCGCGCCTGGCGCAGGCACTCTTGAACCTTGAGAACACCGACGCGGTGCTCGCGCTGCTGCGCGACGACGAAGTCGCACCCGACGATCAATTGCCTCGTACCGGCCTCAGCCTGGAATGGGAGCGGCTACTCTCGAGCGCCTTCGTGCGCGCGCCCGACTATGGCACCCGCTGTTCTACCGTGGTGCGCATTGATGAAAGACGCCGCGCGTGCTTTGATGAGTGGACTTGGGACGCAACCGGCGCGCAGACCGGGACCGTGGGTCTGCAATTCGATTTGGAGTGACGGCATGTTCAAGCGGGTGCTGCTTTGCTACGACGGTACCGAGGCGGGCCGCCGGGCGCTGCGCCGCGGCGCCGAGCTCGCGATGCTGTTGGGTGCGCAGGTACACGTCCTTTCCATTGCTCCCGACGGCGTGGCCAATCCGGCGGTGATGGCGGGTGCGGCGGGACAGGCTTGCATCTTCGATGAACCGGCCCGCTATCGGGAGCTATTGACTGAATCCATCGATTGGCTCAAGGCGCGCGGCGTCAGCGCCGAGGGTTACTTGACCGGCGGCGACTATATCGATCAGATCATCGCATTCACCAATCGGCTGAATATCGATCTCATCGTGCTCGGGCACTATCCGCGGCCGAGCGGCGGCTCTTGGTGGTCTGCATCGAAGCGCGCGTCATTGGCCGACAGGGTCAAATGCTGCATCTTTGTAGCCGTCAACGCCGCTGACGAGCCTGGCTCTGTGCCAAAATGAGCATGGCATCCGCTGACTCTCCCGCCCCACCCGCCGCGTCGGCTCGCGATAGGGCGTTGGGGATCATTTCCACCGCGACGCTATTGGCGCTGCTCTATTTCGCTCGCGATGTGCTCGTGCCCATCACTCTGGCTTTCATCTTGAGTCTTTTGATTGCGCCGCTGATGCGCGGATTGCGGCGCATCGGCCTGGGACAAACGCTGTCGGTGCTGGCGGCGGTGCTGGTGCTTGCGCTGGCATTTGCCGCGGTTGCCGGCGTCATCGGCACCCAGCTGGTGCACATGGGCGGAAGCCTGCCGAAGTACGAGCGGACGCTGGAGCGCAAGCTCGAGACGTTGAATAACCTCACCCTGAAACGCGTCAGTGCGCTGACGGCGCAGGCGGGCAGGGTGCTGAATAGGAACCCCGAGGTAGCGCAGCCGCAGACGCTGCAAGCCGATGCCGCGGGGGCGAAGACGCCGATACCGGTCGAGTTGCACGAGGCGCCGGCCAATTCCCTGCAGGTCATTCAAAGAGTATTGGGCTCCGTCTGGGTCCCCATCGAGACGGCCGGCATCGTCCTGGTGGTGCTCATCTTCGTGCTGCTCGAGCAAGAAGCGTTGCGCGATCGATTCATTCGCATCGCCGGCGGTACGGATATTCGATTGACGACGCTGGTGATCAACGATGCCGGTGATCGCTTGTCGCGTTTCTTCGTGTCGCAATTCGCCGTCAATTGCGGCGTCGGCATCTTTGTCTGGGTGGGCTTGAGCGTCATCGGCTTGCCGCACCCGATGGTCTGGGCGGCGTTGACGACGCTGCTGCGCTTCGTACCTTACGTCGGCGTATGGATAGCGGCGTTATGCGCCGCGCTGCTTGGCGCTGCGGTCGATCCAGGCTGGAGCGTGGCGCTGGCAACGCTCGGCTTGTTCGTCGTCATCGAGCTGGCCGCGGCACAACTGATCGAGCCGCAACTGTACGGGCATACCACCGGCCTTTCGCCGCTGTCCGTGGTCATCGCCGCCATATTTTGGAGTTGGCTGTGGGGCCCGATCGGCTTGATCGTGTCGACGCCCTTGACCTTGTGCCTGTTGGTTGCCGGGCGCCACATCAAGGCGCTCAGCTTCCTCGATATTCTGCTGGGCGATACCCAGGCACTGACCATGCCGCAGCGCTTTTATCAGCGCGCGCTGTCGGCGGATTCCAATGAGATCATCGCCGGCGCGCGTGAATTTCTCAAGCGCAATTCCTTCGCCAACTATTGCGACTTGGTGCTGCTGCCCGCTTTGCACCTTGCACGGCTGGACCTGGTATCCGGCGCCATCAGCACGGAGCAGCAAGCGCGGGTCCGCGGTGCGATGGTGGCGGTGATCGCCGCGATCGGCGGCGATAGTCCCAGGCCGTCGCGGCGCCGGCTGCGCTCCAGCGTGCTTGACCAAACAACCGCGGGCCGCCTGCTGCGCCAACAACGCGAACAGGTCAGCGGGCGCTGGCAAGGGCCGCTGGCGGTACCGGCCGGTTCGGTGATCGTTTGCGTCAGCTTAGGCTCGATGGCGGATGACCTGGCCACCGAGTTGCTGGTGCGCATACTGCGCGATCAGAAAATAGACGCGCGCCATATGTCGCTCGAGGATTTGAATGCGGCTCCGCCGCCCAATGCCGCCGAGGCCGTATCGATCGTGTATGTGGTCAGCGCGTTCCCCAGTGAAGAACGCAGCCGCGGCGACGCCGCGGCAGGAAACCTGCGCGAGCGATTCTCGAACGCCTGCATCGTTGCGGTATATCTACCCGGCATGCTGCTGCAGTCGGATGGCGAGGACGCGGATACCAGCATGCGCGGCGCCGACAAATCCGCGGGATCCTTGGGCCACGCCGTGCAGATCTGCCTCGATATGCAGTCCAAACCGGCGCACGCATGACGGCCTCGATGAAAACCTGAGCGCGCCGCTACCTGGGCAATGAGCATGTGGCTGCAATCGACGACTGCTGATGAACGGCGCGCGCTGCTGGCAACCTATGCCGGCTACGGCTTGGATGGCTTCGATTTCATGATTTACACGTTCGTCATCCCGTCGCTGCTCACGCTCTGGGGCATGAGCAAGGCGGAGGCCGGCTACATTGCGACCGGTGCATTGATCACCTCTGCGGTGGGCGGTTGGGCCGCGGGCATACTGGCGGACCGTTATGGCCGGTCGCGTATTTTGCAGCTCACCGTGCTGTGGTACGCCGTATTCACCTTCTTGAGCGGCTTCACCGATTCGTTTGGCGGACTCTTTTTCACCCGCGCCATGCAAGGATTCGGCTTCGGCGGAGAGTGGTCGGTGGGGTCGGTTTTAGTCGCCGAAATGATCGACGCGCGCTATCGGGGCAAGGCGACCGGGCTGGTGCAGAGCAGTTGGTCCGTCGGCTGGGCAGCGGCCGCACTGGCGTTCTGGGCGGTCAGTTTGCTGGTGCCTGCTGCGCTTGCGTGGAAAATCCTGTTTTGGCTCGGCATCCTGCCTTGCTTGCTGGTGGTCTATATCCGCCGCAAAGTGCCGGAGCCGGAAATATTTACGAAGCTGCGCGCTGCGCGCGCACTCGCCGCGCGCGAGGCAAAGCGCCGCGGCGGCTTCTTGGATATTTTTCGTCCACCGTTATTGCGCACGACGATACTGGCCACGGCCCTGTCGACCGGCATGCTGGCCGCGTATTACTCCGTCACTACCTGGCTGCCCACGTTTCTAGCCACGGAACGCCATCTTTCCGTGGCGGGAACGACCGGATACCTGCTGATGGTCATCGGCGGCTCACTGGCGGGTTACCTGGTGAGCGCGTGGCTGACGGATGCGATCGGACGGCGCCGCGGCTTCATTCTATTCGCCGCGGGTGCCACCGTATTGATCCTGCTGTACACGCACATGCCGGTAACGGGCAGCATGTTCCTGATCGGCTTCCCGCTAGGGTTCTTCGTGCTCGGGATTTTTTCCGGCATGGGCGCATGCCTGGCCGAATTGTTCCCGGGCGCGGTGCGGGGTTCAGGACAAGGGTTCTCGTATAGCGTCGGACGCGGTATCGGCGGGTTCTGTCCTTCGTTGATCGGTCTGCTCAGCACCCGCTTGCCTTTGGGCGATGCCATCGCGACCTTCACCGTCGCCGCCTACGCGTTGGTCATTGTGTGCGCCTTGGCGATTCCGGAGACTCGCGGCCGGGTTCTCATCGAGAGCGCCGCCGAGACATGAGCCGCTGGGAGTTCTGGATCGATCGCGGCGGTACGTTCACCGACGTCATTGGACGGGCACCGGACAGGTCCCTGCATACACTGAAGCTCCTGTCGGAAAATACCGGCCAATATTCTGACGCTGCCGTGGAAGGCATCCGGCGACTGCTCGGTCTCGAGGCCTCTCAGCTGATCGGTCCGGAGCAAGTGGCTTGCGTCAAGATGGGCACGACGGTCGCCACCAATGCCTTGCTGGAGCGCAAAGGCGAACGCACGTTGCTGGTGATCACGCGCGGTTTCCGCGACGCCTTGCGGATCGCCACCCAAGCGCGGCCGCGGTTGTTCGACCGCCACATCGTGCTGCCGGAAATGCTTTACGAACGCGTCATCGAGGCCTCCGAACGCGTCGGCGCACACGGCGAAACCATTCAAGACTTGGATGCAGCGGCGTTGAAATCGCAGCTGCAGATCGCCTACCAAGACGGCTTGCGATCCTGCGCCATCGTCTTTCTGCACGGTTACCGCTATGTCCATCACGAGCTGGCAGCGGAAAGTGCGGCCCGCGAAGTCGGATTCACGCAGGTGTCCGTATCGCACCACGTGAGTCCGCTGATGAAGCTCGTGCCGCGCGGAGACACCACGGTCGTGGATGCGTATCTGTCGCCGATTCTGCGGCGCTATTGCGACCGGTTGACGGATTTCATGCCGGGTGTGCCGCTCTTTTTCATGCAAAGCTCCGGCGGACTGACGCAGGCTCGACGGTTCAACGGCAAGGACGCCATTCTCTCCGGGCCCGCAGGCGGCATCGTCGGCATGGTGCGCACGGCGCAGGCGCTGGGGCATGACAAGCTCATCGGTTTCGACATGGGCGGCACGTCCACCGACGTGAGCCATTTCGCGGGAGAGTACGAGCGGGCATTCGATACGGAAGTGGGCGGAGTCCGGGTCCGCGCGCCCATGATGAGCATCCACAGCATCGCCGCCGGCGGCGGGTCCATTGTTCGTTTCGACGGCGCGAGGCTGCGAGTGGGACCTGAATCGGCCGGCGCAAACCCCGGCCCCGCAAGCTATCGGCGCGGCGGCCCGCTCACCGTGACCGATGCAAATGTGCTGTTGGGGCGCATTCAACCCGAGTATTTTCCGCGCGTGTTCGGCGTCGATGCGGATGAATCATTGGACCCGAGGATCGTTGCCGATCGATTTGCGGAGATGGCGGCTCGCATGTCGAGCGCCGGCGCGCGTCCGATCGCGCCGGAGGAAGCCGCGGCAGGCGCGCTCCGCATTGCGATCGGCAGCATGGCCAACGCCGTCAAGCGCATCTCGGTGATGCGCGGACATGATGTCAGCGGCTACACCTTGCAATGTTTCGGCGGGGCCGGCGGCCAACATGCCGCTCTGGTGGCAGACGTTTTGGGAATGAAGCGGGTCTTCATTCACCCCTTGGCCGGCGTGCTGTCCGCCTATGGCATGGGCCTCGCCGATCAGATCGCGATGCGCGAGGCGGCGGTGGAGCGCGAGTTGGACGCCGAGGGCTTGGAGGCGGCAACGGCGCTTGCCTCTCGGCTGTTGGATGAGGCGGCCGCCGAGCTCCGGGCCCAGGGGCTGGCGGGCGAAATCTTGAACCGCATTGCGCGCGTGCACATTCGTTACCACGGTAGCGACACGGCGCTGCCTTGCGCGCTGCCGCTGACGATACCGCTCGCCGACGCTGCGGCAGCGGTGCGCGAGGAATTCGAGGCCGGCTACCGGCGTCGATTTGAATTTGCAGTCCCGGACCAGCATCTGATGATTGAGGCGGTAGCGGTGGAATGTGTCGCGCCCGGCGCGGATTCGGCTGCGGCAACGGCCGTCAATGAGGCGGCGCCCTACGAACCCGCCGCGCATGCGGAAGTCGGCATGTACTGTCTCGCGGACTCGCAACCGGCCGGTTGGCGCAATGCGCGGCTCCATCGCACCCCGGACTTGAGCGACGGCGCGCGCATCGCCGGCCCGGCCATTCTCGCCGACCGCAACGCGACCACGGTCGTTGAGCCGGGATGGGAAGCGCGCGTGGTTGCCGGCGGCTGCATCGAGCTTCGGCGCATTCAGCCGCGCGCCGGCGAGCAGCGGCTCGATACCCATGCCGATCCCATCATGCTCGAGCTGTTCAACAACATCTTCATGAACATTGCCGAGCAGATGGGGTTGCGTCTCCAAAACACGGCGTATTCGGTCAATATCAAGGAGCGTTTGGATTTCAGCTGCGCCCTATTCGATGGCGACGGCGCCTTGATCGCCAATGCTCCACATATGCCCGTGCACTTGGGTTCGATGAGCGAATCGATCCGCACGGTCATGGACCGCAATCCGCAGATGCGCAGCGGCGATGTGTACGTCTTGAACGACCCGTATCACGGCGGCACGCATTTGCCGGATATTACCGTGGTCACGCCGGTCTACTTGGATGCACGCGATTCCGCGCCGAGCTTCTTTGTGGCATCGCGCGGTCATCATGCCGATATCGGCGGCAGCACACCCGGGTCGATGCCGCCGTTCTCGAGTTGCATCGAGGAAGAAGGGGTCTTGATCGACAACTTCAAGCTGGTCGACAAAGGGCTGCTGCGCGAGGCCGCCATGCGCGAGCTTCTTGGCAGCGGCGCGCACCCCTCGCGCAACGCCACGCAAAATCTCGCGGATATGCGCGCGCAGATTGCCGCCAACGCCAAGGGCAGTGCGGAACTCAGGACGTTGGTCGGGCAATACGGCGCCGCCACTGTGCGGGCCTATATGCAGCACGTTCAAGACAATGCTGAAGAATCGGTGCGCCGCGTCATCACGTCGCTCAAGGATGGTCACTTTGTTTTGCCGCTCGACAATGGCGCGCGCATTGAAGTGGCGCTGCGCGTCGACAGCGCCGCCCGCAGCGCCAGCATCGACTTCACCGGCACGAGCGCGCAGCTGCGGGATAATTTCAACGCACCGCGCGCCGTCACGACCGCCGCCGTGCTGTATGTATTTCGCACGCTGGTCAACGATGACATTCCCCTGAATGCGGGCTGCCTGAAGCCTTTGCAGGTGATCCTCCCGGAGGCCTGTATGCTCAATCCGCGCTCGCCGGCGGCGGTGGTGGCGGGAAATGTCGAAACCTCCATGTGCGTCACCAATGCGCTGTACGGGGCTCTCGGCGTCATGGCCTCGGGATGCTGCACGATGAGCAACTTCACCTTCGGCAACGGACGGTACCAGTACTACGAGACCATCGCCGGGGGTTCCGGCGCGGGGCCTGAATTCAACGGCACCAGCGTGGTCCAAACGCATATGACCAATTCGCGTCTCACGGACCCCGAAGTGCTCGAGTTCCGGTTTCCGGTACGCCTCGAGTCCTATGAAATTCATAATGGCTCAGGCGGGCGCGGACGCTGGCGAGGCGGTGATGGCGGCGTGCGGCGTGTGCGTTTTTTGGAGCCCATGACCGCGTCCATATTGAGCAACGGCCGGGAGATCGGAGCGTTCGGCATGGCGGGCGGCGAAGCCGGCGCGGTGGGCGCGAACTTCATTGAGCGCGCCGATGGCAGACGCGAGAAATTGGCGCATATTGGCCAAGCCGACGTACGCGCCGGCGACATCATGGTGATCTGCACACCAGGCGGGGGCGGTTATGGAGTCAGTGAGGATTAAGTTCATTAATATCTTATATGTTATTGATATATAATTATATTATAGAGTAGAAAACTGACGAAAGCGTTCAAACTTAAAGTCATTTCTAGTTAGGCTTAAACTTGAATTGAGGCGCAGGACTTTAAAAAATGGCTGAGATCGAAATTGTCGAGGTCGGTCCGCGAGACGGATTGCAAAACGAATCCGTGCTGTTCAGCACCCAACAGAAACTGGACATGATCGAGCGCGCCGTCGATGCCGGCGTTCGGCGCATCGAGGTGGCGAGCTTCGTGAATCCGAAGCTCGTGCCGCAAATGGCCGATGCCGCCGCGGTATCCGCGGCGCTGAAGCGGCGCGACGATGTGATCTATATTGGATTGGTGCTGAATAAGCGCGGCGCCCTGCGTGCAATTGAAGCGGGGCTTCAGGAACTCGGCGCCGTGTGCGCTGCATCCGATGGTTTTGCGACCCGCAATCAGGGCCAGACATCGGAGGAATCGCTGGCGATGTGCGTCGAAGTGGTGCGTTTGGCTCGTCAGGAAGGGCGGCGGGCGCAGATCACGATTTCCACTGCGTTCGGATGTCCGTTCGACGGCGAGGTCGATCCAAAGCGTGTCATCGATATGGCCACGGTGGCCGCGGCCGCGGGACCGGTTGAGGTCGCCATCGCGGATACCATCGGAGTCGCCGCGCCTCGCGATGTGACAAATCTCGTCACCGCGGTCAAGGCTGCAATTTCGCCGCTTCCGGTTCGCGTCCACTTTCACAACACGCGCAATACCGGCTTGGCCAATGTGTGGGCGGCTGTGACTGCGGGAGCCAACACTGTCGATGCATCGCTGGGAGGTCT
>DATATA010000050.1:0-21008 GCA_036263775.1 Steroidobacteraceae bacterium | reverse complement strand
GTCCCTCGATGGTGGTTACCTGCCGATTGGCCACGGACGACAGGCTCAAGACGCAGGAACGGACCGCCTGACCATCGACATGCACGGTGCAGGCGCCGCACATGGCCATGCCGCAGCCGAACTTGGTGCCATGCAGTCCCGCGACTTCGCGAATGGCCCACAGCAGCGGCATGTTCGGGTCGACATCAAGCGTGGTGCTCTGGCCATTCAAGAGAAATGTTGTCGCCATGAAGACTCCTGTCAGGGGATGCCAAGAATCCTCCTGTCGCGAAATGTATTCAAGTTCCCGCGAAAATGATTTCGAGTCTCAACCCGCTATGATGTGCTCGGCAAACACCATGGAGAGCGTGCGATGACGCCGGTAATACGTATTCGGATCGATTTCAGCGACAACGTGAACTTGGGTCCGGGCAAGGTTGCATTGCTCGAAGCGATCAAAGCCACCGGCTCGATCTCCGATGCTGCGCGCTCTTTGCGGATGAGCTATCGGCGCGCCTGGATGCTCATAAACAACCTAAAACAAGGGTTTTCCGAGGCGGTGACCCAATCCTCGACGGGCGGCAAGGGCGGCGGCGGGGCGCGCGTCACGCCCTTCGGCATGAGCTTGATCAAGCAGTTCCGCCTGCTCGAGCGCGAGATCGGGAGGCTGGGCGTGCAGAGGATGGCCGAGATCACACCGCATGTGGTGGCGAAGGCCGGCCGACCGGACAGTGCCGGCAAACGTCAGTTGGCGCGAAAACTTTTGCAGTGACGCCCGGCCGACTCTAAAATTTGTTTTCGGCGGGCTCGCCGTATCCAATGAAATATAGCGAGGCGTGATTATTTGGCGCTTCCGTTATAGCGCACGAAATATAGCCAACACCGATTGCGAGGAATTTCCGCGCGGAGCGGACTAATCTGCAATCGCTGTGAATCACTCGACCCCACAATTGCCTGCCTCCCCGGCCGGTAATCGTTTCGACCGCATGGAATGGGCCGGCGCCTTCGGCGACCTCGGAACCCTGGTCCCGTTCGTGGTTGCGTACATCGTGGTGTTGAAGATGGATCCGTTCGGCATTTTATTTGCGTTCGGTACGGCGATGCTTGCGTGCGGTGCGTATTACAAAACGCCATTTCCCGTGCAGCCCATGAAAGCATTGGGCGCGGCGGCGGTCACACAAGCGGCGCAGACGGCAATCATCACTTCGGCAACGGTGTATGGCGCGGGATTGGTGACCGGCTTGATGTGGCTCGCTCTCGGTTTCAGCGGAGCGGCCGCGCGCATCGCCAAGATCGTGCCGCGCTTCGTGGTGGTCGGAATTGTATTGGGTCTTGGCCTTAGCTTCATGACCGAGGGCATCAAACTGATGAGTACGGGTTGGGTAATCGCGGCGATCGGGCTCGGGGGGACCTTGATTCTGCTCACCAATCGAACACTGCCGGCGATGTTCGTGTTGCTGCTGTTCGGCGCGGTGTGCGGAGTCATCCTGGATCCTGCGGCCGCCCACGCGCTGGGCGGCGTGCGGCCCGAGTTGAGGGTGCCGCACTTCGCGTGGGCGACGATCAGCTGGCATGACCTCTGGGTGGGAACCTTGTTCCTGGCGCTGCCGCAGTTGCCGCTGACGCTCGGCAATGCCGTCATCGCGATCCGCGAGGAGAACAATCGCCTGTTCCCAACTCATCCCGTCAGCGATCGTTCGGTGGCCATCTCAACGGGAATAATGAACGTTGCAGGATCTTGCGTCGGCGGCGTGCCCATGTGCCACGGCGCGGGCGGCATGGCGGGGCACGTCGCATTCGGCGCGCGCACCGGCGGAGCACCGATCATCCTGGGCACGATACTGCTGGCGCTGGCCTTTTGTTTCAGCGGCTCCATTGCAACCATCTTGGCGATATTTCCGAAAGCGGTACTCGGCGTGATCCTGTTCTTGACGGGCGCGCAGCTGGCGCTGGGCTCGTGCGATTTCAGCAAGAACAAGGTCGAGCGCTTCATCACACTGACGACGGCTGCATTCGCAATGTGGAACGTGGGCTTGGCGTTCATCATAGGGATGACACTCGGATACGTTGCCAAGCGGGACTTGCTGCGCTTGTAATGCGGTTTACATAATTGCGTCGTTGCCGGCAGTCATTTGATTTTTGAAAAAAATACAAACGGACGACGCAATTCAAAGTGTGGTTTAGCTCTTGCGCAACGCGCTGCGGCCGAGTAAATAAATACGCATGGCCACCGCGATTTCGCTGCCCGCATCGACATTCAGGAAAGTCTTGAAGGGTTTCGAGATCGGCGGCCTGCCGTATACGGACGTGCAGTTTCACTTGAAGCGATTGCTCGCGGCGGGAACCTCGCCGGAGGAATTGCAGGAAGTATTGCGGCGCTGCGAATTGATCACGCCGTTGCCGGACTACGCGCACGCGGAAGTGATGCGCCTGCTCGAGGAGGCGCGTGATCACGCGCCGGCACTGCCGGTCGAGCCGGTACCGGAGCTGGAGGCCAATGCCGAGGGCGAGGCCGATTCGGCGGGCGAATTGGCGGCGGAACTCAGGATCACGCGCAATGCGCTCGCTGCGGAACACAGCAAAACGCGCGAGATCAGCCGTGCCTTGGCTGAAAGAATCGGCTCGGAACAGGCGGCGCGGGCGCGCAGCGAGGATGTGCGGCGGGAGTCGGAGCACTTCCAGGGGGAATTGCGCAACGCACGTCACTTGCTCTCCTCGCGGGACGCGGTCATCGCGCAAATGCGCGTTTCGCTGGACGAGTGCAACGCGCAGATCGGCGAGCTGCGCAAGGAGCACGCGGCCGCATCGACGACGCTCGAATCGCGCGGCAAAAACGTCGCGCAGCTGCAGACGGATTTGGAGTCGTCGCGCACGCGCACGGCAACCTTGAGCGCGGATCTCGCGGCAGCGCGAGCCGCACTGGAAACGGAACAACGCAGGCGTCAAGAGATTGAAAAGGCGTCGGTGGAGAAGCTGGCGCTAAACGAGGCGGCGCTGCAGCGCCGTTCGCACGCCGAGCGCGACGCCCAGCTGGCCTCGCTGCGGCTCGGGCACGAGAAAGCCGCGGCGGTGCTCGAGACTCGCGCGAAAACGCTCGAAGGCGAATTGCAAGCCGCGCGCAGGCGCCTCGATGCGATGACGGCGGAATTGAAGTCGACCCAGGAGGCAGCCAGCGCGCTCAACGCGCACAACGATCGCCTGGCTGCGCAACTGCGCGCCGGCCAGAGCGAATTGGGTGCGACGCGCACCGAGCGCGATTCGCTGCGCGCGCAAGCGGCGGCGCTGCAGTCGAAGCTGAAGGACAACGAGTCGCTCATCGATAAGATGCCGCAGCCGGTGAGAAGCAATGCGCAAAGGGCGGCCGAATTCCAAGCCGCGGTGAAACAGCGCGAATCCGGGCGAATGGAGATTCACGCGGCAGCGGAAAGTCCGGCGCGAATCGAAAATCCTAAGCTGGGGGATCTTGCGCCGGTCGCCGTGGCAGCGGTGGCGGCCGCGCATTACGCGCCGGTGCTGGAAATAGGTGATGTCGAAGGGCCGAAGCCGGCGCAAGCGCGGAAGCGCGCTGCGCTCTCTCCAATGATCGGCGTCGGCGCGGCCATTGTAATGATCGCATTCGTCGCGTGGCTGCTCGGGCGCCACCCCGCGGAAATTGCGAAAATGCCTGCGGTGATCGCCGCGGCGGCTCCGAAAGCGGGCACGGTGCTGCATGATTGCCCGACCTGTCCCGCCTTCACCGTACTGCCGGCCGGCCGCTTCCAACAGGGCACCAAGGCCGCCGACGATGCTTCGCCGTTTGAAAAGCCCTTGCATATCGTGGCGATCGCATATCCCTTTGCCATATCGACGGATGCCGTGACCGTGGATGAGTTTCGCGCCTTTGTCGCGGCGACCGGGCATAAAATGCAGGGGGGCTGCGATACGTATGATGGAAGCTGGCGTCACCGGGACGACTCGAGCTGGGAGAATCCCGGATTCCCGCAGACCGGCTCGCATCCCGTTACCTGCACCTCCTGGAACGATGCCAAGGCGTATGCAGCATGGCTGTCTACGACGACTGGACACCACTATCGATTGCCGAGCGCTTCGGAGTGGGAGTACGCCGCGCGCGCCGGCGGCGCGGCGGTGCAGCCGTGGACCGACGCCGCCGGTGCCTGTGCCGGCGCGAATGTGGCGGACATCAGCGCGGGGCGCCGCTTCCCTGGCTGGGCGGTTTTCGGCTGCGATGATAGCTTCGTGTTCACGGCGCCGGTGGGTTCCTTCAAGGCCAACGCCTTTGGCCTCAACGATATGTTGGGCAACGTGTTCCAGTGGACCGAGGACTGCTGGCGCGCCGACTATGCGGACGCGCCGATCGACGGTTCCGCACGCACCGGCGGTGACTGTTCCGACCACGAGCTGCGCGGCGGCTCGTGGTTCAGCAATCCGGCCTATGTGCGCGCGAATTATCGCAATCACTTCGCCGCGGACTATCGCACCAGCAGCGTCGGGATTCGATTGGTCAGGGACGTGACCTCATGAGCGTGGCCGTGACAGCCGCCCAAACCTTCGCGCTTGCCGTGCTGATCGGCGCGATCTCACCTCCCGCGGCAGGCGCGGAGGACGCAGCCCCGCCTTCGAAGCCCGCGCAAGCGGCGCTGAGTGCGGGTTTCGAGCGCTGCCGGCGCGCCGACATCGACGCCTGCTATGACGCGCTTCGCTGGAATCCGAGCGACCCTGCGCTGCTCGAGGCGCTGGGCGATGCGCTGGCACACGTAAATCGTCCGGCGGATGCGCTGCGCACCTATCGGCGCGCCGCCGCGCTCGCGCCCAGAGACCCCAGCATCTCAGCGAAAATCACCGCCATCGAATCGAAGGCATCGGCCACACGCGCGCCGGCGCGCGCCGCCAACGGGAAGCGCTACTCCAACGCCGCTCCGGAGTCCCAGTCTCACTAGAGTTTTAAGTCCGGCCCCGTGCCCCGCGGGGCGCGGAGTGCTACATTCGGGCAACAAAACTCAAGGGGAGACTGGAGCATGCGCGATTGGGAGCCTCAAAATAGGAACAGGCGCGGGTTGCTGATGACGGCGGCGGCGGCCGGGGCGGCGCTCGCGATGCCGAGGCTGCTTCGGGCGGCGGCGGGCAAAACCGATAAGTTTGGCGGCGACTTGAGTGCGGTGCGCGCCGCGATCGAAAAGCAGCGCCCGGAAGCGATCAAGCGTCTGCAAAGTTGGATTGCGCTGCCGTCGATCGCCGCCGAGAACCGCAACATGCAGGAAGGCGTGCGGATGATGATGGAGCTGCTGAAGGATGCCGGCTTTCAGAGCGCGAAGGTCATGCCGACCGACGGACAGCCCGGGGTGTTTGCGACTCTGGATGCGGGAGCCGCGCGCACCGTCGGCATGTACTTCATGTACGACGTCAAACAATTCGACCCGAAGGAATGGAGTTCTCCGCCGCTCGAAGCGGCCATCGTCGACAAGGCGCCCTTCGGAAAAGTTCTGATCGGACGCGGCGCCACCAATCAGAAGGGGCCGGAAGCGACGTTCTTGGCCGCGCTGCACGCGCTGAAGGCGGCCGGACGCAAGCCGCCGGTAAATATCGTGCTGGTGGCCGAGGGCGAGGAGGAAATCGCCTCTCCGCATTTTGCGCAAGTGGTGCATCAGCCCGAGGTATTGAAAGCTCTGTCGAAATGCCACGAGGTATTCATGCCCTTCGCGTCGCAATCGCCGCAAGGCTCGGTGCAGATTGCGCTCGGTGCCAAGGGTGTGGTGGAAGCGGAGTTGGTCGCCTCGACCGAGCGCTGGGGCCGCGGCGCGAAGGACGACATTCATTCCAGCTACAAGGCCGAACTCGACAGCGCCGTGTGGCGCATGGTCAAGGCGCTCTCGACCCTGGTCTCCGAGGACGGCAACGACCCGGCCATCGACGGATGGTTCGAGCACGTGAAACCGCTGACCGCGCGCCAGAAAGAGCTGATCGGCGAACAGGTGACGCACACCCACGAAGCCGACGTCAAAAAGCTTTTTGGTGTCCAGCACTGGGTGCGGGACCTGTCTTATCGTGATGCGTTGGAGCGCTTGGCCTCGCAGCCGACCGTCAATATCGAAGGCATGTATGCCGGCTACACCGGTCCGGGCGGGAAAACCATTTTGCCCTCCAAGGCCACGGCGAAACTCGATTTGCGCCTGGTGCCCGATCAAACCGCGGCCGATTGCGAGGCGAAGCTCAAGGCGCATTTGGCCAAGCGGGGTTACGGCGACATCGAGGTCAAGGTCACAGGGGGCTACGATCCGACCCAGACGGATGAAAATTCGTCGCTGATCAAGGCATCCACCGCGGTTTATGAGGAATTGGGCATGGCGGTGAGCTTGTCGCCGCGGCTGGCCGGTTCCTGGCCGGGATATATTTTCACCGGGCCGCCGGTCAGCTTGCCGGCGGGTCATTTCGGCACCGGCCACGGCAGCCGCGCGCACGCGCCCGACGAATACTACGTCATCGAGTCCAGCAACCCGGCGGTGCAGGGCATGGCGGATGCGACGCTGTCATACGTCAAGCATCTGTACGCGCTGGCCGCGGTCTAGCAGGGACTCATGAAACCCCGGTCGCACCGCATGCGTCTTGCGGGCATTGCGGTGCTTTTCGCGGCGGGCGCGTGGGGCATCGATTATGAAATTCCTCCGGAGGAGCCCGCGGCTGCAAGCCTTTCGGCGGAACTTAGCGTCGGAACTGATTTTCATGTGAGTGAACCGGTCGCCAGCGACGGATTGATGCATCACTACCTGATCGATAGCCGGTTCGGCTTTTTCGCCGCGTACGGGCGTGAGGCGCTCAAGGTCCGCCTCCTGGAAATGGCGGCACTCACTCAAATCGCCAAGACCACCGATGTCGATGTGGTCGCAAAAACCGTCAAGGGCCGCGTGCAATCCGACGTCAAGACGCTGTCGCAGGTGGCAACGCATCCGGTCTCCACCGTCGTTGGCATTCCGAAGGGCGTCGGACACCTTTTCAACGGCTACAAGGCGCAGGCAAACGACTTCCTGGGTGAGCATCAATCCCATGATGGCCCGGTCAGCGGTGCGCATGTGGCGGCGGCCGCCAAGAGCGATGCCGCCAAATATGCAGATCGCTATCTCGGCGTCTCCGCGGCCGAACGTCATTACTACCGCGAATTGGGGGTCGACCCCTACACGAACAACGAGGTGCTGCGCAAAGCAATCAAGCACCTTGCCAAGGTGAGCGCAGCGACCAATTTAGGGCTGCATTTCGCCGGTGTGCCGGGGTTGCCGTACCTGGGCGACGTGCGGCGGGCGATGGATGCGATTTACAATGAGGATCCCGCGGTTCTGCGGGCCCGGCAACGTACCACGCTGGCCGGTTACGGCCTCAATAGCGATGAGATCAAACGCTTCGAAAACACGCTGCTGTTGAGTCCCACGCGACAGAGCCTGCTCGAGCAGGAGGCGAAGTCGCTCGACGGAGTCGCCGGCCGCGATGAACTGTTCCGCCACGCCATGAGCTTGACCAGCGAGGAAGAAATGCAAGTATTTCTGCAGAGCACCCGCATGCTCACAGCGGTGCACGCTCGGCAGCCGCTAGCGAGAATCCTTCCGGGGTTGCGATTGCCGGCGGCACAGGCCCACGACGGCCGGATTCTGGTGATGGGCGCGTTCGATGCGGTGTATTGGACCGAGGATGTGGCGGCCGACGAAGCAGCCCTGCACGCGGCGTTGCCTGCGGGATCTGCGCCGCTCGAATTGTGGTCGTCCGGCAGCCTATCGCCGCGCGCAAAAAGCGAGCTGCAGGCACGCGGATGGACCGTGCACGACCATGCGGCCGAGGCCCTCGCGCCGCAGCACTGAGCCATCCTTAAGCCGCCGCCAGCTAAGCTAGGTCGAGCCGATTGGCGAGTCGAGCCGGGACACGGGATATAAGTTGTAGCGCGCGTCCCAAGAGACGTGACGGCGCAGAAAGAACTCCAGGCGCGCGCCGGGGCTCGCCGCGAATTGGGCGTCGCTTTCAAGCTTGCGTGCAAATTCCTGCTTAAGCTTCGGATCCTCATCGAGCATCTGCTGCGCGATCTGTTCCGCGACGTAGGGTTCCATCTGCTCTTTCTGTTCGAAGCAGGCGTTGAAGAGACCCCACGCGGCGAATGAATCCGGCGCCTGCGGCTCGAAGAGCGCCACCAGCAGACGCGCCAAGGGTTGCGTGACGGCTACGAAGAGCGATCCCACGGGCGCGCTCAAGGTTTCGTCCTGCCAGGAGCCTTCAAGCACCGCGCGCATGCGTCCTTCAAAGGGCAGCGTCGAGAAGTTTACGCGGGTAGCGCGAAAAGCTTGGCCGCGGAAACCTTCGCGAGACTTGGGCAGCGTCTCGTAGGCGATGCCGTGAGCGCCGAGCCGCGCAGCGATCTCCGCGGAAAAAGCGGGCGGCACCAAGTAGCCGCCGCGAGGTGCAGCGACCTCGAGCGAGGCTCTGACTTGATCGCGCAGCGGCACACGCCAAATTTGCGGGGTCTTTGGATCGTACCGGGTGACGAGGCCGCCGGAGATCGCCGATGGCGTGCGCGTGTAGGCATAGCCGCGAAAATCGATCATCCGCGCAGGCCCGGAGGAATCGCGCGCCGGCGTGTCGCCCCCTGCCTGGGCCGGTTCACGCCAATTCGAGGTGTAGTCAAGCGTAAGCGTTGCGCCGCTTAAGCCAGTCGCGGCGCGATCGGCTTCCTGCGCAAGCTGCAGCCAGGAAACGCCGCTCTCCGCGATCATGTCGATCAAACTCACCACGGTGTTGCGCATGATGCGCACCCGATGCGCGTACGTTTTCCAGGAATGCGTTTCAACCAGCACGGTGAAGCGGTTGCGTTGCGGAAAGTAACCGGTGGAAAACCGAGGCGAATATACCGTCAGTGCAAATCCGGACGCCGGATCATCGGTGCTCGCGAGGTCGGGATAAAAATCGAGAGCCAGCGAGCCCAACTGGGTCAGCCGAGCGATGAGCGTGTCGCGCAGCTGGCGTCCGCTTTTCTTGAGCGTCGCGTCGCCTTGATTGAGCGGTTCGACCTGCAGGGATACATCAGGTTCGAAATCCGCGCCGTCGGTCACGTGCAGGTCGGCGCAGACCAATGGGTCCCATTCGCCGATGAGACGCAGCATGGCTCGCATCTCAGGCGTGTCCGCCTTCATGTAGTCGCGATTCAGGTTGATGTTCTGCGCCGTGGTGCGCCAGCCGATGACCTCAGGTCCGTTTTGATTGGGGCGATTCCATCGGCCGACGCGCTCGTGACCGTCGGCGTTGAAGGCCGGCACGAACAGCACGGCAATTCCGTCCAGCACCGAAACCTTGGCGTCGTCCTCGAGCAGCCCGCGAAGCGCGATGAAGCCCGCATCCTTGCCGTCGCTCTCGCCGGGATGAATCCCGCCTTGAATCATCAGAAGGGGAATTCGGCGCTCGCGCAGTTCCTTGGGAGTCAGCGCTCCCGAGCGCGAGACGATGAGCGCTTGCATGCTGCGTCCCTCGGCCGAGCGTCCATATTCAAAGGCGCGCACGGCCTTGGGCCAGGTGCGCTGCAGACCCTCGCACAGGCGGCTCACTTCATCCAGGCGTCCGGTCTCTTTGAAAGCCGACAACTCGGCAATGGTCTTCAGCGCTTCGTTCGTCAAGGTCTGCTCCAACTTAAGACAAGAAATTCCCGCAGAGCGCCATATAATGCACGCTTGGCAATCACGATATACACAACCGGCGGCACGATCGACAAAGTCTACTTCGACGCCAAGGGCGGCTACGAAGTCGGCGCGCCGATGGTGCGCCAAATCCTCGAACACGGCCGGGCCGGCGGCGAGATCCCCATCATCGAGCTGCTGCGCAAGGATAGCTTGGAAATGACGGCGGCGGATCGCTCCGCGATACGCGATGCCATCGCCTTGTCCGATGCGACGCGAATTGTCGTGACTCACGGCACCGACACCATGGTCGAGACCGCGCTGGCGCTGCAAGGAATCGCAGGCAAGACCATCGTCCTCACCGGAGCGCTGCAGCCGGCGCGCTTCGCCGACAGCGACGCGGAGTTCAATTTAGGATTGGCAATCGGCGCGGTGCAAGCGCTGCCCGCCGGCGTCTACATCGCGGCCAATGGCCAGGTGTTTCCCGCCGATGCAGTGCGCAAAAATATCGCGCTCAATCGCTTCGAATCAATTTGAAGGGTTTTGAGCTACCACGGCGCCGGCTTGTAATCTTTCAGGAACTGTCCCCACGCATGCTCGCCGGTGAGCTTGCCTGAGAATATGGGGTCGGCGATGCGGGCGGCGCCGTCGATGATGTCGAGCGGCGGGGCGAAGCCCAAGTTCGCCTTGCGCGCGGCGTGCGCGGCCGGATCCTCATCGGTCACCCAACCGGTGTCGACTGCGTTCATGTGGATGCCATCTCTGACGAAGTCGGGCGCGCTGGTGCGGGTCATCATGTTGAGCGCCGCTTTCGCCATATTGGTGTGCGGATGCTTGTCGGTCTTGGTGGTGCGATAGAACTGGCCTTCGACGGCGCTGACATTCACCACGTGCTTGTGAGCCCCAAGCGAGCGCAGCATGAGCGGCTTCAGGCGCGCGTTGAGCACGTAGGGAGCGATGGCATTCACGAGCTGCACTTCGAGGAGCTCCGGCGTCTCGACTTCATGCATGCGCAGCCGCCAGCTGTTCACCTCGCGCAGGTCGACCTGCTGCAAATCCTCGTCGTAGTGATCGGTTGGGAAAAGCGCTTCGCCGCCGTGGTAGTCGTCATCCAGATAGCGGCGCTGCGACAGCGCGGCGCTATGCAGCAGTCCTTCGCCATGCTGCCGCAGCGCCGAGGCGGCCAGTGCGCTACTCCCGCGAGCGCTACCGCCGCGGCCGCTTGCACCTTCGATGCGTTCGCGCAGCTCCTCATGCGGCGCGAGGCAGCTTCGCCAGGCTTCGGGCAACGCGGCCAGCGGCTGCGACTCGCGCTCGAGCAGGTGCTGAAAAAATCGCGCGGGACGCCGGACCGTTTGGCAGGCATTGTTCAAAATGTGGTCGAGGCGCGGCAGTCGTTCGATCAGAAACTGCGTAAACAGCTCCACGCTCGGCGTATGCCTAAGGTCGAGTCCGTGAATCTGCAGGTGTTCGCGAAACGCGCTGAAATCGGCTTCCTTGGAGTAGCGTTCGATGGCATCGACCGGAAAGCGCGTGGTGACGACCACGTGCGCACCGGCGCGCAGCAGTTTCAACGCGGCCTGAAAGCCGATTTTGACGCGGGCACCGGTGATGAGGGCGTAGTGGCCGCTCAGGTCCGCTGTTTGCCCACGCTTGGCGTAGTTGAATTCGCCGCAGGTTTCGCACAGCGAATCGTAGTATCGATGCACGGCCGAGTAGGACTGCTTGCAGACGTAGCAGTTGCGCTCCCGGGCAAATGCCGCGCGCGGCTCGGGAGCGTCCGCCTTCGGGCGCTCGAGCCAGAGCGGGGCGTAGACTTTGGAGCGGCGCTGCACGCGCAAGCCCGCGCGCTCGATCAGGCCGCGGTCATGTTCCTTGGTAACTTCGCGCCTGGCGCGCCGAAAGCCTTTGAGCATCCGGGATACATCGTGCCGCTCGGGCTTGGTGACCAAGCCTGCGAGCATCAGCAGTTCGCGGCGTTGCTCTTGCGGCAATCGAGTCAGGTGGGATCGATCAGCCTCGATCGCACGCAGCACGCGCATGCAAGTAAGGACATCGACGTCGGAGAACGCGGGTTCGGCGGCCGGTATTGCGATCATGCGATGGCGTACAGGAACTCGACAAAGGATGCGGCCGCACCGTCCAGTCCCTTGACCTTAGGGTTCTTCGATTCGATCAAGTAGTACTCATCCGGCGCATGCGCGCCCGTGCCGTGACCCAAGCCAAAGTCGCCGGCCGGAAGACTCAAGGGCGGTGCGGTGAATCGATAGCCGGGCCACGACCCGGGGCTGCGCGGCGTAACGAGGGGAGGGGAGCCGAGCTTGGTGAACGTTGCGACGACAGTCTTGAAGAACCGGCTGTCGGGATCGGTCTGGGTGGGGTCGTAGCCGCCGCTCATGTTGACTTGGATGTCGCCGAAGCCGTGCTTGGCCAAGTGCGCCTTCACTTTGGCCAGCGTATCGGCGGCCGTCATGTCGGGCACCAAGCGCATGTCGATTTTCGCGACCGCCCTGTGCGGCAGCACCGTCTTGCCGCCGGGACCCGTGTAACCCCCGACCAGCCCTTCGATGTTGATCGTCGGCTGCGAGAACAGTCGCATGAGCGAGTCCTGCCAGTTCAGGTCGTGCACCCAATGCTCGACGCCGAATTCTGTTTTGAGCGTGGCTTCGGGCACGGCCTTCGCATAGGCCACGACCATTTTCTTTTGCGCCTCGGACAGCGGTTTTACTTTTTCGAAGAACCCTTCGACCGCGGGTGTATGACCGTCTTTTTCCACCAGGGTATTCAAGGCCTGCACCAGGTGCCAGGACGGCGAGTCGACTTGGGCTTCCAAACTCGAGTGGATGTCCTTCTTCGGTCCGCGGCCCCAGGTCGCGCCATCCGAGACCAATTCCATTTCCACCACGCCCTTGGCGCCGGCTTCCGCCTGCACGCTGCCATCCGTATCCTGGCTCGCTCCCGGCAGCAGCACGCCGACGCAGCCTTTCATGTGCGGCAAGACATCGGGACTGTTGACGATTTCGCCGAAGTGCGGCGAGGCGATCTCCTCTTCCCCTTCGCACACCAGCACGAGATTGACCGGCAATTTCTTGCCCGTTGCCTTGAACGCCATGAGCGCGCTCAGAAAAGAATTCTGCGGACCCTTTTGGTTCACCGCGCCGCGGCCCATGCACACCGTGCCGAGCCCCGCCTTTTCCACGAGCCGGCCTTCGAGCGGCGGCGAGCTCCATTCCTCGGGAACGAACTGCTTCACGTCGTACATGAAATAGACCGCGACCGCGGTTTTGGCGCCGGAATCCAAGCGCCCGAACACACCGGGCTTGCCGGAAGTCGGAATGATTTTGACGCCGGTGAAGCCGGCATCGGCGGCCAGTTTCGCCATGTGCTCGGCGCCCTTGGGATAGTTGCGGTTTTCCGCCGCAATGGACGGCAGGGCGATCCATTCTTGCAGGCGTTTGACATTTTCCGCGTGCATTTTCGGAATCTGCGCCAGCACCGTTGCCTTCTCCGGATTGTCGCCCGCGGCAGCCAGAACCCCCGCCGGAGCGGCCATCAGCGCAGCACCCGACAGGGCGCCTTGCACGAAATCTCGGCGGCTTACGCTGTCTTCGATATCAGCCATGGATCTCTCCCATCGTCGCTTTCTTAAGCCCCATTTGACCACTTTTCACATCGGAATCCGATCTTTTCCCATGAGGGCGGCATCCTCCCGGGGCAGCGCCTTCGATACGGTACCCGTCACGGGCGAGTTCAGATAGCGCGGCGCCTCAAGCGTTAACCGGCGCGATTTTCCGCAAAGTCCAAAGTCTTGAGGCAGCCGGCTTCCGCCGCGCCCAATTTCTTCTGCGCGCGGATCTCATTGACGATATCGAGCGCGGTTTTGGTCGTGGGCACCAGCTCCGCGTCGCACGATTGCAGCGGCGTAATGCGTTCGCCCCAGCGGATCAGATGCGCCGACAGGGTGAGGCCGCCGCCGAACGCCGGCATGAGCACCAGGCTGTTGGGGGTCACGCGCCCTTCTTCCACCGCATCGACGAGTGCGACCGGCGCGGTGGCCGAACTCATATTGCCGTATTTCTGCACCGTCAAAAAGACCTTGTCGGCGCCGGCGCCCGCGCGTTTCGCGACGGCGTCGATGATGCGCAGGTTTGCCTGATGCGGGACCACCAGCCCCACCTCATCGATGGTCACGCCGGCGCGGCGCATCACATCGAGGCTCGCCTCGCTCATGCCTTGCACGGCCTTGCGGAAAATTTCCTGTCCGTCGAAATCCCAGCTGGTCTGTCCATATTGCATGCCGAGATTGGCGTACATCGTGCCCATGCCGCGCACCCTTAAGATTTGCCGCGCATCCGCATAGCATTGCAGCTTCTCGGCGATGACCCCGGACTCGCTCTGCGATTCCTGCAGCACCATGGCCGCGGCGCCGTCGCCGAACAGCACGGCGACATTGCGGTTGTCCCAGTCCATGTATTGAGAGATCAACTCAACGCCGATAATAAGGGCATTCTTGACGATGCCGGTCTTGATCATCGACGAGCCGATCGACAGTCCATACATGAAACTGGTGCAGGCCGTGTTGACGTCGAAGGCCGCCGCTTGGGTCGCACCGATTCGCTGCTGCACGCCCGAGGCGCTATTGGGGACGAGCTCATCGTTGCTGCAGCTGCCGTAAATGACCAGCTCGATATCCTTGCCCGACATGCCGGCGCAGGCGATGGCACGGCGCGCCGCGGTAATGGCCAGCTCGATGCCGGGCACGTGCGAGATGCGCCGCTCCTTCATGCCGGTGCGGCTGGTGATCCACGCATCGTCGGTGGGCAGGAAGGTCGCCAAGTCTTGATTGGTCAGAATTAACGGCGGCAGGCATTTGCCCCAGCCGACAATGGCAGCGTGACTCAATGAATCTCCCCTTTTTGTGTGGGGCATTGTCTCCCATATGGAGGCAACTCGCACGCCCGCATCCTGCTGCTTTCTTGCAGCGCAGAAAAGCATTCCACGAGCGGGGGCGCCCCCCGCCGAACCGTTGCTTCAGTCGGCCGAAACCGTGCGGCCGCTGGCCCAGGCGCGCAGCGCCGCGACCTTCTCCGCCATGACGACGGCGAGCGGGCGGGTGTTCTGCATCTCGCGCGCGATCATCGCGGCGGTGACCGGCTGACCGGCCGCGTGCGCACTGTACAGCGCCGCAACGATGGCCTGTTCGATCTCGGCGCCGGAAAAGCTGTCGCAACGGCCCGCGAGCTCCGCCAGCTCTTCGGGGCGCAGCTCGAGGCCGCGCTTGTGGGCATGAATGGCGATGATCTCCGCGCGCGCCTGCTTGCCGGGAAGGTCGACGAAGAAGATTTCATCGAAGCGTCCCTTGCGGATCAATTCCGGCGGCAGGGCCGCGATGTCATTCGCGGTGGCGACGACGAAAATGCGCGCACGCTGCTCTGACAGCCAGGTCAGGAAGGTTCCGAGCACGCGGCGCGAGGCGCCGCTGTCGCCTTCGCCCTCCGCGAGCGCCTTTTCGATTTCGTCCACCCACAGCACGCAGGGCGAGAGCCCTTCGGCCGAATGCAGCGACTCGCGCAGGTTCTTTTCCGCCTCGCCCTGCCACTTGGTGTACAGCGCGCCGAAATCCAGGCGCACCAGCGGCACGCCCAGGATTCCCGCCGCGGCACGCGCGGCCAAACTTTTACCGCAGCCCTGCACGCCGAGCAGCAGCACGCCCTTGGGCGGATCGAGTGCCGGGGCGCTGCCGTCGAAGGCGGGCTTACGGCTCGTCAGCCATTGCCGGAGTTTCTGCAGGCCGCCGACATCCGCGAACTTGGCGGTGGCCGGCTCATAGGTCAGCGTGCCGCCGCGGTTCAAGAGCTCGTATTTCGCCGCCAGCAGTTCAGTCAGGTCGGATGGGGTGAGTGAGCCGTCGTCGAATATCGCATGGCGCACCAAACGCTCGGCGTCGGAGGCCGTGAGTCCGTTGAGATTGTCGACCAGCTTGGTGAGCACCTCGCGATCCAAACCGATCGGCTTGCCGGGGTTCGCCGCGTTCCACTCGCGCGCGATGCGCGTGATGATCATCAGCCGTTCATTGTTAGAGGGCAGCGCAAGATGCAGACGGGCGGCAAATTGCTCGAGTTCCTCGGGCAGCGCGACCTCGTAGCTCACCAGGACCACCGTACGCGCCACCTGGTCGTAGCTCTGCGCAATGTCCTTCAATAGGCGCACATTCACCGGCTCTTTTAGGTACGGGTGAAAGTCGAGCAGCACGTAGATGCCCGGCATCGGCGTGGCTTTCAGGTGCTTCAGCAACTGCTCCGGGTCTGCGAGCATCCGCTGCGGACCCCCCATGTCGATATCCACCCGCTGCAGGCCTTCGGTCACGGTCCATTGGAACACGCCCCAGCCGCGGCCCTCCTTGACCTTGAGGCTCGCTTCGCGCACCAGCGTAAGCACCCGGGATTCTTCGCGGGACTCGACCACGATGAGCGCCAATCGGGACGCCAACATGGTTTGCAGCTCGCGGCGCGGGTCTTGCGGTATGGCCTCATTCATCCCGGCGGAGAATGTAGCATGTTCGCAGCGAGGACACGCTGTAGGCCGCCACCGACATCGATTGCCTGCAAAGGCGCGTTCGCTTTGTGCAATAAAGTTGCTTTAATCGGCCTACAAGGCGCAAGAAGAACCGCCGCTGCAAGAGAGCAAACGAAATGAGGTTTTTCGCTCCTTCGAGCGTGCGGAGCGGTTCCACTTGGCTGTGGCGGATCCTGCTTGTGACAGCTGTGCTGCCCGGCGCGTTGGCGCTCGCGGATGATCCGAAGCTCGATGCCCCGCCGCAAAAGGAAGCACCAACTGCGTTTGCGGCCCCGGAACCATCGCCCGTAAAGGATTGGGGCATGGGCGAGGGCAAGAGCTATCTGGTTCCGGCCTGGGAAATACCAGCCTTCGAGCTGCTGCTGAACCGCGTCGATCACTATGCGGTGGATTCGCAGGTGTACGCTTCGCCGCCGTCGAACTTCAAGGACAATCTGCATCACAAGTGGGTCGTGGACAACGACGCCTTCGCCACCAATCAATTCTTGCACCCTTATCAAGGCGCGTTCTATCAGGGGCTCGCGCGTTCTTCGGGATTGGATTTTTGGCAGTCCTCTGCCTACACCTTTGCCGGCAGCCTGCTATGGGAGTACGCGGGCGAGACCACGCGCCCGTCCATCAACGATCAAGTCGCGAGCGGCATCGCGGGGAATTTCTTGGGCGAGCCGCTGTTTCGGATGGCGAGCTTGTTGCTGGAGAGCGGCCCGGACGGCAAGCCTGGGCTGTTGCGGGAAATCGGTGCCGCCATCATTTCGCCCTCGATGGGAGTGAATCGATTGCTGTACGGCGATCGCTTCGCCGGGGTTTTTCGCAGCAACGACCCAGCGGTTTATGCCCGCGTCGATCTGGGCGCGAGCTTGAGCACGCATTTCACTTCGAACGTCAATGTGAACGCGGACGCGACGGCGCCGCCTGCGGCCCAGACATTCCGGCGGCAAAGCGCCAGCGCCATATTCACCATGGCGTACGGGCTGCCCGGCAAAGCGGATTACGGTTACGACCGGCCGTTCGATTATTTCAATTTCGAACTAAGCGTCGACACCGCCAACGCGATTGAAACCGTATTCAGCCGCGGCTTGCTGTATGGCACCGACTATGCGATCGGCCCCAACTACCGCGGCATCTGGGGTCTGTACGGCACCTACGAATATGTCGGGCCGCAAGTGTTTCGCGTTTCCACGACCGCAGCTGCGCTCGGCACCACGGGCCAATGGTGGCTGTCGCGCCAAGTCGCGCTGCAAGGCACGGCGTTGCTCGGGGTGGGCTATGGAGGCGGCGGAGTCATTCACGGCGCCGGGGTGGCTCAAGCAGGCGCGCTCGGCGACGGCCAGCGCGACTACCACTATGGCATGGCCCCTCAAGGCGAAGTGCAGGCTCGCTTGATCGTCGGAGATCGAGTCTCGCTCGACACGACTTTTCGCGAGTACTACATCAGCCGAGTCGCCGCGACCGAGAGCACGGGATCGGAGGACATTTCGCGCATCGATACGGCGCTCACGGTACGCGTCTACAATTTGCACGGCATCACGTTCCGTTACTCGGAGGCCGGCCGCAATGGGCGCTACGCCACCCTGCCGACGTCGCATCAGACCATAGGGACCTTCAGCATCGGCTATACCTACGTGGGACATACGCGTTTCGGTGCGGTGGACTGGCGGCCCGGGGCGCAAGAAAAATAACATCGGCGGTGCATCCGGACGCCTTACAGGTACACAATACCGACAGGCCGAGCCGGCCTGACCCGAGGCTACACCGATCGAGCTACTCGAGCGCGAAGAACAGCTCAAGCGCCTAAGCGAGGCTTTCGCACATGCGCGCGAAAGCAGAGGCCGAATCATCGCCATTGCGGCCGAGGCCGGCGCGGGCAAGACGGCACTCACGGAACGCTTCGTCGAGAATCATGCAAAGAGCGCGCGTGTGTTTTGGGGAGCCTGCGAAAATCTCTCCACGCCCGAGGTTTTACTGCCGCTGCACGACATTGCGCGCGCCAATGGCGAGGCGTTCGATCTGGGCGCGGACCACATTCGCGCCTTCGAATCGGTGCTGCGTCTATTGTCCAATGGCATTGCACCCGCGTTGCTCATTGTCGAGGACGTACATTGGGCGGATACCGCAACCCTGGATCTCATCCGTTTTCTTGGGCGGCGGATTGCGCGCGTGCGCGCACTGGTCTTGATCACGTATCGGGACGAGGAAGTGGACGCGCGTTCGCCGGTGCGCACGGTTCTCGGCGAGATACCGGCCGGGAGCGTGCAGCGCATGACGCTCGAGCCCTTGTCGCTCGCCGCAGTGACCGGTTTGGCTGCAAAGGCCGGCCGCCGCGCCGAGGAGTTGTACGCGCTCACGGCGGGCAATCCGTTTCTGGTCACCGAGGCATTGGCGGTGGAGGGCGACCTGCCGACCGATGCGGTCCGCGATGCGACGTTGGCGCGCGCATCGCGCTTGTGCGACTCGGCCCGGATCGTGCTGGATGCGGTGTCGCTGTTTCCGCGCCGTGCGGAAACCTCCGTCGTTGCCGATCTGGTCAAGGGCATGATCGATGAAGGTCTCGATGAATGCGTGGAGAAAGGCATGCTGGCGCTCGAGGGCGGATTGCTGCGGTTCCGGCATGAGCTCGCGCGCCGCGCCATCGAAAGCTCCATCACGCCGGCGCGTCGGCGGGCGCTGCATCAGAAGGTGGTGGATATCTTGAAGCGGCGCCCCGATGCGCGCGCCAGCGAGATTGCGCACCACGCGGAACGCGCCGGCGACATCGCGGTGCTGCTCCATTTCGCACGGCGCGCAGGCGAAGAGGCGACGCGGGCCGGCGCGGCTCGCGAAGCGGCGGCGCATTTCGCCGTCATGCTGCGCCATCGGGACGCGATGGAAAGGGCCCAAGTGGTCGAGGCCCTCGAGCAGCACGCGGAGCAGGCCTACCTCATGGGTTCGGCCGACATGGCCATGGTGTCGATGACGGAGGCGGCCGGCTTGCGCCGGCGAGCCGGCGAGACGGTGATGCTGGGTCATGGTCTGACCCGCCTCACCCGCTTTGCCTGGATGTGCGGCCTTCGGTCCGAGGCCGAAAAGTTTTGCGAAGAAGCGATCGCCGTTTTGCAGGCCACGCCGCCGGGCCGCGAACTCGCCTGGGCTTATTCGCATCAATCGCAGCTCGACATGCTGGCCTCACGCATGGACAGCGCCATCAGCTGGGGCGAGCGCGCGCTGAATTTGGCGCGGCAATTGGGCGAGCAGGAAATCATCATTCATGCGCTGGGCAACATCGGCTCGGCGCTGGCGGACGACGCCGGCGCCACCGGATACGCGGAACTCAATCGGAGTTTCGAACTGGCGGTCGCAGGCAAGTATCACGACCATGTCGAGCGCGCATCCTGCAATCTGACCTGCTCGCACTATTGGGGGCGCAACTATTCGTCGGCGCTCGATTACATAGAGCGCGGCGTGGCTTACGCCGGCACGCTCGAGCTCACGCATTGGGAAGGGTATCTGCGCGGCTGGCGCGCGATGATTTGGCTCGACCAGGGCGACTGGGCCCGCGCGGAAGAAGAAGCACAGGAGATCTGCAGCCGGACCTACGCCGCCGAGACCTACCGGTTTCCCGCGCTGATCGCGCTGGCGCGGCTGCGTATGCGGCGCGGCGACCCCGACGCCGAAACGCCTCTGGACGCCGCGCAGCGTCTGGCCGAGAGAATGGGTGAGCCGCAGCGCACCGTCTACATCGCCACTACCACGGCAGAAGATGCCTGGCTGTCGAACGACGGCGCGGGGTCCGCCCTCGAGGAGGCAAAAGCACAGCTGCGAGCCGTGTACACGCTGGCCGAAGAGCGGCATTCACGCTGGGTGATGGAGGACTCGGCATTGTGGCTCTATATGCTAGGCGATCCCCCGGCGAATACCGCGCCGCTTTCCAGTCCATTCCGCGAGCACTGCGAAGGCCGTTGGAAGGAGGCGGCTGCAGCTTGGCGCGAGTTCGGCCGTCCGTACGATGAGGCGCTGGCCTTGTGCGCCGGAGATGAATACGCGCAGCGACAGGCGTTGGAAATTTTCGATCGCCTGGGTGCGGTGCCGGCAGCCCTGCGCCTGCGCCGCGAAATGCGCGCCGGCGGCGCACGCACAGTGCCGCGCGGACCCACTGCCGGGACCCGCGCCAATGCGGCGGGGCTGACGCGCCGGCAGGTGCAGGTCCTGGGATTGGTGGACGAGGGCTTGAGCAATTCGGAGATCGCACGGCGACTATGCATCTCGGCCAAGACCGCCGAGCATCACGTATCGGCCATCATGGCCCGGCTCGAAGCACCCACCCGCCAGAAGGCCGCGGCTGCGGCGCGCACGCGGGGGCTCTTAAGCGAACCCAAAAGATAGGGATACCAGCTCTTAAGATAGGGATGTGCGCCCCATGCGGCAAAGACAGGGGCGCGGCACTATGCGGCCCTGTTTGTTCAATTGGAATTCGCACATATGTCCCGCCTCGCCATCTTTGCCTACGGCATATTGAGTTATCTGGTCTTTTTCGGTGTTTTTCTCTACGGCATCGGGTTCATCGGCGGCTTTTTGACGCCGACCAGCCTGGATGGCGTGCCCACATCGTCCTTGGGCCGCGCGCTGACGGCGGACTTGAGTCTGCTGGCGGCGTTCGCCTTGCAGCACAGCGGCATGGCGCGTCCGGCGTTCAAGGCCTGGTGGAAGCGCTACGTGCCGGAGGCAGCCGAGCGCAGCACCTATGTGCTGTTGAGCTCGCTCGCACTCGCGGTGCTGTATGTCTACTGGCAGCCGATCGGCGGCGTGGTGTGGAGCGTCGCCGACGGCGCCGCGCGCAGT
>DATATA010000038.1:0-1652 GCA_036263775.1 Steroidobacteraceae bacterium | reverse complement strand
CGCCGCGATATGATGCGAACTTCGGAATCGGAGCACTGGTGGTCCGATTCCAACATTCGCATTCCTTTTCTGCAGGCACTTTGCGAATGTTGGAATCAAGGGACCACTAGCTAAATAAAGATGCTAGTGGAGCTTTGGATTTGACGTTCGCATGATGAGCTCGCGGTCTGCAGGGTAGCGAACGTCAAATCCGCTCCACTAGATAATGCGCACGGCGGTGAGAGTACCTGGCCCATGCTTTTCGTCGAAGCCAATGCCGCAAAAATTCCCTCCATCGGGCTCGGCACGTGGGAGCTGCGCGGGCGGACCTGCGCTCGCATCGTCGAGCAGGCAGTGAAACTTGGCTATCGTCACTTCGATACTGCGCAAATCTATGAAAACGAACGTGAGGTCGGCGAAGGAATTCGCGCCTCCGGCATCAAACGTGACGACGTGTTCGTGACCACCAAGGTGTGGACCACCCATTTCGCGCCCAATGAGCTCGAGCGGTCCGCCAAGGAGAGCCTGGTCAAGCTGCGCATGCCCCATGTCGATCTGTTGCTGTTGCATTGGCCCAATCCGCACGTGCCGTTGTCGGAGACGCTGGGTGCGCTGGCGCGTGTCAAGCAAATCGGCCTGGCTCGGCACATAGGGGTCTCGAATTTCACGGTGGCGCTGATCGATCAGGCGGTGGCCGCCTGTCCGGAGCCATTGGTCTGCGATCAGGTCGAGTACCACCCCTATCTCGACCAAGCGAAGGTGAGGGAGGCTTGCGCGCGGCATCATATGGCGCTGGTGGCCTATAGTCCGGTCGCCAAGGGCAGGATCAAGAACGACGGCACGCTGGCGCGGATCGGCGAGCGTTACGGCAAGAGCGCGGCGCAGGTCTGCCTGCGCTGGCTGGTGCAGCAGAAGGTCTGCGCGATCCCGCGTACGTCCCGCATCGAGCGGCTGTCGGAGAACATCGACATTTTCGATTTTTCGCTTGATGACGGCGATATGGCTGCAATCGCGGAGTTGGCTAGTCCAAAGGGCCGCTTCACCGATTACGGTTTTGCGCCGAAATGGGATTGAGGCCCGGCATACACCCTGTGCTAGATTAGGGAAGGGCGTCGTTCAACATTGGCCGAACATGGCGGGAATTCGGCAATTCATGCGGCCGGAGATTGCGGCATCGGCGATCGCGCACCTGTCGATCGTGGCGCTGGTATTCGTCTACGCCGAGGCCCACCCGTTCGGCAGCGTGCCGACCCAATCGGTCAATGTCGACATCGTCACTCCCGACGAGATCGGGAAGAAGTCTGAGCCCGCACCGGCGCCATCGCCGCAACTGCCGAGCGATTTGGGCGCGCTGACAAAGCCGGCGGAAGCGCCGGCGCCGCCGCCGGCCGCGCAACCCGCGAGTCCGCCGCCACGGCAGGCCGCGCGTCCCAACCGCAAGGAAGCGGCGGTGCGGCCACAGCCGGAATCGTCGCCGCCGCAGCCGCAAGCCCAGGCCGGGCCCCCACCAGGCCCGGCACCTGCACCCGCGCCGTCCCCGTCGATCGGATACGCGCCGCCGCAGCCGGACGTCACCGTCAAATACAACGTCATGCTCGGCCTTCCCGAGGCGCTGCCGCCGTCGGTGTTGTCGGCCGATGCGGGCGACAAAAAGGGTGACGGCGGCGACGCCG
>DATATA010000006.1:0-2422 GCA_036263775.1 Steroidobacteraceae bacterium | reverse complement strand
CGCCTGGAAGGCCGCGAGGTCCGGATCGGTGGCGTCGAACAACTCCGAAATCTCCTTGATCCGGCCGGCGAATTTTTCGGGCGCGAATTGCAACGGGTTGAATTCCGCATCGCGCGCGAAGTAATAGCGCACCAAACCGTCCGCGTTGATCCACGCGACGGATTGCGCCTTCGCGTTCTTGATGGGGAATTGCGGCGCCTCCGCGCCGGTGATGGTGTCGACCATTCCGCCCGGCTGCACTTCGCTGCCGTAGGTCCATCCCGGAAACGCCGTGACGCCGTTCTTCATCGCGAATGGATATTGATAAGGCCGGTGCACCAGCCGGTCAGCTTCGATCTGCTTGTCGGAGAGGCAAGTGTCGCCGGTGTCGGCCCCGTTCGGGCAGCGCAGCGTGCCCACATCGAACGTGCTCAGGCATTTCTCATAGGCGCCGATCACGCCGTCATCGAGACCGTCGAGCTTGTCACAGGCGGCATTGACGCCATTGTGGATCAGCTTGACCTTGGCCGGGTTGATCCAACCGCCTTCGCGCTGCAGCTGCGCGAGCTTCGCTCGCATCAGATTGGCGCCAGTGTAATTGGACACGGGCACCACGCTCACGATGCCGTCGAAATCGGCTGGGAAACGCTGCGCCATCGTCAGGCCTTCGCGTCCGCCTTCGGAGCCGCCGTAAAAATAGATTTTCGACGGAGCGCGGCCATAGAACGCCATGGCGATGCGCACGCCCACGTCATGGGTTTTCTTGTAGGAGGCGTAGGCCATGTTGACGAGCGCCTCATCGTTGAGCGCAAACGCACGCGGCGCGGCGAGCTTCCTGTTGTCGTGGCCGGAATCGGTGCCCCAGGTCGCAAAGCCGCGGGCCACCGGCACCGGCGTGTCGCGCCGCGCATCGCGCAACGGCGCCAGGGCGGTAATGAGCACGCCATTGGAGCCGCCACCGCCATATTGCACGGCCTTGCCATTCCAGTCGGCGGGCAGGTTGACCTCGAAATTGACCGGCGGCGCGTTCGGGTCGATCGGCGCAACCGCGCCCAGCACCTTGCAGTAATCGCGCGGCGCGCCGGGATTGAGCGGATCAGCGGGCACCGTCGCCAGCTGCGCGGAGGTGACCGTTGCACCGCCGCTCCCTAGCCCAATCTCGCTTGGCATGATCTTCAGGTTCGCCAGATCGGCGCAATTGCCGGCCGCACTGGCCGGAGACGTTGCGGCGGCGATCAGGATTGCCGCCACGCTGCTAACGAGCATCGTCTTGGATTTGACCATGAGCACCTCCCCTCCATGTATTCTAGTTAGCAACGTTGTTTGGAGCGCCGCGAAGCTTCGCGTCCGGGGCGTATCGCTTCCGGAATCGCCCAGACCGACAGTCTAGCACGGCATGCTTCGCTCGTCTGCGATTTTACGTTATAGGCAAACCGCCGACGGCAGCGCTCGGATCGAACCGCCCATTGCGCTCATCGGCGCTCGAGCGGACCATGTTCGTCAAGCCTGCCTGTCACACCAATGACACTTGAAGACGCGCAGCGACTGGTCAGGCTCGACTATCACCGCAGACTACTCGCCGCAGCGACCGCATCGTCTCACGACTTCAGTGGAAGTTTCAGGATCGGCTTGTTAGTTAGGCCACCCGCCTGCTCAGCCTGTGCTCTGAGCTCGGCCTTGCTGAACGCAGGCCGTCGACGCCGTTGTTTCATCGGAAGAGCATCATCACACATGTGGTTTGCGCAAGCATTGCACGGCAATCTGCACTTTGCGACGGGCAAATCAGGTTCCGCGATACTCTTTGATCACGATCTTTTATCACGATCTTTTGTCACGATCTTGGACCACGATCTTGAACCATGATCTCAGTGTGCGCCCGAATTCCCGAAGTTTGTCCCGCTGACCTCGCTCCTGTCGCGATCTTGCTAAATCGATCAAGAGCATCTATATATATACGGATCGAGTTGCGGCCGAGCGAATTGGCCTCGCGCGCGTAAGCGGCCTTGCTGACGACCCTCTCCAAAACCCGATGCTCACCGGCGGCGCTCGATCGCGCCACTCGCACTCACCATATTGAAAGCAGACAACGCAAATGGCCAAGGGAACCGTGAAGTGGTTCAACAGCAAGAAGGGCTTCGGATTCATCCAGCCGGACGATGGTGGCAACGACGTGTTCGTCCACATCAGCGCCGTCGAGCGGGCCGGAATGCACAGCCTCAACGAGGGTCAGAAGGTCTCGTATGAGGTCATAGCGGATCGCAGGACCGGCAAGTCCTCGGCCCAAAATCTGGTCGCGACCTAAGCGCTGCGCCGTACTGGCAAAGCTTCGGTTCAGGAGCCTCGCGCTCGTCCGCCAGAACGCGAGGCATCTTCGCTTTGGGGGATAGATTTGGGGGATAGATTTGGGGGATAGAGTCGAGGGGAGGATAGATTTGGGAGCAGG
>DATATA010000092.1:0-2568 GCA_036263775.1 Steroidobacteraceae bacterium | reverse complement strand
GCGCCGCCCTTGATGCCGAACGTCGGGCCCTGGCTTGGCTGCCGCACGCACGTAAAAACTTTTTTGCCGAGATGGGCGCCCAGGGCTTGGCTCAACCCCACCGTCGTGGTGGTTTTGCCTTCGCCGAGCGGCGTGGGCGTGATGGCTGTCACCACAATGTATTTTCCGTTGGGTGTGTTCTTCAGACGGTCGCGAACCTCAAGCCGTACCTTTGCCTTGTTCTTGCCGTAAAGCTCGAGTTCGTCCGGCAGAATGCCAGCTTCGGCGGCAATTTTATCGATCGGGATCGGTGTGGCGGCCTGCGCGATATCGATGTCACTCGGAACGCGTGCAAGTATATTTTGCAGCTTATGAGGCATTCGCTTTCCCTCTCTATATTTTGGTGAAAAGCCGACTACGGGATCTCAGACGCGTGGTCGCTGAAACTCACCGGTGCAGTCCGCTCCTGAAGCCACAACGCAAACGAATACCGTATATGTCCCGTCTCGGCATTGTCAAGGCGCAACCCGACTTTGAAGATTCGGCTCCGTTGTGCCCTTCGGTGTCGGTTCTGTGCGCGCCGCAAACAAAAAGGGCGCCACCAGGGGCGCCCCTTTTCACTCTTCCGCCGATTTGTTGTGCGTCCTAGCTGCAGCCTGAAGTCGAGCCGCAGTTGGAGCACTTGTAGCAGCTTCCGTTGGGAGTCATCAGCATGCCGCACTCGGAGCAGTACGGCGCATCCTCCAGCGCCGCGCGAGGACGCGTGGTCGGTTCCTCGACCGCCCCGGGGACCGCAAAAGGACCAGGCGCCGTCGCGACACCGGCCGCTGCCGCCGATTCCGCATCGGCGCCGCGCTCCGGCACAGCGACATCGTCGTGATCCAGATAGTCCGGCGATATAAATTTCCCGCCGAGCCAGCGTCCGATGTAATCGACGACCGACTTCGCGTAGCGAATCTTTGGATTGCCTGTGTAGCCTGAAGGCTCAAAGCGCGAATTGCAGAATTTATCCACCAGCGCGCGCAACGGAACGCCATATTGCAGCGAAATGGAAACGGAAAGCGCAAAGGCGTCCATGATGCCCGAGAGCGTGGAGCCTTCCTTCGCCATCTTGATGAAAATTTCGCCGGGCTTGCCATCGTCATACATTCCGACGGTGATATAGCCCTCGTGTCCGCCGACCGAGAATTTGTGGGTGATGGACTTCCGTTCCGCAGGCAGCTTTTCGCGCCGAGCACGCACGAAGAGTTCGTGCTGCTCGGGTCCGGGAACCGCCGGCTGTAGCGGCACCTGGAAAGATCCTTGCAGCGCGGACGGTGTGGGCATAACGGCAACCTTGGCGGGCGCCGCAGCTTTTTCATCTTCCTTCTTACCGGCTGCGGAGAGCGGTTGCGAACGCTTCGAATTATCACGGTAAATCGCGACGGCCTTCAGGCCAAATTTCCATGATTCCGTATACGCCTCGATGATGTCGTCTATGGTGGATTCCTCCGGCATATTGATCGTCTTGCTGATCGCGCCCGAAAGGAACGGCTGTGCCGCCGCCATCATGCGCAAATGGCCGCGCCAGGGAATGGACCGGCCGCCGCCCATCGGCGTCAGCGAGCAATCGAATACCGGCAAGTGCTCGGGCTTGAGTCCCGGCGCACCTTCGATTTTTCCCTGCGCGTCAATGTAATCAACGATCTGCGCCACTTGCTCCGGCGGATATCCGAGCTTCATCAGCGCCTGGGGCACGGTGTTGTTGACGATCTTGATCACCCCGCCGCCCACCAGCCGCTTCTGCTTCACCAGCGCCAGATCGGGCTCGATGCCGGTGGTATCGCAATCCATCATGAAGCCGATCGTGCCCGTCGGAGCCAGCACTGAAACCTGCGAATTCTTGTACCCGAACTTTTCTCCCAGTTCGAGCGCCGCATCCCACGATTCCTGCGCGGCGTGGAGCAGAGACGGCTGCACATTTTCCTCTTTAATCGGCCGCAGCGAATCGCGATGCATCCGAATCACATCCAGCATGGACTCGCGGTTGCGCGGATAGCCGCCAAAAGGGCCCATGCGCTCCGCGATGCGCGCTGACTGCGCGTAGGATTCGCCCGTCATCAGCGCCGAAATTACGCCGCAGACATCGCGGCCGCCGTCGGAATCGTAAGGCAGCGCCATGGACATCAACAGCGCGCCCAAATTCGCATAGCCAATGCCCAGCGGACGGTAATCGTGCGAATTGCGCCCGATCTTTTCCGTAGGATAGCTCGCGTTGTCCACCAGAATTTCTTGCGCGGTAATGGTCACGTCCACCGCGTGGCGAAATCCTTCGGTATCGAATTGCCCATTCGCTCCGAGGAATTTCAAAAGATTCAAGGAAGCCAAGTTGCAAGCCGTGTCGTCGAGGAACATATACTCCGAGCACGGGTTCGACGCATAAATGCGATCAGTGGCTTTGGATGTGTGCCATCGGTTGATCGTCGTATCGTATTGCATGCCCGGATCGCCGCACCGCCAGGCGGATTCGGCCATCATCTTCATCAGATCGCGCGCGCGGTACTGCTCCACCGGCTCGCCGTCGTTCACGTTGCGCGTCCACCAGTCGCG
>DATATA010000075.1:0-21022 GCA_036263775.1 Steroidobacteraceae bacterium | reverse complement strand
GCAACATTGGGATGCCCACCTTGGCATAATCGTCCCGCCGCGCGATCGCCAGGGCCCAAAAATGCGGCGGTGTCCAAGTAAATACGATCAGAAATAAGACCAGCGCATTGGGGTCGATGGTATTGGTGACCGCGGCCCAGCCGAGTATCGGTGGGGCTGCACCCGCGGCGCCGCCGATCACGATGTTTTGCGGCGTCGCGCGCTTCAACCACATGGTGTACACGATTGCGTAGCCGATCAATGAGCAGAACGTGAGCGCGGCCGTCAGCGCGTTCACGCCGGCCCACAAAATCAGCATCGATGCCGTGCCTAGGGCGACGGCAAAGATGATCGCGTGATTTTCCCGCATGTGGCCGGTGGGCAGCGGCCGGCGCCGCGTGCGGTTCATCAGACCGTCGATGCGCCGATCCAAAATATGATTGAAAGCAGCCGCCGAACCTGAGGCCAGGGCGATTCCGATGGAACCTAAGATCAACGCATTGAGCGGTATCCAACCCGGCGAAGCCAGCACCATGCCGACGATGGCGGTGAACACGATGAGCAGGCTCACCTTGGGTTTCGTGAGCTCCAAATAGTCCCGCCAGCCGCCGTGGGCGGCGCCGGCAATCGGCGGACTATCGGGAACGGTGGACATGGCGCAAGGGTAACACGCTTGCCTCAAGATTCCGGCTGCAGCAGCCGCAGCAGCGTCACCGTAGAAATTACCAACAGAGCCGCCCCCGCATTGTGCGCGGTCGCCACCAGCAAGGGCATTCCCAGGTGCACCATGGTAATCCCGATGCTGATCTGCAGCAGCACGGCGACGATCAACAAAGCGCCTACAAGCCTTAAAGCACGGCTTCGGGCGCGAACGGCAGTCATGATCCCCACGGCCACCAGAATCGAGCCCGCGATCACCGCACCGATCCGATGGGTGACGTGAATGGCGATACGCGCCGGATTCGCGAGCACGCCGCCGGTGTAGTCGATGTCGAGGCCGCGCCACAGCACGAAGGCGTTGCGAAAATCCATGTGCGGCCACCAGGTTTGCTGGCAGGTGGGAAAATCCGGACAGGCCACCGCCGCATAGTTGCTGCTGGTCCAGCCGCCGAGCGCGATTTGCAGTGCGAGCGCCGCAAGCGCCAGCAGCGCAAATTTGCGCAGCCGCAACTCAGGCGCCCAGTCTCGTGCCGCAAGCCCGCGCCGCGGAGGCGTGAGCGACAGCCACCAGAGAATTCCCAGGGTGGTAAGGCCGCCCAAAAGGTGTGCGGTGACGATCAGGGGCTTGAGCAGCAAGGTGACCGTCAAGGCGCCGAGCGCGCCTTGCAGGCAGACGAGAATGAACAGCAGCACGACCAACATCAGCGGTTGGCCGCGGACCTTGCGATTCCACACCGCCCACACCAGCAGGCCGATGACGATCGTCCCCAAGGTGCTCGCAAAGTAGCGATGGATCATCTCGTGAATGGCTTTGCTGAAATGCTGATCCGCTTGCGGGTAAATATGTCCATAGCACCCCGGCCAATCCGGGCAGCCGAGACCCGCGTCCGTGAGGCGCACCCAAGCACCCAAAACCACGACCGTCACCGCGAGCGCGGCGCCCGCCAGGCTAAGCCGCCGAAACCAAAGCAGGCGTCGTTGCGTATCCACGTTTCAGCCGATGGAAGACAGGCGCAGCAGACGCTTCATGTCCTCGAGCATGCCCTTCGATTTTACGTCGGCGGCATAGAACATCATCGCGTTGCCCAAAGGGTCGATGAGATAAACGCGGTGGGAATTCGTCGCGCCCGCGCGCATCGGCAACAACGCGAGCAGCGGCGCATCGGCGGGGCTCGAGCGAATCATGATCAAATCCGGATGCGCCTGCTCGAGCTCCGCAAAATCGCAGCAATCGGCATCGCCGATGAATACCCGCTGCACCCGATCCATCTCGCGATCGAGCGCGAGGCGCACCTGGCGCGTGTCGTATAGATGCTTGCGGCATTCATCATCGCAGCGCCCGTTCTGCACATACAGCAAGGTCCATTTGCCCTTGAGAAAGCGCGGCTTGGTTTGCGCATCGCCCGCCTGGAGGGGCAGCGCCAGCGGCGGCAGCGGCCGCGCCGGCGCGATCAATTCGCCGGCATTGACGCGGCCGCCCGGGTGCCATCTCATGCCGTAGTACAAATAGAAGGCGAGTGCCAGCGGCGCAAAGAACATCAGCGCCACCCCGATCAGCTTGCGCCGCTGCCGGGCTCTATGCGCATGTGCGCTGCGTTCGTTCATGCGCGCTTCTGCTGGGCGCGCCTGAAGTTCGTGACCACGTAGATCACCGCCAAGGCCAGCGCCAATCCGAACCATTGCACCGCGTAGCCGATATGGCGCATGGGCGGAAATCCCGGCGGCGCCCAATTGCGTACATAGCCGTCCGCCTCGGCCGGATCGAGCAGGATCGAGTCGGCGGCAGGGGTCCACTGGCTTTCTTTGAGCAGCTGCGCGATGTCCGCGCGGCTGGGGAAACTCGCCACCACCGGGTAAGGCGGCGCGAGAGGCGCCGGCACCCCCAGGTGAATGCCGGGACTCGGCAGATTATCGGCGCGGCCGCGGATCACCCGGGTGTCGGCGGCGACCGGTATGGCCGGGCGCTCGGCACGGCTCGACCCTAAGGGTACCCAGCCTCGATTGACCAGCACCCAGCCGCCGCCCTGCAGAGCGAAGGGTGTGATCACGAAATACCCGACGCGTTCTGCATTGACCATGTTGTCAATCAGAATCTGGCGCGTGTCATCGTAGTGCCCGGCAGCCTCAACATGCTGGTAACGAGGCAGTTTCGGGGTCTCGAGGTCGATCGGACGCGTCGCGCCGCCGCCGGCGGCGAAGGACTCGAACAAGACGCGCTTCTCATCGGCGCGGTGCAGCTGCCAGCGTCCGAGCGAAACCAAGAGCGCAATCAATGCAACGGTCAGCAGCGTCGTGAACGCCCTCGGGGCGAAAGTGCGATTACCGACTTTAAAGGGCACGATATACTGCAGGTCCTGGAAGGCTTAGACGCGCTAAATGGCACTCAAATATCTCATCCTCGTGATGCTGGTGCTGATTCTGATCAGCCTGGGCAAAGCGCTGTTCCACTTATCCAGCAACCGCGAAGACGACGGGAAAAAAATGGTCGTGGCCCTGGCCTGGCGGATCGGCCTTTCTGTGGCGTTGTTCGTGCTGCTAATCGTCGCCTACTACAGCGGCTGGATCGAGCCGCTGCACCTGTCGCATCACAGCCAATAGACGAAGAAGAACAAGCCCAGCCAAACCACGTCGACGAAGTGCCAGTACCACGCGACGGCTTCGAAACCAAAATGCCGCTTCGGCGTGAAGTGGCCCCTCATCACTCTGAACCAAATCACCGTGAGCATGATAGCCCCGACGGTCACGTGCAGGCCGTGAAAGCCGGTCAGCATGAAAAACGTGGTTCCATAGATGCCGGTGCGCAGCTGCAGGCCCAATTCGGTGTAAGCCTCGTGATATTCGGTCGCCTGCAGGAACACGAAGGAAAAGCCCAGCAGAAATGTCATCGCCAGAAAAATCTTCAATCGGGTTCGATGCCCGGTGATCAGCGCATGGTGTGCGATCGTTACCGTGACGCTGCTCGAGAGCAGGATGGCCGTATTGATCAAGGGCAATCCGAGCGCCGGAATCGTCTCGAATGTGCCATTGGCGCGCGGGCTCAAGGTTGCCGGCCCGTTGGTGGGCCAGTCGCCGTTATAGTCGTTCCACAGCAGCAGTTTGGTGAAAATCTTCACGCCGTCGCCCGAGAGCCAGGGAACCGAGTAATTGCGCGCGTAGAACAGCGCGCCGAAGAAGGCGGCGAAGAACATCACCTCGGAAAAAATGAACCACATCATTCCCATGCGGAACGACCGGTCCACGGCCATGTTGTAAATGCCGCTCTGGTTCTCGCCGATAACGGTGTGAAACCATAAAATGAACAGCATCACCAGCATCAAAAATCCCGGCAGCAAGAACCACGCCGGGCCCCAGTCGTTGAGCGTGATGACGGCGCCGGACATCAGCGTGAACAGTGTCACCGAGCCATAGATGGGCCACGGGCTGCTGTGGGGAACGTAGTAGTGGTTGTGGTCGTCCAGGGACACTTGCGCCATATTCAAATCTCTAACGGTTCAGGAACGGCAGTTTAGCAACGACCATAGTTTAGCGGCTGGATTCAACGCCGTGTTGCGGATTCTTGGGTCGTATCGTAGAAGGTGTATGCCAACGTGAGCCGATCGACGTTCGCCGGCAGCTGCGGGTCCACGATGAATCGCACGGGCATATAGCGGCCTTCCCCCACGGCGAACTTCTGCGGACTGAAGCAAAAGCACTCGGTCTTATGGAAGTACTGCGCCGTGCCGGTCGGCGAAATGCTGGGAACCGCCTGCGCGACGGACGGCACCGAGGTCAGGTTCTTCGCATAAAACTCGGTCTCATACAGTTTGCCCGGATGAATGCGCATCGAGGCAACCTTGGGCCTGAACTCATAGCTGCCCACCGAAGCCGGCGAGGCGACGAATTCGATGGTGACTTCGCGATTCGGGTCGATCGCTTCATTGACTATGGCAGGACCCGCCTTGGCTTCGGCATTGCCGATGCCCGTCGCGCGGCAGAACACATCGTATAGCGGCACCAGTGCCCAGCCGAATGCGAAGCTGGCCGCGGTCATGATCAGCAGCCCCCGGACCAGCTTGAGATTGGCGCGCTTGCGATCCATCAATGGTGGCCGCGGAAGACCAGCAGTGCGATGAATCCAAAGTAGAACGCCAGCGCCAAGGTAGCCAATCCCAAGGCCGCGTTCCTGATCCGCAGCTTTCGCGTGTCCTGGGATGGACGTGCGTGTTGAGTCGCGCTCACTTGATTTCGGGCGCCGTGGTGAAGCTGTGATAGGGCGGCGGCGAGGACAGGGTCCACTCCAGACCGTTCGGCCGTGCGTCATCCCACACTTTGGCGCTCGCCTTCTTGCCGCCGCGTATGCATTGCACGATCACGATCGCAAATAAAATCTGCGAAGCTCCAAAGCAGAAGCCGCCGATCGAGGAAACCATGTTCCAGTCGGTGAATTGCACGGCGTAGTCTGGAATGCGCCGCGGCATGCCGGCGAGCCCCAAGAAATGCTGCGGGAAGAACAGGACATTGACGAAAATCGTCGACAGCCAGAAATGCCACTTGGCCAAGGTCTGGTTGTACATGTGGCCGGTCCACTTCGGGATCCAGTAGTACACCCCCGCCATGATGCCGAATATTGCGCCGGGCACCAGCACATAGTGAAAGTGCGCGACCACGAAGTAGGTCTGGTTGTACTGAAAATCCACGGGAACAATGGCCAGCATCAATCCCGAGAAGCCGCCGATGCTGAACAGAAACAGGAACGACAGTGCGAATAGCATCGGTGGTTCGAATGAGAGCGAGCCGCGCCACAATGTCGCGGTCCAATTGAATACCTTCACGCCCGTCGGCACGGCGATGAGCATGGTCGACATCATGTAGAACAGTTGCGCGGCCACGGGCATGCCGTCGACGAACATGTGGTGTCCCCACACGATGAAGGACAGGAAAGCGATCGAGGCGATGGCGTAGATCATCGAGGTCGCGCCGAACAGCGGCTTGCGCGCAAATGTCGGCAGAACTTCCGAGATGATGCCGAAGGCCGGCAATATCATGATGTACACCTCGGGGTGACCGAAGAACCAGAAGATGTGCTCGAACATCACCGGGTCGCCGCCGCCTGCCGCGTTGAAGAAACTGGTGCCGAAAAAATGGTCCATGAGCAGCATGGTGACCGCGCCCGCGAGCACCGGCATCACCGCGATCAGCAGGTACGCGGTTATCAGCCACGACCAGGTAAACAGCGGCATGCTGAGCAGGTGCATGCCGGGGGCGCGCATGTTCATGATGGTGACGATGATATTGATCGCACCCATGATCGAGGAAGCGCCCATCATGTGTATGGCGAAGATCAGCATCGGAAAGGCATCGCCGGTCTGCAGTACCAGAGGTGGATACATGGTCCAGCCTGCGGCCGCCATGCCGCCCGGCACGAAGTAGGTGGACAGCAGCAAGGTAAAGGCGAAGGGCAGAATCCAGAAGCTGAAATTATTCATGCGCGGCAGCGCCATGTCGGGCGCGCCGACCTGCAGGGGCACCATCCAATTCGCCAAACCGACGAACGCGGGCATGACCGCGCCGAAGATCATGATCAGCGCATGATTGGTGGTCATCTGATTGAAGAACACCGGGTCCATGAGCTGCAGGCCGGGCTTGAACAGTTCGGCGCGGATCAGCATGGCCATCGTGCCGCCGATGAAGAACATGATCAGGCTGAACACCAGATACATCGTGCCGATGTCTTTGTGGTTGGTAGCAAAGATCCACCGCTTGATGCCGGTGGCCGGACCATGATGATCATGATCGTCATGCGCGTGATCGTGATCGTGCGCGGTGTTGCTAGCGTGAACATTGGCCATAGTCGGATCGCTCTCTTGAATAATTGCTGCTTGGTTTATTTAAGGCTGTGCTTGCGCGGTGGGCGGCGGCGCGGCCGGCGCGGGCAGGGCTGCCTGCTTCGCGGCCGCCTTCTGCGTCTCCACCCACTTCTTGAACTCGTCGGGCGTGCGCACATCCACCACTACCGGCATGAAGCCGTGGTCGCGCCCGCACAGCGCGGCGCATTGTCCGCGATAGATTCCTTCCTTGCCGGGATCGACTTTGAACCACAGTTCATTGACGAAGCCCGGGATCGCGGCGCGCTTGGCGCCGAAATCCGGCACCCACCAGGCATGGATCACGTCTTGTGAAGTCAGCAGCAGCCGGACCTTGGTGCCGCTCGGGATCACCAGCGGCTTGTCGACCTCCAACAGATAGTTGGGCACCGATTTGGGATCGATGCCGGAACCCACCTGACGCGCAAAATTGGAGTCGCGCGCGAGCGTGGAGAAAAAATCCACGCCCTCTGCCGCGTCCATGTAGGAGTATTCCCATTTCCACTGATATCCGGTCACGCGGATGGACAACTCGGAATTGCGGGTGTCTTCTTGCTTGAGGATGAGATCGGCCGCCGGGACCGCCATGAACACCAGGATCAGCACGGGAATGATGGTCCAGATGATTTCCACCTTGGTGCTGTGAAGCATGGTGGTGTCGGCTACCGCGCCCTGCGAGTGGCGGAATTTCACCAACGCGAAAATCATGGCGCCGAACACGATGACCGCGATGGCGACGCAGATCCAAAAGACCTCCATGTGCAGGCCGTACATGTCCCGCGCCAGGTCGGTCACACCGGTCGGCAAGTTGTAGCCGTCGGAGGTATTGGCAGCGGCGTTGCCGGCCAGTCCGAGAGCGGCCGCGCAAAACACCCCTGCGCAACTCAGCCTGCGCCGCCAAGATGTGCTGCGATCGATACTGCCTCTGATAAGTCTCATCTAAACGGATCCCCTATTTCGCGACTTCAAGCGGCGGCGATTCATTCACGCCGCCGACTAATCTACCCAAACGCTCCGCCAACACGCGGCGATCCTCTTCAGTGAGGAAGCGGCCGATCTCGTAAGCCCGGCCGTGGCTCTCGATCGTGAGCCGGCTGGTCCCATTACGCCGTGGCGGACTGCGAAGTCTAACCTTCGCCCAATGCCTCGCAAACTCCTGTTTTGCCTCGCCATGGCGCGAACGGGTCACGAGGCTCACCTGAGAATCGGTGATCAGCACCGTCTGGGTGTAATTTCGCCGCTGCATGCTGGCGCGCAAGGCTATCCCAAGGGCCAGCATCTCTAAAGCCCAGAACACCAAAACAGGCCAAAATCCCTGCAGGACAAAGAACAGCGCAAAGCCCAAGGAAAACAGGCAGGTAGCGCCGAAAAACAGCCTGGCGCCCGAGACCGTCAGCGAGCAATTTGGCACGAGCGTGATCCGCTGCTCCATGCTGCCAAGGATATCGTAGCGCAGGCTGCGCGGGCATCGGCGAGGACCCTATTTGGCGCGCCGCGCGCGCAATTCTCGCTTGATTTCTTCCAGGGACACGCTCGCCGGCTCCGCGGCAGCGCGCCGCGGGGCGTGCGCTGGGACCCACGCATGCGCGAACACCACTTCATAGGTGGCGGGCAGCCGGCCTTCTTGGCGGAAGCGCTCGTACGCTGCCTGCATGGCCGCAAACTTGCGCGGGCCGGTGAGGCCCTTCGCCCGGCCCACGGTGGCATTGTGCGCCCCGGTCGCCTTCAGATCCGCGGCGACTTTGCGCACATCCACATAGCGCAGCGTGAATCGCTCGACATCGAGCACCGGCGCGGCAAAGCCGTTGCGCACCAAGGCATCGCCCAGATCGTGCATGTCGATGAATTGATGCACATGGCTGTGCGCGTCGACCTGACTCCAAGCGCTGCGCAATTCGCGCAGCGTATCGGGTCCGAAGGCGCTGAAGGCGAGCAATCCCTGCGGAGCGAGGACGCGGCGAAATTCCGCAAATGCCGTGTCCGGATTGCACCACTGCAGCATCAAATTGCTGACGATCAAATCCACGCTGCCGTCGCCCAAGGGCAAAAGTTCGGCATCGGCGCAGACCCGCTCGAACTTGCGCCGCCAGGATTGCTGCCGCGCCGCCGTCTTCAACATCTGCGGCGAGGAGTCGAGCGCCACCACCACCGCACCGGGGTATCGGCGCTTGAGCGCACGGCTGCCATGGCCCGTGCCGGCGCCGGCGTCCACGACCACGCGCGGGTCCAGCTTGGTCAGTTGCAGCCGTTCCAGCAGATTTTCCCTGACTTCCTTGTGCAGTACGGCCGCCGCGTCGAAGGTGGATGCCGCACGATCAAAGGAGCGTCTGACCCAGCGGGATTCGAGGGCGTACGCGCCGATTTCATCGCTCATAAGCGATTACGATGCCACAGAAGTTCCCGCGGCGTGAGAGGGGGAGCGGGCGCCGTGCATCCCAGCGGGCGCGCCGTCGGACGGCGCTTCGGCGCGGATTTTCAGGCGGCGAAACAGCTCTCGATCGTGCAGCGTGTCGGGATTGCCCGTGGTGAGCAGCTTCTCGCCATAAAAAATAGAATTCGCACCCGCCATGAAACACAGGGCCTGCAGTTCATCGCTCATTTCAGCCCGCCCCGCCGACAGGCGCACGTGACTCGCCGGCATCAAAATGCGCGCCACCGCGATCATGCGCACGAAGTCGAACGGATCCAGCGCCGCCGCGTCCGCCAACGGGGTTCCGGCGACCCGCACCAATTGATTGATCGGCACGCTTTGCGGATGTTCCGGCAAGGTGGCGAGCGTGTGAAGCAGCTCGACGCGGTCCTGCGGTTTTTCGCCCATGCCGACGATGCCGCCGCAGCAGACCTTGATACCGGCGTCGCGCACCGACTGCAGCGTGTCCAACCGATCCTGGTACGTGCGGGTGCTGATGATTTCCTCGTAGTAGCGCGAAGAGGTGTCCAGATTGTGATTGTAGAAATCGAGGCCGGCCGCTTTGAGCTCGAGGGCCTGTTCGTCGCTCAGCATCCCGAGGGTGGCGCAGGTCTCGAGTCCTAAGTCCTTGACCGCGCGGATCATGGCCACGACTTTGCGCAAGTCCCTAGGCTTCGGCGACCGATAGGCCGCGCCCATGCAAAAGCGTGTCGCGCCGGCATCTTTCGCGGCACGGGCGCGAGCGGCTACCTCTTCGAGCTCCAACAGTTCCGATGCCTCAAGTCCGGTGTCGAATCTCACGCTCTGCGGGCAGTACGCGCAATCCTCCGGACAAGCCCCGGTCTTGATGCTGAGAAGCGTGCTGACCTGGACGGTGTTGGGCGCCTGAAAGCGGCGGTGGACCTCGTGTGCACGAAACACTAGGTCCATGAAAGGCAAAGCAAAAAGATCGCCAACCTCAGCCAGCGTCCAGTCGTTGCGTAGGCTCACGTCGCCTCCTAGCTTTAGATGCGCCAGTATTCGGGGGTGGCGGCCTCTAGTCAACCGCCTAAGATGTTGCGGGTTTACCAATTGCCTGCAGGCAAGCGGTTAGAATCGCGGCGCGTCGAGGAGCTGACTTTCGGGAAGATTCAATGACATCAGGACGATTCGAGCGGCCGGGCGGCTGGCTCAAGTACGAGGCGGCCGGCGACGGCGATCCGGTGGTGTTCCTGCACGGCTTCGGCCTCGACGCCGCGATGTGGGATCCGCAATGGCCGGTGTTTGCGGCGGCCGGTCATCGCGCCATCCGCTACGACCTGCGCGGCTATGGTGCCTCGAGTACGCCCGAAGGACATTACTCGCATGTCGATGACTATTTGGCATTGGCCGAGTTTCTGCGCGCACACCCCGCACACATCGTTGCGCTGTCGATGGGCGGCCGCGTCGCGCTGCGCATTGCCGCGCAGGAACCTGAGGCGGTGCGCTCGCTCACGCTGGTGGATACCGCGCTCGATGGACATGCGTGGAGCAAGGAATGGCTGCAGCGCTCGCAGCAGATGATGCAGGCCGCACGGCGGCAGGATATTTTCGGGGCGAAGCAACTCTGGCTTCAGCATCCGTTGTTTGACCCGGCGCGCGGCCAGGCCGCCGTGGCGGCGTCGCTCGAGGCAATGATCTCGCGCTACTCGGGTTGGCATTGGTGGCAGAAGGATCCGGACGTCACACCCCAACCGCCCTCGGCCGAGGTGCTGGCGAGGATCGCCGTGCCGACGCTCATGATCGTCGGCGAACTCGATTTGCCGGATTTTCAAAGCATCGCGCGTCGCGTCGCTGCCGACATGCCGCGGGTCACCTTGCGGGCTATCCCCAAGGCCGGGCACATGGTCAACATGGAAGCGCCGCGCGAATTCAACGAGCTGGTGCTCGAGCATTTGCGGCGCAGCTGAAGCGGCACCTCACGGCTGAAGCGGCGCCTAGCTCAAGCGCGCGAACTGATACTCCAGCGCCAGCCCGATGAACACCGACATGCCGAAATAATTGTTGTTGAGAAAGGCGCGGAAGCACCCCGCGCGTTCGCGGGCGCGAATCAGCCAGAGCTGATAAATAAAAAACAGCGCTCCCGCAACCAATCCGGCGTTGTACCACGCGCCCGCGCGAATGGCTTTCCCCACCAGGTACAGCGTCACCAGCGTCATGACCTGCAGCACCGCGATGATGTGCCGATCCGAATCGCCGAACAGGATGGCCGTCGAGCGCACGCCGATGCGCAGATCGTCGTCGCGGTCCACCATGGCGTACATGGTGTCGTACACCGTCACCCACAGCACGTTGGCGAGCAGCAGCAGCCACGCGACTTTCGGCACCGACTCGATCTGCGCGGCGAATGCCATGGGAATCCCGGCGCCGAAAGCCAACCCAAGATACAGCTGCGGCACCGACAAGAATCGCTTCACGAACGGATACGTCACCGCGATGAACGCGCCGGCCACCGCCCACAGCAGCGTCAGCCGATTCAGCTGCAGCGCCAGCAGGAGCGCGGCCAGCGACAGGATGGCGAACAGCACCAAGGCTTCCAGCGTCGAGAGTCGGCCGGCGGCCAAGGGCCGATCCTTGGTGCGCGCGACCTGCGGATCGAAACTGCGGTCGGCGTAGTCGTTGATGGCGCAGCCGGCCGATCTCATCAGCACGGTTCCCGCCACGAAGGTGATGAATATCAGCGGCTTCGGTCGACCGCGGCTGCCGATCCAAACCGCCCACAACGTCGGCCAGAGCAGCAGCCAAATGCCGATCGGGCGGTCGAGACGGGTGAGCCGGATGTAGTCGTGGACAGTACCGAGAATCTTCGGCAGCTCGTCCGTGGTCCAGGGATGAAAGCGAATGCGGTAGGCATACCACCGCAAGCGCGCCATGATCATCTGGGCCAGTTCATCGCCGTTGCGTGGCAGTGGCACGCGCGAAGTTGCCTAGACGCGGCCCATGGCGGGCAGAAACAACTCTTGCGTCAGCAGCGGCGCGCCGCGCAGCGTGATGCGGACACGCCGCGCCCAAAGTCCCGCCGGCTTGATCTCGGCATCGCGCAGCGCACGCGCCGTCACCGCTTCTGCCGTCGGCAGCCAGGCGTATTCGCAGGAGCCGCGCTCCACGCCGGACAGCTCGCTCAAGGTCTCGCCCAGCGCCGAATCGCCGAGTTCCGCGAGCCAGGGATGCACGCAGAGCGTGGAGTCCGGCACGATGGTCTGGCCGAATACCCAGACATTCCCGCCGCAGCACATTTCCACATCCCGAAACAGGCCGGCGTTGTCCTCGAGCCGCAGCGCCGCCCAGTGCGAGGCGCTCAAGAGGCCCGTCCATTGATCCACCAGGCGCAGCGCGAAGCGCTCGCCGCAGGCTTGACGGAGCCGCAACGTCAGCAATCCCTTGCCGATGAGCCAGGGCCGCAGCTGCGCATCCATGGACAATTGCCCCAGCCGCTCCTGCGGCTGCCATTGAATGGATTCGATCGGACGTGCGTTGCCTCGGCTCATCCGATCGATTCTACCCCACGCGGCCGTATTGCTCTGCATGTCCCACCCATCGGCGAATGAGCGGCGCGACATTTTTCGGCCAGTCGCGCAGCAGTGTCTCCGCGGCGATTTGCACCCGCGGCAACAAATCCGCATCGCGTAACAAATCGGCAACACGCATTTGCGCGAGTCCGGTTTGACGGGGTCCCAACAGCTCGCCGGGTCCGCGCAGTTCCAGATCGCGCCGTGCCACCTCGAAGCCGTCATTGGTATCGCGCATGACGCCTAAGCGCTGGCGCGCCAGCGCCGACAATGGCGCTCGATACAGAAGTAAGCAGGTGCTGGCGTGCTGGCCGCGGCCGACGCGGCCGCGCAGCTGATGCAGTTGCGCCAATCCTAGGCGTTCGGCGTTCTCGATCACCATCAGCGTGGCATTCGGCACGTCCACGCCGACCTCGATCACCGTGGTGGCGACCAGCAGTTGTATCTGGCCGTCCTTGAAGCGTCGCATGGTGCCTTCCTTGGCCTGCGGCGGCATGCGCCCATGCACCAATCCCACCTTGAGTTCAGGCAGCGCGGCGGCGAGCGCGGCGGCGGTTTCTTCAGCGGCCTGGTAGGGCATCTCCGCCGATTCGTCGATGAGCGGGCAGACCCAATAGGCTTGCCGTCCTTCCAGGCAGGCCGTACGAATTCGCTGCACCACTTCATCGCGGCGCGTCTCGGTGAGAACCACGGTCTTTACCGGCGTGCGTCCCGGCGGCATTTCATCGATCACGGATACGTCGAGGTCGGCATAAGCCGTCATCGCCAGCGTGCGCGGAATCGGGGTCGCGGTCATGATGAGCTGGTGCGGCTGATGGCCATCCGCCGCGCCCTTCTCGCGCAAGCTCAGCCGTTGATGCACGCCGAAGCGGTGCTGCTCATCGACCACGACCAGTGCCAGCGAAGAGAATTCGACGCTCTCCTGAAACAACGCATGCGTGCCGATGACGATGGGCGCGTGGCCTGCGCGGATGCCCTCGAGCACGCTGCTGCGTGTCTTGCCGGTCAGGCGGCCGCTCAACAAGGCGACGGGTACGCTCAAGGGCTCGAACCAGCGGCGAAAATTTTGCGCATGCTGATCGGCCAGCAACTCGGTGGGCGCCATCAGCGCGACCTGCCGTCCCATTTGTATGGCTCGAGCCGCTGCCAATGCCGCAACCAAGGTTTTGCCGCAGCCCACGTCGCCCTGTACCAAACGCAGCATCGGTTTAGGGAGACTTAAGTCGGCTTCTATCTCGAGCAGCACGCGCCGTTGCGCGGCCGTCATGCGATAAGGCAGCGCGCTCAAAAAACGGCTCCTCAAATCCCCGGCCGCCGTAAGGGCCCACCCCGGATCGCTCTGTATCCGCTGTCTGAGCAGCTTGAGCGACAATTGGTGCGCCAGCAATTCCTCGAATGCCAAGCGGCGCTGGGCCGGATGACGATAACTCAAGAGCAAGTCCACCGGCGCGTCGGTGGGCGGGCGGTGCACGTACAGCAAGGCCTCGCGCAAGCTCGGCAAGCGCGAGTCGGCGAGCACCGCCGCCGGCAACCAATCCTTGGGATCTTCAGGCCCGACCTGGTCCAACGCCAATTTCACCAGCAGGCGCAGCCGTCCCTGCGTTACGCCCTCCGTCGCGGGATAAATCGGCGTGAGATGTTCCTCGGGCGGTTGCGGGGCTTTGGGGTCGACGCGCCGATATTCGGGATGCACGAATTCCAAGCCCTTAGGTCCCCGGCGTGCCTCGCCGAAGCAGCGCACGCGGGCGCCGCGCGCCAAGCCTTGCTGCTGCTGCGCGGTGAAGTAAAAAAAGCGCAGCGTCAGGAAACCCGACCCGTCGGCGATCCTGCAGAGCATTTGCCGGCGCCCGCGAAAGGCGACCTCGGTGAGCAGCACCTCGCCTTCCACGGAGGCGCGTTGTCCCAAGCGCAGCTCGCCCAAAGGAACGACGCGTGTACGGTCTTCGTAGCGCAGCGGCAATAGGAACAAGAGATCCTGGGTCGTTTCCACACCCAAGGTACGCAGGCGCGCGGCGAGTGAATCACCGACGCCGCGCAGCACCGTGACCGGCTTCAAGTCGATCACAGGGCGACGATGCACTCCACTTCGAACTGCGCGCCTTTCGGCAGCGAAGCGACTCCGACGGCCGCCCGCGCCGGATACGGCTCGCGGAAATACTCGGCCATGATCTTGTTCACCAGCGCGAAGTGGGACAGATCGGTCATGAAAATATTCGCCTTGACCACATCATCGAGCGTGGCGCCGCTCGCGAGCACGATCGCCTTCAAATTATCGAAGGCCTGCCGAACCTGAGCCTCCATGTCGCCCTTCACCAATTCCTTGCTGGCAGGATCCAGCGGAATCTGGCCGGAGACCCAAATGGTGTTTCCCACCCTGGCTGCCTGCGAGTAGGTGCCGATGGCGGCGGGCGCGTTGCTGGTCGAGATGATTTGTTTGCTCATAGGCTTTTGATGGTGACGACTGAAGAAATGATAGTACCGATTGTCGAAGGCGTCGGCAGCGGAACTTTCTAGGCCAGTGTGCGAGATACGCGCTGCACATCCGGCATTCGCCTGACCGTGCGGATGACGCGTGCGAGGTGCTTGCGGTCGCGAACCTGTACTTGGAACTTCAGTGATGAACTGTTCACGTCGCGCTCTTCCAATGACACCTGATCGATATTGGTTTCGGTGCCCGCAATGCTCGAGGCCACGGCTGCCAGCACGCCGACCCTGTTGTTGATCTCCAATTGGATTTCGGAACCGAACAAGCGGCCGCGCGTCGACTCCCAGGCGACCGACAGCCACTTGTCGGGCTGCTTGCGGTACTCGGCGAGGTTACCGCAATTCTGCCGATGAATCATGACACCGCGGCCGGCGCTCAAGTAGGCCATGATGGGATCGTTCGGAATCGGAAAGCAGCAGCGCGCGTAAGTCACCAACAGGCCTTCGGTGCCTGCGATCATGAGCGGACCGCCGCCGCTGACGCCGCCATGCTCGCCGTTGGCTTGGGCGGGCTGCAAGCGCCGCGCGACCAGGGGCGCCAAGCGCTCGCCCAAACCGATCTTTTCATACAGCTCGTCGGCGTCGCGCAGATTGAACTCCCTGACCACCGCATCGATTTCCGCCGCGGGAATTTTCTTCAAGTTCAGCGAGAATTCCTCGAGCGCGAGGCTCAGCAGGCGGCGCCCGAGTTCGAGCGCGTCGCCCTTCTTGAGGTTCTTCAGATATTGGCGGATCGCGGCGCGCGCTTTTGCCGTCACCAGGAAGCTCGACCATGAAGGGTTCGGCTTGGCGCCCTTCGCAGTGATGATTTCCACGGTCTGCCCGTTGCGCAGCGGCGTGCGCAGCGGCACCAGGCGCCGGTCCACTTTCGCGGCGACGCAGCGATTGCCGACATCGGTGTGGATGGCATAGGCAAAGTCCACGGTGGTGGCGCCGGTCGGCAGGCGCAGGATCTTGCCCTTGGGCGTGAAGACGTAGACCTTGTCCGGGAACAGGTCGACCTTGACGCTCTCCAAGAATTCCTCGGAACTGCCGCCTTCTTGGATTTGCACCAGGCTCGCCAGCCACTCGCGCGCGCGGTCGTGTTCGACGCCGCCGAAGGTGTCGCCGCCGGATTTATACTTCCAGTGGGCGGCGATGCCCGACTCCGCCACGCGATGCATGTGCTCGGATCGGATTTGCACTTCGATGGGCACGCCGTTCGGGCCGAACAGGGTGGTATGCAGCGATTGGTAGCCGTTGACGCGCGGAATGGCGATGTAATCCTTGAAGCGCCCCGGCATGGGCTTGTAAACGCTATGCACCAGCCCCAGCGCGCGATAACACACGTCCGCGTTCTCGACGATGATGCGAAAGCCGTACACATCGACCATCTCGTTGATCGAGATTTTCTTGTTCTGCATCTTCTTGTAGATGCTGTACAAGTGCTTTTCGCGGCCCTCCACCGCGCCTTCGATGCTCGCCTTCGTGAGCGTACCCCTAAAGGTTTCGGCGATCTTCTTGATGAATTCTTTTTGATTGCCGCGCGCGCGCTTCAGCTCGCGCTCGAGGACCTTGTAGCGGTAGGGGTAGAGCGCGCGAAAGCCTAGATCCTCGAGCTCCAGCTTGACCGCATACAGGCCCAAGCGCTCGGCGATGGGCCCATAGATTTCGAGGGTTTCGCGGGCGGTGCGCCGCCGTTTGACCGGCGGCATGGCGCCCAAGGTGCGCATGTTGTGCATGCGGTCGGCGAGCTTGACCATGATGACGCGTATGTCGCGCACCATGGCCAGCAGCATTTTGCGGAAGCTCTCGGCCTGCGCCTCTTGGCGGTTCTTGAACTGGATTTGGTCCAGCTTGCTGACCCCGTCGACCAGCTCGGCGACCACCTGCCCGAAGATCGAGGCGATCTCGGCCTTCGCCGTGGGGGTGTCTTCAATGACATCGTGCAGGATCGCCGCCACCAGGGTGTCGGCATCCAAACGCAGGTCGGCGAGGATGTCGGCCACCGCCACCGGATGCGTGATGTAGGGTTCACCCGAGACGCGCTTCTGTCCCTGGTGTTTTTCCGCGCCGAAGTCGTAGGCTTCGCGCACCCGCTCCACTTGCGCGGGCGGAAGATAACCTTCGAGCTTGTCTAAGAGCTGACTGATCCCGGTGGAGCGTCTTCCACCAGGCAAGAAACCGAGTATGGAAGACGCATAATCCATCGTCGCTCTTTAGAAGGGGCCGGCTGTGCTAGTCCCCAAGCCCGAGTTGCGGAGCACGGAAATCCGACGGCATGTCGAGCTCGCTCACCGGCGGCTGGGCCGGCTCCTCAGGCTCTTCCAACATTTCCAGCGTGATGTTTCCGGCAGCGATCTCGCGAAGCGCTACCACGGTCGGCTTGTCGTTTTCCCATTCCACGGTCGCTTCCGCGCCGTTCGCCAGGCGCCGGGCGCGTTTAGCGGCCAGCAACACCAGGTTGAATAGGTTAGGTTCATTTTGAAGGCAGTCTTCGACTGTGATACGCGCCATGCTTGAGGTACTTCCAATGGAGGGAAAGCAAATCATAGCAGAAATGGCGCCCTCCTCGCCAGCCGCGAAGCGTGCACCGCACTGTAAAATGCCGTTATTTCGGCGTAAATGCTCGAGCGTTGCTCAAGGATTGACCAGCCCCGCCGCCAGCTCGAGCACTTCGGGCCGCGTTGCGGCCAGCGCGCCGCCGCGATCTTCGACGATGGCCTGCAGGTCCTCGAGTGCTTGCTCGAAGCGGTCGTTGATGACGACGTAGTCGAATTCGCGCCAATGGCCCAAATCCTCGGCGGCGTCGCGCAACCGCCTTTGAATCACCTCATCGGAATCGGTGCTGCGGCCTTTAAGGCGCTGCTCCAATGCCGCGCGCGACGGCGGCAGGATGAAAATGCTCACGGCTTCCGGAATTCTCGAGCGGACCTGGCGGGCGCCCTGCCAGTCGATCTCCAGCAACAGCTGCTCGCCGTTCGACAACGCCTCCTGCACGGTCCGGACGCCGGTGCCGTAGCAGTTGTCAAAAACCTGCGCGTGCTCCAGAAACTCGGTATTGGCGATCATGTCCTGAAAGCGCTCGTGGCTCACGAAGTGATAATCGCGGCCGCGAATCTCATTGGGTCGGGGTTCGCGGGTGGTGTAGGACACCGAAAATTGGATGCGCGGCTCCCGCTCCATCAAGGCCTTTACCAGACTGGTCTTGCCGGCGCCGGACGGTGCCGCAACTACGTAAAGGCGTCCTTGTGGCATCGATCGCTGCGAGAGTTGGGCAGGGTTTGCCCAACCCCGAATCTAACATATGCGCAGCGAGAGGCGGTTCTTCAGCGCGCGAAATAAGACGGCGTTTGTGGGGAATGCGACCGGCGGCGCGCGACTTGCGACGCTGCGCGCCGGCTGCACAACACTGGGCGTGCGGCGACTATGCAAGCGGGTGCCCGTGCGCCAGTTCGCAGTTTTCAGAACCCGATGTAACGGCAGCGTCGGATGCTGCTCTACAGTCGCCTCCATGCACGGTCTGTTTCGCATCCTGGGGGTGGCGGTGGCCTTCTACGTGGCGGTGGCGCTGCGGAGCGGGCATGTCTATGCGCGCTCCGGTCCGTGGGGGCGCGATTTCGAGCGCGGCAGTGACGGCTGGCGCTACTGGTCTGCGATTGTCACTTATTCGCTGCTCGGTATCGCGCTTATTTTCATCTTCTAGCCGCCATCGCGGAGCCACGATTTATGCCACCGGAACCGCAGACCCGCCCCCAGAGCTGTCCGCGCACCGTGGCGCTGTTTACTCTGTCCGGATTCCTGGCCGGTTTCGTCGGCCCGATGATACTGAGCCCCGATTCCAACCTCGGCCCCATCATCGGCATTCTCTTCAGCGGCCCTGCCGGCCTGGTGTTGGGTGTCATCGCCTGCGTGCTTGCGCGCCACGCGCCGCGCGTCTTCACCACGGGCGTGCTGCGATCGCTCGCGGCGGTGCTGGTCGTGGTGACGCTCTTCCACTGTTTCCCCAAGCCGCGCGCGATTGAGAGCGTGCTCGATGCCGAAGTTATCGATTGCGCGCCACCGGCGGACCTGTATGCGGCCGCGCTCAGCAAGTGGCAGGCTGCACTCGCCGGTGCCCGGCAGGCGCATCCATTGCCGGACTGGCAGGACCGGGCGCGGCGCAACGTGGATGCGTTCGAGGGGGTAGCCGTGACACTGCGAATCACGCGCAGCCGCATCATCTTCGAGCGGCGCAAGCCCTGGAATCGCGGTGAGCGCTTCGCCGGACCGTGGCTTCAAGGCGCCGCGGAAGAGCGCGCCTACTTCGTCCCGCCGACCAAGGGTCCCTGCGCGGACTGGCGCGCCCGCGAGCCGGCGCTGTACTGGCCCGTGCGCGATGAGACGGAGCGCCCCATCCCTCCGGCGGCAACCTGGCCGCCGGTCGATGCGGCCGGTTTCCTGTCGTTGCAGGAAATCGGTCCTGTGCCGGCGCGCATCAGCGCGCTGCTGAACTAGTGCGTCTTCGCCGTGACCGATCGCTTCTTACAACGACCGCGCGGATCCATTGATGTATTCGTTGACGGATCGACTACCGATCGGAGCGCATCATGGCCATCACCACCGAAGACATCGTGCCGCTGAACAAACCTGGAGCAGAGCTGCGCCCCGCCGAGTGGGTACGATGACGTCGTAGGCGCGATCGTCGAGCGCCTTTTCCCGTTGCTGGAAGATCATCCACGCGCCGGCCGCGACCGGCTGCTCAATCCGCCACCCACCAAAGTTGTCGGACGCCTGCGCCTAGAGAGCCGGTCTTGCATCCACGAGTTCTGCAGCGTTTGAGAGGCTTGCAGGATAGCCTCAGGCTTTCTCTGAGTGCCACATTGTGCCCCAAAGATTGCGGCTCGAAACTAGTGAGGCCTGTCCGCAGCGCTGTGGTAGTTGAGGCCAGCCTATTTGCATAGCGGCCATTTCTCAGACGCCGATGGACATCCGCTTGTCAGGATCCTCCGTCGAGCGTATGATATACAATTGAATTGTAGATCATGGAGGCGATCATGCGAGTGTCGAAGTGGGGAAACAGTCTTGCCGTTCGATTGCCGGACACGGTCGTGAAGGCTCTCAAACTCAAGTCTGGCGACGAAGTCGAAATCGTCCTGCGCGGGGAGCGCGTGTTCGAAGTCGAGCGCGACCGGAGTCGTGAGCGGGCGCTCGCGCGGTTGCGCGCCCTCAGGAAACCGCTTCCGAAGGGGTTTCGCTTCGATCGGGACGAAGCGAATGCCCGCTAGTCCGTTCTTCGATACAAATATTCTGATTTATGCCTTCGCTGAGGATGATCCACGAAGTCCTCGAGCTGAGTCGCTGATCGCAGAGGGCGGCGTTATAGGTGTGCAGGTTCTCAACGAATTCACCAACGTCACGCATCGCAAGCTACATTGGCACTGGGACCAGATTGAGGCCTCCCTGCAAGTAGTTGAGGAATTGTTCGGCCCCGTAGCTCCTCTGACCGCCGCTATTCACGCAAGAGCTGTGATCCTTGCGCGCGAGCGCAAGTTATCCGTCTACGACGCGTTGATCGTGGCGGCGGCCCAAGATGCCGGCTGTCAGATTTTGTTCAGTGAAGATCTTCAACACGGCCAGAAGTTTGGGACGCTGACGGTCGAGAATCCCTTTCGTCGCGAGGCTGATTGAGCGGAGCTGGCAACTTCCGGCCAAAAGCGGCACTACGAGGCGCGTGAATGCCTCCCCGTTTGCTGTCATTCGAAATGCCAGTTATCGTTGGACATCTGAGAAACGAGCACATGGACCGCCGAAGCCGGTCCTTGAACGTCGGCGTGCTCCAACGCGAACCTTGATGAACATGCTAAGGCGATTGACATGGATCGTAACCTTGGTAATGCAAATGCCTGCAAACGCTCAGTCGCCACAGATCTTATTCGTCGCCCGTGAGTTCTGGCTACCGGGCCATGAGGCTGATCTGACAAGAATAGAGACGCATGCGGCGAAGGTTTGCATTGGCCTGGGTGTTCCTCATCCTTATCTGGGTATCGAGTCAGTTACCGGCCCGAAAGAAGTCTGGTACATAAATGGCCTAACGTCGAATGACGAGCTCCGGGAAGTTGGTGAGGCGTATGGTAAGAATCGCGAGCTTACGGCCGCAA
>DATATA010000073.1:0-6956 GCA_036263775.1 Steroidobacteraceae bacterium | reverse complement strand
GAGAAATTCTTCCGCGTCGGCCAGCGGCGCCGCCTCGCCATCCGCGTCCCATAACGGAAATCCCACGGCGTGGGTGTTGGCCGGCCAGTCGGGTTGCGGAACCGCGAACCACTCGGGAAAGAAGGCGATCACCAACTGCGGCGAATGCATCCAACGATGCATGACCCGATCCACCGGCTTCATGCCGAGGCGGGCGCGCAAATCATTCAGCGGAGCCTTGAGCCGCCGGTCCAATATCAGAGCATCGACCAGGCGAAACAGGCCGCGTTTGAACCACATCGGACGCGACGCCGACAGCCGGATATTGCCCATCATGCCTTGATCGGCAAAAGTGCGGATCACGCTCGGCTGCAGGTGCACGGAAGCGCTCGGCACGCCGAGCTTCTCCTGCGCGACGCGCGCGCCGAAGGCCAGGCTCGAGAAGGCCACGACGGTGCTCGAGTCCGCGTGCCGCTCGATCAGCGCAAAAACATCCGCGATGGCCGGGACGATGACTTGCGCAATGACCTTGAATCCCTTGCGCAAGTGCCAAAGCTCCGGATTTGCAATGGCCGCATGAGCTTCTTCAGCGGTGCCCACGGCCAAAAATCCCAGCCCCTGCGCTTCGATGAGCTCTTGAAAGATGGGATTCGTCAATATCGTCGCTCGATGGCCTCGAGCTTTGAGCTCCGAGCCGAGCGCGATGAAAGGATGCACATCGCCGGCACTTCCCATGGTCGGCAGCAAGACGTGAAGGGATCGTTTGCGAATGCCGTTGAGCGCGTTGTTCACTTCGGCGAGTTTCTCACCGCTCGAATTTGGTCGACAGGATGATCGATGAGGTGGTCCGCTCGACGCCATCCAAGGCGCCGATCCGATCGATGACCTGATCCATCTCCGCGACGGAAGCGGCCGCGGCAATCGCAATCAAGTCCGCCTCGCCGCTGACCGAATGCAGCAGCCGAACCTGCGATATTTCGCGCAGCGCCGCCGTCACGGTACGCGCCTCTTTCGGGCCGATCTTGATCATCACGTGCGCCCGTACGGCGCCTATCCCAAGCTCCGGAGCCAACCGGACGCCGTAGCCGGTGATGATTCCCTGCTTCTCCAGCCGCTCGATGCGGCTCTGCACGCTGGTGCGTGATCGTCCGACCAAGCGAGCCAGCAGCGCCGTGGAAGCGCGGCCGTTCTCTCTTAGCGCCGCGAGCAACCTTTCGTCGATCGAATCCATGGCGAATTGCCGTTTGTACCCTGCGATATGCCTAATTTACACCTTTAATATGCCCAAATCGACCCTACCATTTGCCAAGTGCGCGGATAAGAATGGGCGCCCCCAAGGGAGACGACATGAAAGACATCGTTATCGTAGGCGCAGGCAAAATCGGCTCGATGATTGCCGAGTTTTTGGGCAGTTGCGGCGACTACGCCGTGACCGTCGTCGATCGCTCGCAGCAGCAGCTGGATCGCCTCGAAACCTCCGTGCCGGTCAAAAAAGCCGCAATGGACATCACTCAGGGCGATGCCTTGGGCAAATTGCTATCGGGAAAATTCGCCGTGCTCTCGGCGGCCCCCTATCACGCGACGCGCCGCATCGCGGAGTCCGCCAAGGCCGGCGGCGCACACTATCTAGACTTGACCGAGGATGTCGCCAGCACCCGCGCGGTCAAGCAACTTGCCGCGGGCGCGCGCACGGCATTCATCCCGCAATGCGGGTTGGCGCCCGGATTCATCACGATTGTGGCGGCCGACTTGGCTTCGCGATTCGATGCGCTGAATGACGTTCGCATGCGGGTCGGTGCCCTGCCGGAGTTCCCGTCCAATGCGCTCAACTACAATTTGACCTGGAGCACCGACGGCGTCATCAACGAATACTGCGAACCATGCGAGGCCATCGTCAACGGCCAGCTGCGGGAAACTCAGCCTCTGGAGGAACTGGAAGAATTCTCGCTCGATGGGATTTTGTACGAGGCATTCAATACCTCCGGCGGCCTGGGCACGCTGTGCGAAACCCTGGCGGGCAAGGTGCGCAATCTCAATTATCGGACCATCCGCTATCCCGGCCATGCCGCCATCATGAAAGCGCTGCTGAATGATTTGCGGTTGCGCGACCGCCGCGAGCTGCTCAAGGACATTCTGGAAAACGCGGTGCCGATCACCTTGCAAGACGTGGTCATCGTATTCGTCACGGTGAGCGGCATGCGTGCCGGCCAGCTGATGCAAGAGACCTACGCCAACAAGATCTATGCGGCACCAATGGGTGGCCGGGTGCGCAGCGCGATCCAGATCACCACGGCGGGCGGCATTTGCGCCGTTCTCGACATGTTGAGTGCCGGCGAGCTTCCGCAGTCCGGTCTCATCCGTCAGGAAGAGATCGGATTGAAGGCGTTTCTCGCCAACCGCTTCGGCAAAGCGTATGCCATGACGGCGCCACCCGCGCCGCATTGATTACGCGGCGCGCGGATTCACGAAGTCCTCGATGTCGGCGAGCGTCGGCGCCCTGCCGCGCAGCAACGCAGTCATAGCCGCGATGGTGTCCGAGTGCGAGAGTTTCGGGTAGAGCTTCAAGGTCACCGGCACGCCTACCGCGCCTAAGGCCGCGGCAAGATTGATGGAATTCTTCGGACGCACCGTATCGTCTTTCAGGCCATGAATCAGCAGCATGGGCGGCGCATCGCCCCGCACGAAATTGATGGGTTGCGATTGTGGATAGAGCTGCGGCGGTCCAAACATGTCTTGGACATCGGGTTCGAGCAACGGCAGGAAGTCGTACGGCCCCGCCAGGCCGATCACGCCGGCGATGCGCGGTGCGGCGCGGGCCGAATCCGCGAAATATCGTTGATCCAGCGCCACCAGCGCAGCCAAGTGCGCGCCCGCGGAGTGTCCCATGAGGTACAAGCGCCCGTGCGCGCCGCCAAACTCGTCTGCATGCGCCTCGGCCCACAGTGCCGCCTGCGCGGCGTCATGCATGAATCCCGGCATTTTTACCTGCGGATAGTGCCGATAATTCGCCACCACGGCGACGTAGCCGCATTCCGCCAGCGCGGCGCCCACAAAACGATAGTCTGCCTTGTCTCCTTCGCGCCAGTGCCCGCCGTGCCAGAACACCACCACCGGCCGGGGTGAATCAGGCGGCTTTTCCGGCACGTACACATCCAATCGATGTTGTGGATCCGGGCCGTACGCGATGTTTGCATGGCGCTTGTATGAACCGAAGACCGCCGGCGCGTTGGCGGCAAGAAATCCCAACCGCGAGCAACCCTCCAAGAACAGTGCGCACAGACCGGCGAGCAAAGTGCGGCGCGACATGCCGCCGGCGTTATCGGCAGGCATGGGTGGGACGGCACTGCGAATCGAGCAGGCCGTGTTCGATCAACCAATCGAGCGCATCATCGGCGTCGAGCGCAAACCACCGCGCCGCACTCCCCAATCTGAATGTGTAGCCCCACGCATCCATGTCGCCGCACATTCGCTGTCGTCCCACATTCGGCAGCGAGTCGGCCAAGACGATCTGCAGATAGCAAACGGCGCTTTCCTCGGCGTGATCTCCGCCCGCGTCGGTATCGAGGCCTGCGCGCCGTTCGGGCGTCATGCAGACGAAATGGGCGGCCTCGTGCAGCACCGAATGAACCGGCGTGTCGAGGCGCGCATAGATCGTTGAACCTTTGAGCCCCGCCTCGCGCTCCCCCCAATAAGAGCCGGGAATGATCTCCTGCGGAGCCACCAGCTGCAAGCTCAAGCCATAGCGATCCAACAGCACCTGCAAAGCTAGCCGATCAATGGCGTTGACCAACAGCACGTGAGCACCTACGCGCTACTTCAGGCTCGTCAGTCTGCGCATTGCGATGGAAACCAGATCCCGCGCCATTTGTTGCCGCAAGATGTCCGCCTCGTGCTCCTTGGCAAGCTGCAGGGTCTCGTCGAAGCTGAAATCCTTCGAGAGACTGATCGTCTGCGGCGCGAGCAGCTCCTTGCCAGCGCCGTGCACGCTGAACGTCACGGTGTAGGTGAGTTCATATTCCGTTGGAATGTTTTTCGCAGAGACCGCGAGCGTGCGCTGCTCGACCAAGTCCTTGGTGACATCCACCATGGCGCTCGCACCCTCGCGCGTCGCCTGCAGCGCTGCGCCGGAGGATTTGAGCTGATGTTCGAACTCGCGCGAGAAATCGGTGTAGGGGTCCTTCAACGACAAATACGGGCGCGCCATGACCGCCGGAAGCGGATCGCTGCCCGCCAGGCGAAAGCCGCACGCGCTCAAGATACAGGCGCCGGCGACAACCAAAATTCTCGAGCTGGCCACGGAGCATTACACCACGATGTTCACCAGCTTGCCGGGCACGATGATCACTTTGCGGACCGCAGCGGTCCCGATGAACTTTTGGACGTTGGCGTCTGCCAGCGCCGCGGCGCGGACCGCGGCTTCATCGGCGCCCACGGCCACCGTGATATGCGCGCGCAACCTGCCGTTCACCTGCACCACCATCCGAACGGTGGCCGATTGCAATGCCTCGGGATCGACGTGCAGCCAAGCCTCATCGATCAGAGCGGCGCCATGACCCAGACCGCGCCACAGCGCATGCGTGACGTGCGGAATGATGGGCGACAGGGTCAGCACGGCGATTTCCAATGCCTCGTGCACGACGCTGCGATCCTGCGCCACAGTCTGCGGATACCTGGCCACGGCATTCAACAGTTCCATGACCGCGGCGATCGCGGTATTGATGGTGCGCCGGCGGCCGATATCATCGCTGACTTTCGCAAGCGTCTGGTGCGCCTGACGCCGCAGCGCCCGCTGCGCCTCCGTCAGGGCCGATTTGTCGAGCGGCGCCGAGGGGCCGTTCGATACGTGCTCAAATACGGCCTTCCATAGGCGCTTGATGAAGCGAAACGCGCCCTGCACGCCTTCATCCGACCACTCCAGCGTTTGCTCAGGGGGAGCCGCAAACATGGTGAACAACCGCGCGGTATCGGCGCCGAACTCGTCCACCAGCAGCTGTGGATCCACGCCGTTGTTTTTTGACTTGGACATCGTTACCACGCCGCCCGCTTCGACTTCCCGGCCGTCCGTGCGCAACACCGCGACGCGCTTTTGCGTGACCTTGTCGATGGTTACCGTCACGTCGGCGGGATTGAAGTACGCCACGCGGCCCGAATCGGCCTTGCGAAAGAACACTTCGTTCAACACCATGCCTTGGGTGAACAGCCGCGCAAACGGTTCCTTGAAGGACACGGCCCCCATATCTTTCAGGAAACGGGTCCAAAAGCGCGCGTACAGCAGATGCAATATGGCGTGTTCGATACCGCCGATGTATTGATCGACCGGCAACCAATATTGCACCCGATGATCGAGCATCGCGTGATCATTGTCCGCGCAGGCGAAGCGCAGGAAATACCAGGACGAATCCACGAAGGTATCCATCGTATCCGTCTCGCGCCGCGCATCCGAGCCGCACTTCGGACATTTGACGCTCAAGAAGGCCGCGTCCTTGAGAAGCGGATTGCCGCTGCCGTCAGGCACCAGGTCGGTCGGCAGCACCACGGGCAACTGTTCATCCGGCACCGGCACCGCGCCGCAGCCCTTGCAATGAATGATGGGGATCGGGCAGCCCCAGTAGCGTTGGCGCGAAATTCCCCAGTCGCGCAACCGCCAGGTTGTGCGCTTCTCGCCCAACCCCTTGGCGCCCAGGTCTCTGGCGACGGCCGCGACCGCCGCTGAATGATCCAGACCGTCATACGCGCCGGAGTTCACGCAGCGGCCATGATCGGAATACCAAGGCTCCCAGGCTGCCGTGGAATACGGCCGGCCCTCTACGTCGATCACCGGTCTGATCGGCAGCTGGTACTTTTTGGCGAATTCAAAATCACGCTCATCATGCGCCGGGACGCCCATGACCGCGCCGTCGCCGTAGCTCATGAGCACATAATTACCGACCCATACCGGGATGGGTTCGCCGCTGATGGGGTGCCGAACGGACAGGCCGGTCGGCATGCCTTTCTTTTCCTGGGTGGCAAGCTCGGCTTCCACCGCGGGTCCGCGCTTGCACTCGTCGATGAACGCGGCCAGCTTCGCATTGTCGAGAGCGGCGTGGGTTGCGAGCGGGTGCTCAGCGGCCACCGCGCAAAACGTCACCCCCATTATCGTGTCGGCGCGGGTGGTAAAAGCGTACAGGACGCCGCCGTCGCCGACATCGTGAGGAAATCCGAGCCGCACTCCTTCGCTGCGGCCGATCCAATTGGCCTGCATGATGCGCACTCGCTCGGGCCAATCCTGCATATCCCGCAAGGCGTCGAGCAGATCTTCGGCGTACGCCGTGATCTTCAGGTAGTACATGGGAATTTCGCGTTTTTCGATGATCGCGCCGGTGCGCCAGCCCCGGCCGTCGATCACTTGCTCGTTCGCAAGCACGGTTTTATCGACCGGATCCCAATTCACCACGCCGGTCTTCTGGTACGCAATGCCCTTTTCCAGCATGCGCAGAAACAGCCACTGATTCCAGCGGTAGTACTCAGGGCGGCAGGTCGTGAGTTCGCGGCTCCAATCCAGCCCATAGCCCAAGGATTTGAGCTGCGCCTTCATGTGGGCAATATTCTCAAAAGTCCATCTCGCCGGCGGCACGCCGTTGGCGATCGCGGCATTTTCCGCCGGCAAGCCGAACGCATCCCAGCCCATGGGTTGCAGCACATTGCGCCCATTCATGCGCATGAAGCGCGTCAGCACGTCGCCTATGGTGTAATTGCGGACGTGTCCCATGTGCAAGCGGCCGCTTGGATAGGGAAACATGCACAGGCAATAATACTTCGCGCGGCTGTCGTCCTCTTTGGCCTCGAAGCTATGCTGTTGGTCCCAATAATGCCTTGCCTCCGCTTCGATAGCGGCGGGTTCGTATCTTTCCTGCATGATTGGGCGTCAGAATACCCGAGATGCCGGACGGCCGCGAACTGCCATTAGCCAAAAGGTTGCATGCGAAACTTGAATTTTT
>DATATA010000071.1:0-14843 GCA_036263775.1 Steroidobacteraceae bacterium | reverse complement strand
ACGCCGGCACGCTGTCGCGAATCGCGGTCAAGGATGCACTGGCGGATTGTCCAGGCGGATGAACACGCTTTGCATTGTTTCCACGCGCTCGATGTAAGCCCGCGCCGCATGATCTCCGCAGCGCTGGCCTTCCGCCAACCTGAATCCGCGCCGGGCAAACTCATCACCCGCCCCGGCGCCGCACAAGTGAATCAGCGCGGCGAGTCTTTGTTTGCGCGTGAGAGAGGCTCCGGTCATCCGGCGGCGCTCGAGGATGGATGCAACGCTGCGGTCCAGGTAGGCCGAAGTAAGCTCGACCGCATCGCCGGGCAGCACGCGTGCGTAGAGGCCGTTGAACCAGCATGAGTGCCAATCATTCCAAGGACCGTCCGCCACAACCACATGATCGTGAATGCAGTAGCGGCGTGCTTCGGCGAAATTGCCGTCGGTGATCTGGTACATGCCGACGGCGCTCGACGCGGGCCGATAGACCTCGAAGGGTTGCGATGACCAAGACCATCGCCAGTAAGTGCGCGCCACGGGATTTCCCGAACCTTCGACCTGCGCGATCGATGCCAGAAAGTCCGGCGTCATCACCTTGGTAGAAAATCTCTTGAAGAGCAGCGCGTACTGCGCCCAGGTCTCAGCGGGCGACTTGTACAGGGTGCTGCTCACGGGAAAAAACAACTCCGACGGCTTGCGCATCACCTGGTAGATCCAGTTGATGCCGAGCCACAGAACGAGAATGACGAGCGCCGCCATGATGAATTTCGCCGGACCGGGCGCGGGGCGCCACCAGCGCCTCGCCCGGCGCCACCACCTGCGGGCGCGGCGCGCGAGATTGGCAAATCGCCGCGCAAACTTGACGCCGCGGCGTGCGGGATTGGCGGGCTTGCGCGGCATCAGCGAGCTATGAACCCTTCTCGTACAATGCTGTAATGCCGGCGAGGTGAAGTCATGTACGTGCCCATGGTCATTGCGCTCATGTTGGTGTTTCCGCTGATTTCGATCGTGGCCACGGGCATTTTGACGGATCACAGCGCGCTCGGCGCCCCTCTCGAATCCGGCCATCATCGCAAAGTGGTATGTATTTTGGGCGCTCGGCGTGCGCTTGAGCCTGGCGGGCCTTCGGCAAATCATCCAACCGCGTTACACGGCTGAAACCATTCTGGGGCTCAAGGGGGCGGAATCGTTGTTCGTCGTGCGCGAACTGGGATTTGCGAATGCGGCCGTGGGCAGTGTCGGCATCGCGAGCTTGGCCGCGCCGGGCTGGGTGACTGCGGCCGCAATGCTGGGGACGATTTACTATGGCCTCGCCGGGATCAACCATCTCTTTCACTCAGGCCGCAACAGGTTGCAAAACCTGGCGATGGTGACCGACCTCTTCGCCGCGTTGCTTCTCGCTATTTGCTGCTTTGCCTGACCGCGATGGTCACGCTCTCGGATTCCGGGTCGAACAATATTTTGGCTTCACCCTTCTTTAGCTGACGGATCACACCGGCCACCTTGTCCTCGAGCGAGAATTCCCGTACGCCGTAATCCGTGCCTTCGCGCAAGACAAAGGATTCGACTACGGCGTGCAGCAATTCCGCCGACAATTCGCCGTAAGGCACCTCAACGGGTTCAGGCCGGGCTTCGGGAGCTTCTGGGCTGGGCATCCAGCCGGAGCGTACCACGCCTTTTTAGGCATTCCCGCCGTCGGTACGCGCCGCGATCATCAGGCGCATCGCAGCATCATCCCCCTCGCGCTGCTCACGCCGATCCGCGGCGCTTTGTTCTTCTTTGCGAAAGCGATCGACCACGCGATTCAGCGATTCAGCCTCAATTCTCTTCTCGCTCCATTGCGCGCGGCGCTTGTCGAAATCCTTGCGGGCGATGTCCAGAGACTTCTGATGCTGGTTCAAAGCCTCGCCCAATCGATCGAGGAAAGAGCGGTAGTTCTGCAGCTTGACGGCATCCATGGCGCCGTTGGCTTGCGTGGAGTTGCGCACGTACTCGTCGCGATACGCCTTGAGTTGCTCGAGCTGGCGCTCCAACTCGGCAACCTTGCGGCCGGCGTCCGCCATGATGCGGCTCAAATCCTTCGCCGAGGTCGAGGCGATCTCGTGGATGGGCTCAAATCGTTTGGACTTGATCATGGCTGGGCTCCTCGTCCACTATCGGCCCGTCGGCGCAGGCGGCGCCGAGAACTGCGTCACGAGTTGCTTGAGATCCGCATAACTTCGCTCGATCCCGACCGGCTCATACATGTCCTGACGCAGGAATTCGAGCATTTTGGGCCACTGCTCGACCGCCAGATCCACCCGGGCATCGGACCCGCGGCGATACGCCCCCACGGTGATCAGATCGCGATTTTGCTGGTAGGTCGAATACACCTGCCTGAATCGATTCGCCAGATCGAGTTGGTCGCGCGTGGCGATTTGGTGCATCGCACGACTGATGGATGCCTCGACATCGACTGCCGGGTACAGGCCGTTCTCGGCCAGGCGGCGCGACAGCACGATGTGTCCGTCCAAGATGGCGCGCGCCGCATCCGCGATGGGATCGTTTTGATCATCGCCTTCCACCAGCACGGTGTAGAACGCGGTGATCGAGCCGACGCCGCGGTCGCTGTTGCCGGCACGTTCGACCAATTGCGGCAGCCGCGCGAACACCGACGGAGGATAGCCCTTGGTCGCGGGAGGCTCGCCGATTGCCAGCGCAATTTCGCGCTGCGCCTGCGCAAAGCGCGTCAGGGAATCGAGCAGCAGCAGCACCTTCAAGCCCCGATCGCGAAAATACTCGGCAATGGCTGTCGCGAGCCAGGCACCGTGCAGCCGCATGAGCGGCGGGTTGTCGGCGGGCGTCGCGATCACCACCGCACGGCGCATGCCATCGGGGCCCAAGGTATTGCTGACGAAATCTTGCACCTCGCGGCCGCGCTCGCCGATCAATCCGACCACGGTGACATCGGCCTTGGTGTAGCGGGTCATCATGCCGAGCAGCACCGATTTGCCCACGCCGGAACCGGCGAACAGGCCGATTCGCTGGCCGCCGCCGACCGAGAGCAGCGCGTTGATGGAGCGCACGCCCACATCGAGAGGATCGCGGATCGCACGGCGCATGAGCGGATTCAACGGTTCGCCGGTCAGCGAAACCCTATCCGTGCAGCGCAATTCGCCGAAGCCGTCGAGCGGGCGCCCGGCGCCGTCCAGAACCCGCCCCAGAAGCTCGTCGCCGACGGGCACGGAAGATTCGCTGCGCGTGGGAATGACGCGTGCGCCCGGCATCAGACCGCGGATGTCTCCGGTCGGCATGAGAAATAACTTGTCGCCCGAAAAGCCGACGACCTCCGCTTCGATCTGTTTGCCTTCCGCGGCATCGACCAGGCAACGCCCGCCGACCGCGGCTTCGCATCCCACCGCTTCCAGAGTCATGCCGACCATGCGGCTCAAGGTGCCCTCGACCACGAATTCCGCGGCGCTCGCCATGCGCTCGCGCGCTTGCGCCAGCGCTTCGGCCCAGCGCTTGGGCCGCAGCTGCGCCGTATCGGCGCTCATGCCGACCCGCGCGGCGCCGCGTGGCGCTCAGTTCCCAGAAGCTCGCTCAAGATGCTGCCGAGCCTGGTCTCCAGGCGTGCATCGATGCGTGAGGTATTGGTCGTGATCTGGCATCCGCCGCGCGCCATCACCGGATCTTCGATGATGGTCCACGCGCGCTCGTTTTCGGTCGGCGCCAGGTGCTGTTTGACCACCGCCGCGTCCTCGGGATGCAAATGCACGCGTACGTCGCGCGTCGCCACCGGCAGTGCCGCAATGGCCTCGCGGATGATGCCGATGATCTGCGTCGGATCGGTCTTCAACTCGCGGCGCACGATTTGCCGCGCCAGCGCCATGGCCAGCGTGAGCAGTTCCCGTTCGACATCCTGATCGAGAACCTCGAACGGCTTCGCCAGGTCGTAGAACATGCCGGCAAGCCGATCCACCTGTGCTTGAACCTCGGCACGGCCTGCTTGGCGTCCCTCGGCGAGCCCCTGTTCAAAGGCTTCGCGGTGCGCCTCCGCCTGCAGATCGGCGAGGCCGCCGACCGTGGCCAACTTTGGCGCCGGCGCCGAACCCTCCATGTCGGGTGCCGTCCAGAGCGCGACAGTCGCGCCGGGCTTTGTGCCGGCGTCAGACAAATTCGCCCGCACCTTTGCCGCCGAGACTGATCGTGCCTTCCTCGGCCATGCGCTGCGCGATCACGATGATCTCCTTTTGCGCCGCTTCGACATCCGTGAGCTTCACCGGACCGCGCGCCTCCATGTCGTCCTTGAGAATTTCCGCGGCGCGTTTCGACATGTTCTTCAAGACCTTCTCTTGCACGTCGGGCTCGGCGCCGCGCAACGCCACCGCCAAGGTATCCGAACCCACCTCGCGCAGCAGCGCTTGGATGCCGCGATCGTCGACGTCCAGCAGGTTATCGAATACGAACAGCATATCCTTGATCTGTTGATGCATTTCGCCGTCTGCTTTCTCGATCTTGCCCATCTCATCGCTGAGCTTGTCGCGTTCCATGGCGTTCAAGATGTTGGCCGCGCTGCGGGTGCCGCCGACGCGCCGCAGTGGCGCGGGCGCCGCGACATTGGCCTGCTTCTCGACCAGTTGGTCCAGTTCCGTCAGCGCGGTTTGCGGCACCTCGTTCAGCGATGCGATGCGCATCAACACCTCGGTGCGCAAATCCTCATTGAGCAGCGGCAGGATGGCGGCCGCTTGTTCGGGTTCCAAGTGCGCCAGCACGATGGCGGCGATCTGCGGATGCTCGCCGCTGATGATTTGCGCGACCGCCTTGGCTTCCATCCACTTCAGGGCCTCGATGCCCTGGCCGGCCTGGCCGGTCGCGACCCGGTCGAGCAGCATGTCGGTCTTCTGCTTGCCCACCGCCTGGGTCAGCACACGGCGCACGTACTCCTGCGATCCGCCGGCGAGGTTAGCCTTGCCGTCGGCGATGCCGATGAACTTGTCGAGCACCGAGCTCATCTGCTCGCGCGAGACTTCTTTGAGCTCGGCCATCGCGATGCCCAATTTCTGCACCTCGCGGGCGCTCAGCTGCTTGAGCACATTGGCTGCATCCTGCTCGCCCAGGCTCATGAGCAATATGGCGGCGCGCTGCGTGCCGGCGAGTTCGTCGTTAGCCATCCGCGGAGACCCAGTCCTTCACGACCTGTGCTGCACGTCGGGGATCCTGCCCCACGAGAGTTCGCGCCGCCGCGATCTGCTGCTCAAAACTGGGCGCGAGCTTGATGGGCTTGCCTTGACCCGACAGGCTGAGGCGATCGCCTTCGATGTCCTCGCTCGCGCCTCTGGAGCCCCGGCCCGGCTTGGTCAAGGACTTCATCAACGGCCGCAACACCAGGAACGCCACCACCAGCACCAGCGCCGCGCCGACGATTTGCTTGGCAAGCTGCGTCAGCCACGGTTGCTGCCACAGCGGCAGGCCTTCGACGGGCGGAAGCGCGACGTTGCTCTTGAATGTCTGGTTGAGCACGTTGATTTGATCGCCGCGATCGTCCTTCAGGCCGATCGACTCCTTGATGAGCTGCGTGAAACGCTTGATGTCGATATCGCTCATGGGCGCGGTGGTCACCTTGCCGTCCGCATCCACCTTCTGCCAATCATCGAGCACCACGCCCACATTCAGGCGCTTCAGCGTGCCCACCGGCTGCTTCACGTAGGAAAGTGTGCGATCCACCTCGAAATTGCGCGTGCTACGCTGTGCGCTCGAGGTCGGACCCGAGTTCGCGGCCGTGGTTTGGGCGGCGCCCGGCGCGGGCGGCGTTACGGGATTGCCGGGCGTCGCGGCACCGGGAATCGCAGGCGCGCCCGACGTGCCGGGCGGTTGGTTACTGAGCGCGCCGGGTATGCCCTCGGCACCGTCGCCGCTCTTGCGCATCTCATTGCTGGTTTGCTCGCTGCGCACCGCGGTCTTTTGCGGGTCGTAATTCTCGCGAGTCTCTTCGGTGACGGTGTAATCCATATCCGCGGTGACGGTGGCGCGCACCCGTCCTGCACCCAGCAGCGGTTCGAGCAACTCGATGATGCGTTGCTGATAGCTCTCCTCGAGCTTGCGGGTCTGCTCGAATTGGCGGGTGGTTGCCGCGGCCTCCACATCGTCGTCGGGAGAATTGAGCAACGACCCCGCTTGATCCACCAACGTCACATCATTGGCGGACAATTCCGGCACGCTCGAAGCGACCAGATGCACGATCGCGGCGACCTGGCCCGGATCGAGCCGCCGCCCGGGATACAATTGCAGCATCACCGAGGCCGTCGCCTTGTGCGCGTCGCGCAAGAATACCGAAGGCTTGGGCAGCGCCAAATGCACGCGCGCACTCTGCACTCCCTGCACTTTGATGATGGTGCGCGCCAATTCGGTCTCGAGCACCGACTGGTAGCGTGCGCTCTCCATCAAGCTGCTGTTGCCGAGCGCCGAGTCCTTTTGAATCATTTCGATTCCCATCGAATCGCTCTGCGGCAGTCCCTGGCTCGCCAGGCGGATGCGCGCCTCTTGCACCTTCGATTCCGGCACGGAGACCGCACCCGACGGGTTGAGCTTGAATTCGATGCCCGCGGCGGTGAGTGCATCCATGACTTGGCCGCTCTCGCGCTCCGAGAGTTGACCGTAGAGCACGGTATAGTTCTGTCCCTGCGACCACATGACCAGCCAAATCGCCGCGGCGATCGCGGCGGCAACGCCGGCGAGCAGGCCGGCCTGTTTGAGCCCGGGGATGTCGGCCAAGCCGCGCGCCGGAACAGAGGTGGGTACGATGTCCGCCATGCTTTAACCTCGCGGTCCTTAGACCGACATATTCATTACTTGCTGATAGGCATCGACCAGTTTGTTGCGTACTTCGGTCATGGCGCGAAACGCCAGCGAGGCCTTTTGCACTTCCAACATGACCTTGGTCAGATCGACGCTCTTGTCGCCCGCTTCATACGCGTTCGCCAGCGCGGTTGCCTGGTTCTGCATGCCCGCGATGTGGTCAATCGAATTCTTCATGAGATTGGCGAATTCCGAGGGCTGTGCAGCCGCCGCGGGTGCTTCGGCGATGCCGCCCGACGCCCGCACTTGCAGCGCACGCATCTCGGCCAGCACCTGAGTTATTTGCATGCTGCTCATGACTGCACCGCCAGGAATTGATGATCGTGGACGCGCGGCACATTGACGCCGGCCGCCTTGAACTGCTGCAACTTGTGGCGCAGGGTGCGCGGACTGATGCCTAAACGCTCGGCCGTGAGCTTGCGGTTGCCGCCGGTGACCCGCAGAGTTGCGAGAATCAGCTCGCGTTCGCGGTCCTTGAGCCCGCGGTCCAAGCCGGAATCTTCGGCGGCTGGAGGCGCGCCGTACGGCGAGCCCGCAGCGGAAAATGATCCCATGGCGCCAGACGATGCGGCGGTGCTCGGTGCACTCGGGGCTCCGGTGTCGAGATCGGACGCATCGATGATGCCGCCGGCGGCGAGCCAAGCGGCACGCTGCACAATGTTGTTCAATTCGCGCGCATTTCCCGGCCAATCGTGGCCCAGCAGCTTGCGCTCGGCTTCTGCCGACAGACTCAAGGCCGCTTGCCCGGGGCGCGCGCAGGCCTGCATCGCGCGGCGCGCCAGCGGCAGGATGTCGCCGCGGCGCTCGCGCAGCGCCGGCAGACGCAGCGACATCACGTTCAAGCGGTAATAGAGATCGCCGCGGAAGCGGGCGGCCCGCACTTCCTCCGGCAGGTCGCGGTTCGAGGTGGCAATGACGCGCACGTCCAGGCTGATGGTGCGGGTGCTGCCGAGACGCTCAACCTCGCGTTCCTGCAGTACGCGCAGGATCTTCGCCTGCAGTCCCAAGTCCATTTCCGAAATCTCATCGAGCAACAAGGTGCCGCCCTGCGCCTGCTCGAATTTTCCCGCATGCGAGGCGAGCGCTCCGGTGAAGGCGCCCTTCTCGTGGCCGAACAGACTGGCTTCGAGCATGTTCTCGGGGATGGCGGCGCAATTGATGGCCACGAAGGGCTTGTCGGCGCGCATCGAATTGTCGCGGATGAAGCGTGCGTACACTTCCTTGCCCGTGCCGCTCTCGCCGGTGATCAGCACCGTGGCGTCGTTCTCGGCAATCTTGCGGGCGAGACCGACCAAGCGTTTCGACTCGGGATCGGCCGCGATCAGGTCATTCGGCATAACGCGCGCCGCCAAGTGGCGCCGCGCCATATCGATCAGGGCCTGAGCGTCGAAGGGTTTGACGATGTAGTCCGTCGCGCCCTCACGCATGGCCGCCACCGCCTGGGCGACGGTGCCGAAAGCCGTCATCAGCACCACCGGCATGTACGGACGCATGCGCTTGATGGAGGACAAGAGTTCGTAGCCGTTGGCGCCCGGCATGTGCACATCGGAGATCACGAGGCCGATGTCCTCACCGGCGAGCAGCTGCAGCGCGCCCTGCGCTTCCGCGGCCGCAAGCACCGACAGTCCCGCCGCGCGCAGCGTATCGATCAATGCCTCACGCAGCGCGGCGTCGTCTTCGACCACCAATACCGCATCGCTCACCGTGCTCATGAATTGTCCTCCGCCGGAAGTTCGATCACGAAGGTGGCGCCGCGAGCCGACTCAGCCAGGCAAACGTTGCCGCCGTGCGCCTCGACCACGGACTTGACGATGGACAGACCAATGCCATTGCCGCGCGCCCGCGTCGTGAAAAAAGGCTCGAAAATGCGTTCGCGAATTTGCGCGGGCACCCCGGGGCCGTTGTCGCTCACGACGATTTGCGCCCGTCCCGGGGCCGCACGCCGCGCCAGCAGTTCCAGATCCAGCGGTGCCGTTGCGGCCTGCAAGGCATTGGTCGCGAGGTTCAATACCGCCGAAACCAAGGATGGCGCGTTGGCGCGCACCATCAGGTCCGGCGCCTGGGTACGGATGGTCAGGCGGATACCGTTGCTCAATGCCGGCCGCAGCCACTGCGCCACTTGTTCGAGCAAGGCGCTGACGCTGACGGACTCGCGCGCGGCGCCGCCGTGCGCGAAGGCCAGCATGTCGTTTACCAGCTTGTCGAGCTGCTTCAGGCTGGCGACGGTCTTATCGGCGCAGCGCCTTAGATCTGCGGGATCTCGCTCCGACAGCGTCATTTGCGAGGCGTACAGCAGCGCGGCCGCGAGCGGCGTACGAATTTGATGGGCGAGGCCTGCCGCCAGCTCGCCCAAGGTCAGCAATCGCTGTTGACGCGTCATCAACACCTGCATCAGGTGCGATTCGGTCACATCCGTCAGCAGCACCACCTCGGCGCCGTTCTCGAGTTCGCGCCGCGAGATATTGACGAAGCGGCCGCTGCGCAGTTCGGTGTGTTCACCGATACCGCGAGAATTGACGGTCGAGCGTGAGCGCACGGCGGAAAAAGGCTCACCGAGGAGCGGCTCGCCCAGCAGCGCGAGCGCGGCCGGATTGTATTCCTGGATGAGGCCGCGTGCGTCGAGCACCACGACGCCGCCCGGCAAGCCCGTGATCAGGGCCGACAGGCGCGCCGCTAGATGCTCCTTACCCGCGTGCGCTTCGGAAAGATCTGCCCGCAACTGCACCACCTCGCTGCGTAGCGAGTCAAAGGCGTCGGATAATTGATCGGAGACCGACCCGAAGGCCAGGAACGCCGCTTGAAGTTCGGAGCGACGGTTTTCGATCAGCTCGAGTTTTGTGGCTGCCATGCGCCGGTACGAAGCAACTTCTGTGCCCGGGCGGTATTTGCTCCGCCTTTCAACCAGTTACGAGTTCGCGAAGTGCCGGCTGGCGCCTCGGCGTCAATAATCTGTCAGGCGCTGAGACGGTATTTGCGCAGCTTCTCGACCAGCGTCGTGCGGCGGATGCGCAGCAGGCGCGCGGCACCGGCGACGGTACCGTCCGCTTCCTCCAGCGCCTTACGGATGAGACCGATCTCGATGGCCGACATGTGGTCCTTCAAATCGATGCCGCCTCGCGGCAGCGAGGTATCGAGCATTTCGTACACAACGGCATCCGACTCTCGCTCCGTCTCGCGCTCCGGTTGCGGCTGCGCGCAGGGCCCGGATGCCAATGCCGAGTCCGGCCCGGACGCCGATTCCGGCTCGTCGGCCGATTCCCGGCTTTGCGCAGGCGCGTCGAGCGGCTCGGGACGAGCCTCGATTCGCAGCTCGCTGCCCAGCCAGCCGACGCCCGTGCCGTTGCGATAGCGGTCCGGCAGATCGGCAGCGGTGATGGTTTGCGCCGGAAACAGTATCGCCAGCCGTTCCAGCAGATTGGCGAGCTCGCGCACATTGCCCGGCCAGCGATTGCGGGAAAGACGGGCCATCGCGGCTTGATCCAGCTGAATGGCACGGCCGGCCCCCTGGCCTTGACGCTGCACCAAGTGTTCGATCAAGACGGGAAGATCGTCGAGGCGCTCGCGCAGCGGCGGCATCTGCAAGGGAAATACGTTCAAACGATAGTACAGATCTTCGCGGAAGCGGCCGGCGATGATGGCGGCATCCAGGTCGCGATGCGTTGCGGCAATGATGCGCACGTTGCAGCGGATCGTCTTGTTGCTGCCGACGCGCTCGAAACTGCGCTCCTGCAGGACGCGCAGCAATTTGACCTGCATCTGCAGCGACATGTCCCCGATCTCATCCAAAAACAGGGTTCCGCCCTCCGCAAACTCGAAGCGCCCCATGCGGGTCGACAGTGCGCCCGTGAATGCTCCCTTCTCATGGCCGAATAATTCGCTTTCCAACAGGTCCGCCGGTATCGCACCGCAATTCACCGGCACAAAGGGGTGCGCGGCACGGCCCGAAAGTTCGTGAATGTGGCGCGCGACCATTTCCTTGCCCGTGCCGGATTCTCCGAGAATCAGCACGTTGGTATCAAAGGGCGCCACTTGCTCGATCAGCCGATGCACCGCGCGCATCGCTTTGGAGGCGCCGCTGGGTCTGAATCGATGCGTGCCCGGTTGCGTCGGATGGCCGCTCCGGACGTTTTGCGCCTGAGTCAGCACGGCCGAGAGGCGGCGCTGCTTGACGGGAGTCTCCAACTGAAACCAAGCCAGATCACTGCTGCTCTCGGCGATTTTCGGCAAACCATCGGCGCTGATGCAGATGACGGGTAAGGGTTGGCGCATGGCGCGCAGCTGTGCCACCAACTCCGCGCCGAGCGCGGTCACGGTCTCTCGGCGCGCAATGACGGCCAAGCAATCTGATGTGTTGCACTGCGCTGACCGGCGCAAGTCGGCCAAGTCGCGCGCATGGAGCGGTTCCAGATCCAAAAAACGTAAAAGAGCCAGGAGGGTGTTGGCCTCCGACTCTGAGGGCTCGATCACAATAACTTTCGCTTCAACCACGACTGGGACTCCTTCCCATTAATCAAAGTGTGACGGAGCGCACATATCTCTCGTTCCGTCTTAAGGTTTTCGTCTAACCCTTTGACATAGCTCGATCAATTACGAGCAGGGCGCCATACTAACCGATCAACTTGAGAGAAAAGCAGTTGGCAAATCCCCGCAAAGAGTGTAAGGGTTTCACCCAAAACCGACCCCAGAGTTTGTCCCCGAATCGACTAGGGGAATTTAGGACGCGGCGTGCTTGGCACCGGCGATCAAGCGCCGATGATGACGAAAGATGAGTTTCTCGATCATGTCCACTACCGCATCACTCAATCCGACGAAGCGGAACTGCGTGGCGCGGGTGCCGTCGACGACCCGCGTACCCACGACGATGCTGGGAATCCTCAGCGGCTGCGGCAGGGCGGGATTGATATAGACCGCCAGCAGGCCCGTGGCATCGGCCGAAGCAGGATGCTCGCCGAACCATTCCAAGGCGCGAGAAGACATACGCACGCGCTCCGCCACCGGCAGGCCGCTGCTGCGAAGCGCAAGATCGGCCGCAAGGCGCAGCAAAATATTGACCTTGTACTCGAGGCGCTGCAGCTCATGCAGCAATGCCGGCGATTCGTCCTTGAGCGCCTCGTGTATCCGCACCTCGTCCAAGGAAGACTCGGCACCCAGAAGCTGGTGGTTGTCGGCATTGAGCCGCGCGAGTTGCACCCCGTCGGCGAGCGCACCCGGCGCCCAGGTCACCGGCAGCGATTCCTCGAATATCAGACCATCGCCCAGAAATGATTCAGGCATGGCTCCCTCAAGCCTTCTTGGAAATTCTTTAGCGCTGCGGCCGGTTACCGGCATACGCGGCAACTGCCTTGCGGCCTACCGCAGCCATATCCAGATCCCGGCCCTTGCTGCGCCGCTGATGCTCCAGCAATCCTATCGTCCGGTCATTCAATTGTGCGATTTCTCGGATTACCGCTCGATCAGCCGCAGCCACGTGCTGCTTGGCGTTGCGAAAGGACTTTAGCAGTTCCATTCGTTCGAGGTCGAGGGACTCCAGGGATTGGAGGTTGCCGCTTTCAGCGGCGCTCAGCATTTCCTGGGAAAGCGCCAAGGCGCGCGCCAAGCCCGGGCTTAAGGTGCCGCGGCTCATCGAGGCTCGACGATCTGGTCCCAGCCGGTTTTGATCTTCTGCACCAGCGACATCACTTCCGAAACGATCTTCGCATCGTTGCTGACGTTGGCCAGCGTCAATCGCGCCAGCATGTATACATACAAGGCGCGCAGATTCTCCGCGATCTTCTGCCCCCGTTCCATGTCCAAAGTGCCGTTCAGCTGATCGATCAGGCGAATCGCCTTGCCCAAAGCCTTGCCCTTCGCAACCACGTCATTCAGAGGCAGATTGTTCTCGATTCGGCCCATGCAACCTTGCGCCGTCGCGAGCTGCGCCAGAATCTGTTCGAACATGATTTGCACCAGCCTCGCGGGGCTGGCATCCGCCACCAAACCGTGATTGCGGACCGAGCGGTATTGCGCCGCGCCTCTTTGCGCGTACATGGCTAACTGCCGACGCCGAGGGTACCGCTACCCAGGCTGGTGTTGGCCTGCGAAGTGCCCGAAGCCGCGTTGGCCGACGGATTGAACTCGGCATTGAGAAAAGTCTGGGTTTGCTTCAGCTTCGCGACCGCCGTGTCCATTGCATTGTATTCGGCGGTGAGCCTCGCCGAGTAGGCTGCCAATTGAGCCGTGAGCGCATCCTGTTGGTCGGCCACATTGCTCAGGCTGGTCTGCAGCCCTTTGTTGATGGTATCGAGCAATCCGCCGGGCTTGGTGTACCCATCGATGAGATTGTCGAGCTTGGTTGCAATGCCGTTCGTGCCGCCGAGCAGCTTGCCGATCGACGCCAGGCTCGCACTCAAGGCGTTGCCCAGCTTGGTGTCGTCGGTGGCGTAGGTACCGTCGGTCCCCGCGTTGATGCCGATATCCGTCAATGATTTTACGCCGCCCGTGCCGTTAACCACCTGGCCAAGGATGCTTTGCAGCTGATTTTGAAAGGCTTCCAGCGTTGCATTGCCGTTCAGCGGCCCGGCCGTCTGGGTCGACGGATCGTAGCCGGTTAGGCTCTGGATGCTGCTCAGCACGCCGTTCACCGCGGTGACGAATTTGCCGATCGACGCTTGCGCCGACGTGGTATCAGGACTGATGGTCAATGTGGTCGGCGTTAGCGGGGCGGACGCGCCCAACAAGTTGATGGTCACGCCGGTAATGGCACCGCTCACCACATTGCTGCCGCTGGTGGCGGGGAAGCCATTGATCGAGAAACTCGCATCTTGCGCGGGCACCGTGGTGAGCGCCAACGCAGCGAGGCCGCCGTCGCCTCCCGAAGGCGTGACGGTGATCTGGTTGGCAAGGCCGGTGCGCGTGCCGGTCAGCACCAGGCGCGCACCGTCGGTGGTCGTGATCACGCTGGCACTGACGCCCGGGTTGTTCGGCGCCGAATTGATGGCGGCGGCAATGCCCGCGAGCGTGTTGTTGGTCGTATCGATGTTGATGTCGGCGGAGACGCCGCCCACCGCGATCGTCAGGGTGCCGGTGCCCACCGCGCCGGTACTCGGCAACGGCGCCGACGTTGCGACCGCCGCCGTGGCCAGATTGTTCACGAGCAAGGAGTAGGAGCCGGCGACGGCGCTGGAGCCCGTCGTCGCAGAGGCAATGTTCTTGTCGGCAACGGTGGCCGCAAATGCCGCCAGCTGGCTGGGATCCTCGAGAGCGGGCAACGCCAGCTTGAGCGTGTCGAGCGCCGCGGTGAAGGTTCCGTACGCCGAGACCTGGGAGTCAAGCGAGGTTTGTGCGTTCGTCAGTTGCGTGGTTTGGGCGGCGCCAAACGCCGTCGTCAACGAGGAAACGATGGCACCGATGTTCAAACCCGATCCGATGCCCGTCGAGGTGATGCTGCCGCCGCTGGAAGGAGATAGGACTGAACTCATAGGATTGGCCCGCGCGTTGTCTTGCTTGAATTATCGGCTGTAATCGCCGGAACTTAAGCAAGCGGCGTACCAAGAGAGACCCAACGCGGCGCTGTCAGGCGTGGCTGTCGAGAATGACGCCTGAAACCCCCAAGCTGCGAGCCAGGGCGGCAAATTCGCTGGCCGGAAGTTCGGCGATAACCGCGCCATTCGCGGGATTGACCTGCTGGATCGTCTTGCCGCCGGACGTGGGATCTATCCTGAACTGAAAGGGTTTGCCCGAATCGTTCAAGTATTTATTGAGCAGCTGAACCTGCGCCTGCAGGTGCGGCTTGGCCGGCGGCGCCGCGGGGCGGCCGCTCGGCGGCAAAACATTGCCGCTGCGTTGAACAGCAACTGTAGGCGCCTGACTTCCGTGCACGAGGCTCACTGCCGGTATCTTTACCGGCTGTCCGTCACTAGCCATGGTTTCACCTTTACTTAACGCAATACCTCTTTCGTTTCGAATTCCGTTCGAAGACCACGGCCCGACCGCTATCGGTCGAGCCGTGGGATTTTTCTACTCTCTCGAAGCTATCGGCAATTATT
>DATATA010000061.1:0-13802 GCA_036263775.1 Steroidobacteraceae bacterium | reverse complement strand
CTGAAGCAGTTTTTCGACCGCCATCCTCAATTCCTTAGCCGCCGCGGCGGAATCCGCGACCAGGGGGTCTTGCATGGCAAGTTCCGTCAATCGCTCGTGCTCGGGACGATCGCGCCAGCGTTCCAGGAGCATCCCCGCGCTCGGCGATGAGGCCGTCGCAGCCTGCTCCAGGAGCTCTTTGAGCACTGAAACCCCGGGTTTGTCGACGCTGCCCAGCAGGTCGGGCTGCTCGATGGCACCGGCAGCCGCCGGATGGTGCAGCACCAGCGTAATGGCCTGAGTCAGCAGATTGCCGCGCCCGGCACTGATTCGACCGCGCTGCCGAACCTGTAGTTCCGAAGGACTTGCAGCGCGCTTCGGCTCGCTCCCTGAGAAGAATTCCTTGAGCTTGTTGGCCGGCACACCGACCTGGGAGGCGAGCCGGTCAGCGAGCATTTCCCGGTAAATGCCCTCCGGCATGCGTGAAAACAGCGGGCCGGCCAGGGCTTTTAACTTTGCGCGTCCGTCTATGGACCCTAAGTCCACTTCTGCGACCAATTGCTGCAGCAGGTATTCGGACAGCGGCAGCGCCTGCTTCATGCGCGTCTCGAAGGCTTGTGGGCCCTCGGCGGCAACCAGGGTGTCCGGGTCGTGGCCGTCGGGCAGAAACATGAACTTGAGCTCGCGGCCGTCCCGAGCCAGCGGCAATGCATTTTCCAGCGCCCGCCAGGCGGCTTGGCGTCCCGCGCGATCGCCGTCGAAGCAGAATACGACCTCGTGGGTCAAGCGGAAAATCTTGTTGAGGTGTTCCTGTGTGGTTGCCGTTCCCAAGGTCGCGACGGCGTAAGTGATCCCGGCCTGGTGCAGGCGAACCACATCCATGTAGCCCTCGACTACAACCAACCGTTTGAAATCGGCGCGCGCCTGCCGCGCCTCGTACAATCCGTATAGCTCCCGGCCCTTGTGAAATAGGGGCGTCTCGGGCGAGTTCATGTACTTGGGCTCGCCCTGGTCGATGACGCGGCCGCCGAAGGCGATGATGCGGCCGCGCGAATCGCGGATCGGGAACATGAGCCGGTCGCGGAAGCGGTCGTAATAGCCGCTGCTTTTCTCGCCGCTGCGCTCCAGAACGAGGCCGACTTGCAGCAGCCGGCGCCGCTCTTCTTCTTCGGTTCCAAAGCGCTTCAGCAGCGCCTCCCAGGCGTCGGGCGCGTAGCCCAGGCTAAATTTGGCGCAGGTCTTGGCATCGATGCCGCGCCGCTCGACGTAGGTTTGCGCGCGCGCGTTGTCGGCCAGGTTCTGTTCGAAAAACCGCGCGGCGCGCAGCATCAATTCGTGCAGGTCGGCGCTGCCGGGATCGCGCGCGGCCTGCGCCTCGCGCGGCAGGTCAAGGCCGGCGCGCTGCGCCAGGTCCGCCACCGCATCGAGAAATTCCATCTTCTCGTACTGCATCAGAAAGCCGATGACCGTGCCGTGCGCGCCGCAGCCGAAGCAGTGATAAAACTGTTTCTCGGCGCTGACCGAAAAAGACGGCGATTTCTCGTTGTGAAACGGACAGCAGGCCTTGTATTCGCGGCCGGCTTTCTTCAAGGGCACACGCGCGCTGATGACATCCACGATGTCCGAACGCGAGACGAGTTCGTCGAGAAACGAATCTGGAATTCGGCCGGTCATGGACCGCCCTTTAAGTTAACCGCCCAGTTTGGCTTTGATTTTCGCGCCGACGGCGCCCATGTCGGCGCGGCCTTGGGCCTTGGCCTTGATGAGCCCCATGACCTTGCCCATGTCCTTGATGCTCGAGGCCCCCGTGGCCGCAACGGCTTCATTGATCAGCGCATCCAATTCGGCGCCGCTCAACGGGCTGGGCATGTAGCTTTGCAGCAAGGTAATTTCCGCGGATTCCTTATCCGCCAAATCCTGGCGGTTCCCGGCCTTGAACTGCTCCACGGATTCCTTGCGCTGCTTGATCATCTTTTCGAGCACGGAGAGCACCTGCGAGTCGTCCAAGGCGATCCGCTCGTCGACTTCACGCTGCTTGATGGCAGCGGTGACCATGCGGATGATGCCGAGCCGCTCCTTTTCGCCGGAGCGCATCGCCGCCTTCATATCCTCGGTAATTCGCTCTTTGAGGGTGCTCAAGCCGTTAGACCGATGCCTTTAATAGGACGGGCGTGACGGCGCGGCGGCCGGCGGACTGGCCGGCTGCTGCCCGGTGCCGCGCATGTTCTCGCGCGACAAGCGCTTCAGGTGACGTTTCACCGCGGCGGCCTTTTTTCGCTTACGCTCTTGGGTCGGCTTCTCGTAGAATTCACGGCGCCGCAGCTCGGTGAGGACGCCCGCCTTTTCACAGGCACGCTTGAAGCGACGCAGGGCGGCGTCAAAATATTCATTCTCACGAACGCGAACGCTGGGCATTCAAACCTCAATTGGTGGCACGGCCGCCTGGAATCGCGGCAGGGGGCGCATTCTAAGGTGCGTCCCCGTAAAAGGCAAAAATATGCGTGTTTTAGGCATCGAGAGTTCCTGCGACGAGACCGCGGTCGCGGTCTACGACGATGCGGCCGGGCTTCTGTCGCATTGCCTGCACAGCCAGGTGGCCATGCACCAGGCCTATGGCGGTGTGGTGCCGGAATTGGCCTCCCGGGACCATGTCCGGCGTCTGCTGCCGTTGGTCAAGGAGGCGTTGAGCGGGGCCGGCTCAAGGCAGGACACGATCGACGGGGTCGCCTACACGGCAGGTCCCGGCCTAATCGGGGCATTGCTTGTAGGAGAGGGTTTCGCCACGGCGCTGGGTCGGGCTTGGGGCAAGCCCGCGCTGGGCATCCATCACTTAGAGGGGCATCTGTTGGCGCCCCTGTTGGAGCCCGAGCCGCCCGCTTTCCCATTTCTAGCGCTGCTGGTCTCCGGCGGCCATACGCAGCTCGTCGATGTCGCCGCCCTGGGTACGTACCGGATTTTGGGCGAAACCGTGGACGATGCGGCGGGGGAGGCCTTCGACAAGACCGCCAAGCTGCTCGGGCTTCCGTATCCGGGAGGCGCCGCCCTGGCCTCGCTCGCGGAAAGCGGACGCAGCGGCGAATTCGCATTTCCGCGGCCCATGCTTGACAGGCCGGGCCTCAATTTTAGTTTCAGTGGCCTGAAAACGGCCGCCCTAGTAGCCTTGCGCGGCCGCGATCTGGCGGGGCCTGCTCGCGCCGACATCGCGCGTGCCTTCGAGGATGCGGTGGTCGAGACCCTCGCTGAAAAGTGCCGGCGTGCGCTCAAGCAAACCGGCCATCAGCGCTTGGTGATTGCCGGCGGCGTGGGAGCGAATCGCCGTTTGCGCGAGCGCCTCAAGTCAGTGGTGCGGGAATTGAATGCGCGGCTGTATTTCCCGCGCACCGAATTCTGTACCGACAACGGCGCGATGATTGCGCTCGCCGGATGCTTGCGGCTGGCGGCGGGCATGCGCAGCGGAATCGGCATGGGCGCGCAGGCGAATTGGGAACTGGGCAGCATAGGAACTTAGGCTTTTTCATGGACAAAATATTCATTCACGCGCTGCAGACCGAGACCATCGTCGGCATCTTCGATTGGGAGAGACAGGTCAAACAGACGGTGATCCTCGACATCGAGTTCAGCGCCGATATCCGCAAGGCCGCGCTCACCGACTCGATCGACGACACCTTGAACTACAAGGGGGTCGCGAAGCGCGTGCTCGCCTTTGTCGAGGAATCCAGCTTTCATCTGGTGGAAAGCCTCGCAGAGCATGTCGCGATGCTGATCCTCGAGGAATTTGCCGTGGCGTGGGTGCGCATTTCCTTGAGCAAGCCGGGCGCCATTCGCAGCTCGCGCGATGTCGGCGTGATGCTGGAGCGGGGCGTCGCCGACCTACGCACCTGGCGCGACGTTGCGCCGCTGCCTGGCTGATGAGGCACTAGATGCTGCGGCCGCCGTCCACCGCGATGATTTGGCCGGTCATGTATGGCGCATCCTTGGCCAGGAACAGTGCGGTGCGCGCAATATCCTGCGGCGTACCATGGCGCTTCAGGGCGGTCTTATCGATGATTTCCGCCTTCAGCGCAGGGTTTATATCGCCTTCCGGCCACAGCACCGGACCCGGTGCGATGCCGTTGACGCGAATCTCAGGCCCCAGTTCACGCGCCAGCGAGCGAGTCAGCATGGCAAGTCCGGCTTTCGCCACGCTGTAGACCGTATGAGCCCTCAACGGCCGCAACGCGTGAATATCGACCATATTGATGATGAGGCCGCGCTGCGCCCGCAAGCTGGGAGCCGCCGCCTGCGACAGGAACAGCGGGGCTTTCAAGTTGCTGCCGATCAGGTCATCCCATTGCGGCGCCGTGATCTCCCCGACAGGGGTCGGGTAGAAGCTCGAGGCGTTGTTGATCAAGATATCCAGGCGGCCGAATTCGATCAGGGTGGCCGCGATCAATTTATCCGGCGCATCGGCATTCAAAAGGTGTGCGGCGAAGATCGCCGCGGAATGCGCGCGTGCGCGGTTGAATTCGTCCGCCAGGCCGATGGCAGCCGCAGCCGATGTGCGGTAGTGGATCATCACGTTGGCGCCCGCCGCGTGCAGCGCGCGCGCGACCTCGGCGCCCACCCGGCGAGCACCGCCCGTGATCATTACCGTTTGATCTCGCAGCGCGAAATTGTCATTCATGACGACCATGCGCCGCAACGATACCGCAAGATCTCGAGCGGCGCGAAATGACGATGGATGAGGCTGCGGCTCGGTATAGCGCGCTTGCGCATGCGCATTTGACGAGCGAAATCATCGCGGCGGGCGGATGGCTCCCGTTCGAGCGATTCATGGATTTGGCGTTGTATGCACCGGGCTTGGGGTACTACAGCGGCGGCGCGCAGAAATTGGGCGCCGACGGCGATTTTACGACGGCGCCCGAAGTCTCGCATTTGTTCGGCGCCTGTGTAGCGGTGCAGTGCGCCGAGATCTTGAGCGCTCTGCGAGCCGGACGCGTGATGGAAATCGGCGCGGGCAGCGGCCGCTTGGCGGCAGACATTCTGGCGCGCCTCGAGATCGATGGTCGATTGCCCGAGCGCTACTCGATACTGGAAATCAGCGCCGACTTGCGCGAGCGCCAGCGCGCCTATCTCGAACAGCGGCTGCCGCACTTGCTTGGGCGCGTGCATTGGCTGGACGGGCCGCCCGAGGAGTCCTTCGAGGGCGTCATCCTGGCGAACGAAGTGCTGGATGCACTGCCGGTGGCGCGTTTTTGTTGGCGTGAACATGCCCTTGACGAAATGGGCGTCGCAATCAAAGACGGCCAATTTACTTGGGCAGCACGCCGCGCGGAACCGGCGATGACGCGGATAGTCCAAGAACTATCGGCCCGCAGCGACCGCTGGGACGATGGATACATGTCCGAATATTGCCCGCGCATGGGGGCCTGGATCCAGAACGTCACGCAGCCCCTGGCCCGGGGCGCGGTCTTGTGGTCCGACTACGGCCTGCCGCGCGCGCAATATTATTTGCCGGAACGCCGCGACGGCACGCTGGTGTGTCATTACCGCCATCGGATGAGCAGCGATCCTTTCGCGCATATTGGGCTGCAAGACATCTCAGCTTGGGTGGACTTCACGCGGGTGGCGGAAGCGAGCCAGGATGCCGGTCTTTCCGTAACGGCCTTTACGACGCAGGCACATTTCCTGGCAGGTCTGGGGGTTGACCGGGAAATGCACCTGGCTGCAAAGGGCGATGAGAATTTATTTGCGCGGCTTAGCCATGAGGCGCGGCAGTTGTTGCTGCCCGGAGAAATGGGCGAGCGTTTCAAGGTGATGGCCTGTGTAAAGGCCATGGATATTCCGCTCTCCGGATTTAAGCTCCAGGACTTGCGGCATACGCTGTAGGCGAGCAGATGCAGGTAAAAATAGCGGTGTTGGACGATTATCAAGCGGCGGCGCTCGAGCTGGCCGACTGGTCCGAAGTCGCCAAGCGCGCGCAGGTCGATGTGTTCAGCGACCACCTCGCCGACACCGTCGACGTGGTCAGGCGATTGCTGCCCTACGACGTCGTATGCGTGATGCGCGAGCGCACGCCGCTGCGGCGCGAGCGCATCGAACAATTGCCGAACCTCAAGCTCATCGCTTCGACCGGCCCGCGCAACGCTTCCATCGATCTTGAGGCTGCCGCTGCACGCGGCGTCAAAGTGGTCCACACCGGATATTTCGGCAGCCCGACGGTTGAACTGACTTGGGGCTTGATCTTGGGCAGCATGCGTCACCTCGTTGCGGAAGCCGGCGCGGTCCGCGGCGGTGGATGGCAGCACTCCATCGGCGATGACCTGTCGGGCAAAACGCTCGGCATCATCGGCCTCGGGAATTTAGGTTCGAAAGTGGCCGGCATCGGACTGGCGTTCGGCATGAAGATCATTGCATGGAGCCAAAATCTCACCGCGGAGAAGGCGGCCGCCGCCGGCGCCGCGCTCGTGTCGAAGCAAGAATTGCTGCGCCGCTCGGATGTCGTATCGATCCACCTGGTGTTGAGCGAGCGTTCGCGCGGACTGATCGGCGCCGCCGAATTGTCGTTGATGAAGCCGACCGCACGTTTGATCAATACTTCCCGCGGGCCGATCGTGGTGGAGGCGGCGCTAGTCGCCGCGTTGCATGCCGGTCAAATCGCCGGCGCGGCCATCGACGTCTACGACGTGGAACCGCTGCCGGCAAATCACCCGTACCGGAAGATCCCCAATTTGCTTGCAACGCCGCACATCGGCTATGTGTCGCGCGGATTGTATGAGCGCTTCTACCGCGACAGCGTAACCAATATTCTCACCTGGCTGGAGGCGCGGGCCTGAGGAGCGGCGGCGCAGCCAATAAAATCCAAGAATCAAGCATTCCTAGGGTGCCGGGGGGTGAGACCGCGATACGACCTCTTCAATGCTCCGCAGCCGCCGCTGGTGCACGCGCTCGGCGATCAAGGGACCGACCTGATCCGCCATGTCCTCCGGCGTCGGTTTCACCGTCGCGGCCGCATCGCGCGCCGCCTGCAAGTATGGGCGCTGCGGATAAGGATCCTCTTCCAAGCCTAGACGGCCGCGCGAGTCCGCCTCGCACGCCAAAAGTGCTTGGCCGAACCGCTCCGGACGGCGAAACGCATCGGTCTTTTCCAGTATCCCTAGAATAGTGCCGGGCCGCAGCTCGAAAGCTCGATGCACATTGCCGTGATAGCGCGCCACGATGATGGCAAGCTCGCGGTATTCGCTCGGCAGCTTCAACCGATCGCACAGCGCTTCGATGAGCGTCACGCTGCGCTCTTCATGGCCCTTGTGGCCCGGCCATTCCCGATGCGGCGTCGTCGCCTTGCCGAGATCGTGAACCAACGCCGCAAAGCGCACTTTCACGTCCGCGCTCAGGCGCACCGCCTGGTCGAGCACCATCAGGGTGTGCACCCCCGTATCGATTTCCGGGTGCCACTTTTCAGGTTGCGGAACCCCGAACAGGGCGTTGATCTCCGGATACACGACTTTCAACGCGCCGCAGTCCCGCAACACTTGAAAGAACACGCTGGCGCCGGACTCGCGCAACGCCTTTTCGGTTTCCTGCCACACCCGTTCGGCCACCAACGCATCCGCTTCCCCGCGTTCGACCATGGTGCGCATCAACGCCATCGTTTCCGTTGCAACCTTGAACCCGAGCGGGGCAAAGCGGGCTGCGAAGCGCGCGAGCCGCAATATGCGCACCGGATCCTCAACGAACGCGGGGGAAACGTGCCGCAGCACACGCGCTTCCAGGTCGCGGCGGCCGCCGTGCGGGTCGATGAACGATTCATCGCCGGTCTGTGCAATGGCATTGATGGTCAAGTCGCGGCGGGCGAGATCCTCTTGCAGGGTGACCTCGGGCCCGAATTCGACCGCAAAGCCGCGATAGCCCGGCGAGGTTTTGCGCTCACGGCGCGCCAGCGCATATTCCTCGTGCGATCCGGGATGCAGGAACACGGGGAACTCGCGCCCCACTTCGCGATACTTCAAGCGCAGCAGCTCGTCCCGCGTGCCGCCCACCACGACCCAGTCGCGTTCCTTGACGGGCAGGCCCAGCAGAGCGTCTCGAACGGCGCCGCCAACCAGATACACTTGCATGCGTGAATATTAACAGCATCGCCGTCACAATCCGCGCGGCGGCGGCGATTGCGCTGATTGCTTCCGTAAGCGGTGGTTGCTACCTCCTGCAAAGCGCCGAAGGCCAGCTTACGCTGATGTCCGAGCGGGAATCCATCGGCCGCGTCATCGATGCACCCTCGACGCCGTCAAAGCTGCGCGCGCAGCTCCAAGCGGTCACGGCAATCCGCGATTTCGCGAGCGCCGAACTCGGGCTGCCGGACAACGGCAGCTATCGAAAATATGCGGACATCGGCCGGCCCTACGTGGTCTGGAACGTCGTCGCCGCGCCGGAATTTTCGGTCGAGCCGAAAAAATGGTGTTTTCCCATCGTCGGATGCGTCGGCTACCGTGGCTATTTCGTCGAGGCCAGGGCGCGCAGATTCGCGGCGGGCCTGCATGCGCGAGGGTTCGACGTCGTGGTCGGCGGCGTCGCGGCTTATTCCACGCTCGGGCATTTCGACGATCCGATCTTGAGCACCATGGTCGGTTGGAACGATGTTGAGCTGGCATCGATTATTTTCCACGAGCTGACCCACCAGTTGCTGTATGTGCGCAATGACGCGTCGTTCAACGAGGCGCTCGCGACCACGGTGGAGGAGGAGGGGGTGCGTCGCTGGCTCAAGCAGCAGTCCCGCGAAAAGGATTTAAGTGATCACCTGCTGCAGCACGAGCGCTACCTCGAGGTGATCGCCTTGATGACTGCCGCCCGCTCTCAATTGCGCGAATTGTATGCGGCCGGCCTGCCGCCGCCGCTGATGCGCGAGCGCAAACGCGAGGCTTTCGAAGCCTTGCGCGAATCCTATGTGACGCTGCGCGCGCAATGGGGCGGTCATGCGCCGTTCGACGCCTGGTTTCGCGAGGACATCAACAACGCTCACCTGGCGTCGATAGCAACCTACTTCGACTGCGTACCGGGCTTTGAGCGGGAGCTGAAGGCAGTAGGCGGAAACCTGCCTGCCTTCTACCGCCGCGTTCGCGTTCTGGCGAAACTCGGCCAAGCCCGGCGAGACTCCCTGGTGTGCGGAACATCGGAAGGCCGTTAAACCGCTACCAGCGAAAATTGAACCGCCAGCGCGATGGCGGACACAATGGTCACCGCGAGAATCCCCTGCGCCAGTCTTGCCACAAAAAATAGATCGTTCATGATATGCGCTCCGTTGATTGTTGATGCCACGGCGCATAGGTTGTACCTCGCGCCGATTTCGAACAAATTCAATCCCTGATCAATTGTTAAGGAAAACTTAAGGTGCCATCCGCGTACGACCGATTGCCTTTGGGCTCTTTGCGGGTATTCGAGGCGGTCGCCGCGCACCTGAGTTTTTCCGAGGCGGCCGAGGCGCTGAATGTGACGCCCGCCGCCGTCAGTCAGCAGATCAAGACGCTGGAATCCTATATTCAGGTTCCTCTGTTTCGGCGCAGCGGACGTCGCGTCGAAATCACCGACGAGGGACTGGAACTGCTGCCGGCGGTAAGGGAGGGTCTGGAGAAGCTCGAGTCGGCGCTGCAGGAAATGAAGCATCACCGCCGCGCCGGACCGCTGCAAATCAGTCTGCTGTCCTCGTTCCTGCAAATCTGGCTGCTGCCGCGCATCCGTTCGTTTCGGCGCAAGTACCCCGATATCGAATTGCGTTTTCACACCTCGCGCGAGCTGGTCGACTTTGCGCGTACCGCGAATCACCTTGCGATTCGTTTCGGCCGCGGCAACTATCCCAACATGCACAGCGAGAAGCTGCTCGGCGACTGGCTGGTACCGGTTGCGAGTCCCGATCTCATCAAACAGCACGGCATGATCGAGCGCGGCACGAGCTTGAGCAAAATCCCGCTGCTGGAGAGCGGCGATGAGCCGTGGCGGGTCTGGGCGCAGGCGTCCGAGGAGGCGGCATGGCACTCCAGAGCACCGAGCATCGAGGACTCCGCGGGCCTCCTGGCGGCGGCAGAGGAGGGGCTCGGATATGCGCTCGGACGCTGGACCCTGGTGACGCGTTCACTGCAGAAAGGCACCCTCAAGCTCGCCGGCAAGGGCGTGCTGCCTTATGCCTCGGCGTACTACTTCGTCTGCCCAAAGAGTTTTCTCGCGCTGCCCAAAGTCGCGCAGTTTCGCGAATGGATTTTCGCGGCCGCGGGCGCATTTCCGGGACCCCCCGGGCGAGATGCTTGAGCGCCCCGGCGGCCAGCGTTTTCTTGGGGGCGGTGATCCTGACCTGCGCGGGATGCGTCCAGTCCGCGCACGATCACGCAGCGCAAATCGACGCATTGATGCGCCCCTACCAAGGGGCGGTGCCCGGCGCGAGTGTGCTCGTGCTGCGCGAGGGAGTGCCGATATTCCGCCGCGCCTACGGGCTGGCGGATCTCGAGGCCCGGGTAGCCGCTTCGCCCGCGACCAATTACCGCTTAGCCTCGATGACCAAGCAATTCACGGCCGCAGCGATTCTATTGCTGGTGGAACAGGGCCGCTTGAACCTTGATGACCCGGTGCGCAAATGGCTGCCATCGTTGCCTGCCGCGGCCAATGCCATCAGGATTCGTCATTTGCTCACGCACACCTCGGGCCTGATCGACTACGAGGACGTGATCCCCCAAGGAACCACCGCGCAATTGCACGATGCGGATGTGCTGCATCTGCTGCAATCGGAAAATCGCACTTATTTTGCGCCCGGAACACAATATCGCTACAGCAACGGCGGCTACGCGTTGCTGGCGTTGATCGTCGGACGCGCATCGGGCAGCGGTTTCGCAGCCTTTCTGCGCGAGCGGATTTTTCGCACCCTGCACATGCAGGATACGGTCGCCTTCGAGAACGGCATCTCGAGCGTTGCGAACCGCGCCTTCGGCTACAGCTTCGAGGGCAATGCCTGGAAACGCACCGATCAGAGTCAAACCAGCGCGGTCTTGGGCGACGGCGGCGTCTATTCCTCGATCGATGACTTGGCCAAATGGGATGCGGCGCTCTATGACGACCGGCTGCTGCGCGCCGAATCGCTGCGGTCAGCCTTTTCGCCGGCCACCAAGACGGATGATCCCAATGTGCAATATGGTTTCGGTTGGCGCATCACAGGAGAATCGCTGTGGCATTCGGGCGAAACCATGGGGTTTCGCAATGTCATCGTGCGCTTTCCGACGCAGCGCTTCACCGTGGTGGTGCTCACCAACCGGGACGATCCGGAACCGTATTTCCTGGCGCTGGCCATAGCAAAGTTTTATCTGCCATCGGCCGATGCCGTGCACGCGGCGCACGCAGCGGCGGGGCCGGACTCGGACGCACACCCGCAAGTTCCAACTCCGCCCTGAGGTTCGCTAGGGCGCCGATCGGGCGCGCCCGGCCGCGGCGCGATTTTGACTCAGGCGAGCATTGTCTTCCTGGGCGCCCAAGAACAGGCGCGCAGATGCCGCCATGGATTTAGGCTTGATGCCCAGCTTTGAGAAGCCGTCCTCTTTGCAGACGCTGTCGACGCCGAGGGTGCGATAGTTATCGCCGGAAAAAGGGCGGCCCGGAACGAAATTCATGAAGAAGGCCTGCGTGCGGCCGACCACACTGGGTAGGCCGATGATCCAGCGGCGCCGTCGCGTCAATTTCGCGACCAGTGCGACGACTTCGCGCAAGCTGTACACCTGCGGGCCGCCGAGCTCATAGGTCTGATGGCTGCCGGCACCCCCGTGTAGGCACAGCAGCAGCGCGTCCACCACATCGTCCACGGACACAGGCTGAAGCCGGGCATTGGGCCTCGCCAAGGGAAAGATCCAGGGTATCGCCGCCAACAATCCCGCAAAACGATTCAAGAATGAATCGCCGGGACCAAACATCAGCGAGGGTTGAAAAATAGTCCAATCCACGGCGCCTTGATCGCGGATCAGCTTTTCCGCCTCACCTTTGGAACGCAGGTAATGACTCGGCGCATCGGGAGCGGCCTTCAATGCCGAGACCTGCAGCAGGCGGGCAATGCCGGCAGATCGGGCGGCCAGCAGCACATGCTGCGTGAGTTCCGTGTGGGCGCGGCGGAAGCCCGCGCCGCCGAACCCGCGCTCATTGAGGATGCCGATGAGATTGATCACGACATCCTTGCCGCGGAAGCGCTCGCTCAGCTGCGGTTCCTGATACACATCGCAGTTCTCGAGCGTGAGTCCCGGCAGAACCAAGAGGTGCTTGTGCTGCTCCCGGTCTCGCGACAGCACGGTGACCAGGTGTCCATCCTTGATCAAACGCGCAACCAGTCGGGTGCCTAAAAACCCGGTACCGCCCAGAACGGCTATGGAGGAGGGGCGCATGGGTTTAGCGCACCGGCAGCAGCAGCGTATCGCTGCCCCGCCGGACCTTGAGCACCAGCACGGTCGCTCCCTTGACGGCTTCGCGGAACGATTTCATGTTCGTTACCGGCGTCCGCCCCACTCCCACGATGAGATCGTTGGGGCGAATGCCGGCCTGAGCCGCGGCGCTGGCCTCTTGTACCCGGTTCACCACGACTCCGCCGCCATCGGGTGCATCGGCCAACTCGGCGCCGTCGAGACCGCGGTTGATTTCGGCCGCGCCGGCCGATTCCGCTTCGCTGCGATCGGCTATCAATGCCGTGACCTTGCGCGGCTTGCCGTCGCGCAGCAGGCCGAGTTCGACTTTATCGCCGACGTGCAGCATGCCGATGGCGTTGCGCAGCTCGCCGGAACTCTTCATGGTGGCGCCATTCAGCGAAGTGATGATATCGCCCGTCTTGATGCCGGCCCGCTCGGCAGCCGAGCCTTGTACGACGCCGGCCACCAGGGCGCCGGTGGTCTCGGTCAGGCCGAATTCCTTGGCGATGTCCGCCGTGACGCTGTAGAGCTGCACACCGAGGACGCCGCGTTTGACCTGCCCGTATTTGACGAGTTGGTCCATGACGCTGCGGACCATGTTGACCGGTATCGCAAAGCCGATGCCGATGTTTCCGCCGCTGCGCGATAGAATGGCCGAGTTGACGCCGACGAGTTCGCCGCGCAGATTCACGAGGGCGCCGCCGGAATTGCCCGGATTGATGGACGCGTCGGTCTGAATGAAATCTTCGTAGCCGCCCGCCTCCGGGTTGATACCGCTGCGCCCCAGCGCACTGACGATGCCTGCCGTCACCGTGTGCTGCAGGCCGAAGGGATTGCCGATGGCGACCACGTAGTCGCCGACCTCCAGCTTGGCCGAATCACCGAAAGGCATCGCCACGAGATTCGGTTGCTTGGCCTGTAAAACGGCGACATCCGCGCCCTCGTCGCTGCCGATGACTTTGGCGCTGAAAGTTCGATTGTCGAGCAGGGTAATGGTGATTTCGCTCGCATTCTCGACCACATGATGATTGGTGATGATGTAGCCGTTTTTCGCATCGACGATGACGCCGGAGCCTGCGCTTTGGAATTGCCGCTCGCGAGGTTTGGAGTCCGGCGGCGCTTCGAAGAAGCGGCGGAAAAAAGGATCATCCAAGAGCGGATTGTGACCGGGCTGCTCCTTAATGGTTCCGCGGGTGGCGATGTTCACCACGGAGGGCGACACGCGCTTGACCATCGGGGCCAGCGTGGGCATGGGCGCCGCGGCATCGGAGGCAGGACTGGTGGCGAACCCCTGTCCGCTGATGACAGCCGCCGCGAGCGTGGCTGCCGCAAACTTGAGACGCAGATTCATGCACAGTCCTTTGAGATATCGTGTTTCCGGCGAGAAAAAGCATGGCCGGACCTCGAAGGTCCGGCCTGCTCGCC
>DATATA010000042.1:0-21213 GCA_036263775.1 Steroidobacteraceae bacterium | reverse complement strand
TGCATCGCTGGGAGGTCTCGGAGGCTGCCCCTTCGCCCCCCGCGCCACGGGCAACGTCCCCACCGAGGATGTGGTTTATATGCTGGAACGCTCGGGATATCGCACCGGACTCAACCTTGATCGTGTGATTGAGGCGGCCGAATGGTTGACCGAGAATATGGGACGCGACTTGCCTGGCATGGTCAGCAGGGCGGGAAATTTCCCCGGCGCCATCGCGCGGCACTGAACTTATCGGCTGCCCAGACAACGCGTGAAGCGATCATCGACGCGATGAGCGTACCAATCCGTCGTCAGACTGCGCTTGATTTTCGGTCCCCCCAGCTTGATCTTCGGCACCAGCGCGCGCGGCAGCGTATGTCCGGCGCGCTGTTCGGCCAACGCAAACACCCGTTGATACACAGTCGTGGATTCAAAATTCTTGCGGTGCCCATCGGCCAATGCGCCGTGAATGCTGCCATTGCTCAATTTGAGGTCATCGGCCAGCGTGCGCAGCACCCGTTCGGTCGCCCCCGGATTGTTTGCATCGCCGTCATGCGGCAACAGTGCGCCGTCGGCGAGCAGGGGGATGCCGGCGGCAATGCCGGCGGCGCTCTGAAAAGCGGCATTGCGGCTTGCATACTGTCCGGCATTGAAGTCCGCGAAGCGGTAGAGATAGCGGTCGTACGGCGCCCGATAGTCGAGCAAATGTGCAATGCCGAAATAAACGCTGCCGCGGCGGGTGAAGAGTTCATCCGCAATGCTCGACTGAACCGGGTAGGGATAAGTGGCGGCAGAGGAAAATTGTTCCGCGAAAGCGACATTGACTTGCATCGGGCCGCGGGTGCGAATGGGATTGCGTTCCGCGAACAGCGTCCGCCCCAATGGCACCGCCCCGATCAGGTCCTCGTAAGCATCGCTCAAGTCTCTCTCGGTTCGGGCGGCGTCGATGCGATCGCCGTAGGTGCGCCCGTTGGATGACTTCAGCTGCAGCACGCCGTCGATGAGCATTGCCGGCACGTGCCCACGCGATGCGCGATCATAAATTTCTTTCCTGGCAATGACGCCCAAGCCTGGCACAACGGGGTCCACGCGAAACCCCGATTCCTGTTCTATCACGGCAATCGATGCGCAAATGTTTTCCCGGGTGGGCGTTACCGTCAGTGCCCTAAATGCAGCGTAGATGTCGGTGGTCCAGCCGGATCGGTCCTGCACGTACCGAGGCAGCGATCGTTGAATCTGCGCTTTCGCGTCGGCGGCGATCAAGGGCGGGGCGGAGCGTTGCCCGCCGACGCAACCGCTTAAGATCAGCGCGCCCATCGCCAGGCGCGCGGTCAGATACCTGCGGCCGCCGTTCTGCGCTGCCATAACATCAGGCCGATGCCCGCGCACCAGCCGAACCACGCCGCGAACAAGGACCGTTGCACGACGCCATACACGGGCTGCAGGCAGAGCCCGACATGCACAGCATGATCGCGAACGGGATTCTGGCCGGCGAATCCATCTCGCCTATTTCGGCTGCGAGGGGTCCGAACAGCAGGCGATTATCGGCTCCCATTCAGCGGGGCTGCATGCGGACGGCGCCGTCCAGACGGATGGTTTCTCCGTTCAGCATCACGTTCTCTAATATTTGCACCACCAGCGCGGCAAACTCGTCGGGCTCGCCGAGGCGGGGCGGAAAGGGCGTCTGCTTACCCAGGGAGTCCTGGGCCTCCTGCGGCAGCCCCTTCATCATCGGTGTCGCAAACAGACCCGGCGCCACGGTCATGACGCGAATTCCGCTCGATGCCAATTCCCGAGCCATGGGCAGCGTCATGCCGACGATGCCGCCCTTGGACGCCGAATAGGCGATCTGTCCGATCTGCCCATCGAAGGCCGCGACCGAAGCGGTCATCACGATGACGCCGCGTTCGCCTTGCGAGTTGGGTGCATTGGCCTGCATCGCCGAAGCCGCGGCCTTGGCGACCAGCACGGTACCGAGCAAATTGATTTCGATCATCCGCCGGAAGGAGCTGCCGGCCATGGGGCCTTGCCTGCCGACCAAACGTCCGGGAGTGGCAATGCCGGCGCAATTGATCGCCGCATTGATGCTGCCCATGGCTTGATGAGCTTGCTTGACTGCACCGTCCACCGCGGTTTCGTCGCTGACGTCGGTGGCAATGAATGTTGCGCGGCTGCCTAAGCTCGCAGCGGCGGCGTTGCCCTGCTGGGCGTTCAGATCCAAGATGACCGCCTTGCCGCCGGCGTGCACGATACGGTTGGCAACCGCGAGACCCAACCCCGAGGCTCCGCCGGTGACGATGGCATTGACTTCTTTCAATTGCATGCAAGCACTCCTAAACAGACCGACCCCGCGGCTTACGTCGCAGCCGCCACAGCGAATCATAGAACATTGCCTCGATGGATGCGGCGGTGAGAGCATAGGCCAACACCTGCCCGCTGCCGGAGGCTGCGATGAGTACATCGAATGTTGCGGACAAAGTTACCCCTCTCGTTCTGCTGCAGCGGAAGGGCGCCGTGGCGCATCTGACGCTGAACCGGCCGGCGCAGTACAACGCGCTCTCCGAGGAGATGTTGGCGGCACTTGAGGCCGCGTTGGGCCAAGTCGCTGCCGACCCTGCTGCGCGCGTGGTGGTGCTGGGCGGCGCGGGCAAGGCCTTTTGCGCCGGACATGACCTGAAGCAGATGAAGTCGAAGCCGAGCGTGGAGTATTACCGGCGGCTGTTCGCGGACTGCAGCCGCTTGATGATGCGCATCCAGTCATTGCCGCAACCGGTGATCGCGCGGGTGCATGGCATCGCAACGGCCGCCGGCTGCCAATTGGTGGCAATGTGCGACATAGCCGTCGCCGCCGAAGACGCGCGCTTTGCCGTATCCGGCATCAACGTGGGTTTATTCTGCGCAACGCCCTCGGTTGCGCTGTCGCGCAACGTGGGGCGCAAGGCGGCGTTCGAAATGCTGGTGACCGGCGAGATGATCGATGCCGCGGCCGCTGCGCAGCGCGGGCTCATCAACCGCTGCGTGCCGGCGGACGCCCTCGATCACGAGGTCTCCCGCATTGCGGCAGCGATCGCCGCCAAGCCGCCGGCCGCGGTCGCGGCGGGCAAAGCGCTTTTCTATCGCCAGCTGGAATCGGGCTTGGGGGTGGCTTACGCCATGGCCGGCGAGGCCATGGCCTGCAACATGATCGATGCCGGCGCGCAGGAAGGGGTGGCCGCCTTCATCGAGAAACGCCCGCCTAAATGGGATACTTGAGCAGACCCGATAACTGGCTGCCGGATGTTGCAAATTCGCTCACGGACGGCGACGGTTTCGGGCATTTGTTTCAATGCCTAGGTTCTCTAAAATTGTGGGCCAGGCCTGTTAATCTGGCTTCCCAGCCAACTACCTGAGCGGATCCCATGAGCGCCGTATCCATCGCCGCCAACCTTAAGCCCTATCAGCCTGCGAACAAGGTTCGCTTCGTGACCGCGACGTCGCTGTTCGACGGACACGACGCCTCCGTCAACATCATGCGCCGAGTGCTGCAGGCGTCGGGGGCCGAGGTCATTCATCTGGGCCACAATCGTTCGGTACAGGAAATCGTCAATGCCGCCTTGCAGGAAGACGTGCAGGGCGTGGCGATCACTTCTTACCAGGGCGGCCACGTCGAGTTCTTCAGGTACATGATGGATTTGCTGCGCAAGAACGGCGGCGAAAACATCAAGGTGTTCGGCGGCGGCGGCGGCGTCATCGTGCCGGCTGAAATTCGCGAGCTCATGGATTACGGCGTGACCCGCCTGTATTCGCCGGAGGACGGCGCCAGGCTCGGGCTACAGGGCATGATCGACGATGTCATGCGCACCAGCGACTACGATCTGTCCGCGTTGGCACCCGCGGAAGGAGAGGCGCTGGAAGCCCTGCGAACGGGGAACCGGCGCCAACTGGCACGGGTCATCACCGCAGTCGAGAATCGGACCTATCCCATGCGCGTCCGCCAAGGGCTGCTGCAGGCCGCTGCCGGCATCAGGACGCCGGTGCTTGGCATCACCGGAACCGGCGGCGCCGGTAAATCTTCGCTCACCGATGAACTCATCCTGCGGCTGCGCCTCGACCAAGAAGATCGCTTGCGCGTCGCCGTCATTTCGATCGATCCGTCGCGCAAGCGCACGGGCGGGGCCTTGCTCGGCGATCGCATCCGCATGAACGCGATTGAAACCGACCAGGTCTTCATGCGCTCGCTCGCGACGCGCGATACGGGCACTGAAATATCCGCCGCGCTTCCTGAGGTGCTCGCCGGCTGCAAGATCAGCGGCTTCGATCTGATCGTCGTGGAGACTTCGGGGATCGGGCAGGGCGAATCGGCGATCGTGCCGTTGGTCGACACGTCGGTCTATGTCATGACGCCGGAATTCGGCGCGGCCTCGCAGTTGGAGAAAATCGACATGCTCGATTTTGCCGACTTCGTCGCCATCAACAAGTTTGACCGCAAGGGTTCCGAGGACGCGCTGCGCGACGTGCGCAAGCAGTACCAGCGCAATCACCAATGGTTCAACCAGCCGGCCGAATCCATGCCCGTCTACGGAACCATGGCTTCGCGCTTCAATGACGACGGTGTCACGGCGCTCTATCAGGCCATCGTGCCGCCGCTGCAAGAGAAAGGCTTGCAACTGGGCGAAGGCAAACTGCCGCCGGTGAAGGTCAAATCTTCGTCGCGCGGCCGGGCGATCGTGCCCCCGGAGCGGGTGCGCTACCTGGCGGAGATTGCCGCGGCGCTGCGCGGATTTCACCGCTTCGTTGGCGGTCAGGCAAGAATCGCGCGCGAACGCCAATCGCTCGGTACCGCGAAGGCGCTATTTGCCGCATCGGGCCGGGGCACAGCCGGATTTGACGAACTGGTCGCCGCGAAGAGCGCCGAACTCGACCCGGGCTCGGCCAAGCTGCTGGAGCAATGGCCCAAACTTCAGGAGCTGTACGCGCAGCCGGAGTACGTGGTGAAGATCCGCGACCGCGAGATCCGCACGCAACTCACCTACGAGTCGCTGTCGGGCAGCAAGATCCGCAAAGTGTCGCTGCCGCGCTTTGAGGATCAAGGCGAGACCCTGCGTTTCCTCTTGAAGGAAAACGTCCCCGGCTCATTCCCCTATACCGCCGGCGTTTTCGCATTCAAGCGCGAAGGCGAGGATCCGACGCGCATGTTCGCGGGCGAAGGCGATGCCTTTCGCACCAATCAGCGCTTCAAGCGGGTTTCGGAGGGCATGCCCGCGCACCGGCTGTCGACGGCCTTCGATTCGGTGACGCTCTACGGGTGGGACCCGGATCCCCGGCCGGATATTTACGGCAAAGTCGGCAATTCGGGCGTATCGATCGCGACGCTCGATGACATGCAGGCGCTGTATGCGGGATTCGACCTTTGCGCCCCGACCACTTCGGTCTCGATGACCATCAATGGTCCGGCGCCGATGATCCTCGCCATGTTCATGAACACTGCGATCGATCAGCAATTCGAGAAGTTTCAGCAGCAAAACGGCCGCGAACCGACCGCGGACGAGCAGCAAAAGATCAGAGCCTGGACCTTGTCCACGGTGCGCGGCACCGTGCAGGCGGACATCTTGAAGGAAGACCAGGGCCAAAATACCTGTATTTTTTCAACCGAGTTCGCGCTCAAAATGATGGGCGACATGCAGGAATTTTTCGTGCGCCACAAGGTGCAGAATTTTTATTCGGTCTCGATTTCCGGCTATCACATCGCGGAGGCGGGCGCGAATCCCATTTCGCAGCTGGCCTTCACGCTCGCCAACGGCTTTACCTACGTCGAGTCCTATCTGGCGCGCGGCATGCACATCGATGACTTCGCGCCCAACCTGTCGTTCTTCTTCTCCAACGGCATGGATCCGGAGTACTCGGTCATCGGCCGGGTCGCACGCCGCATCTGGGCGGTGGCGATGAAGAACAAGTACGGCGCGAACGAGCGCAGCCAGAAGCTCAAGTATCACGTGCAGACCTCCGGCCGCTCGCTGCATGCGCAGGAGATGTCGTTCAACGACATACGCACCACGCTGCAGGCGCTGTGCGCCATCTATGACAATTGCAACAGCCTGCACACCAATGCCTATGACGAGGCGGTCACCACGCCCACCGAAGAGAGCGTGCGGCGCGCCATGGCAATCCAGCTCATCATCAACCGCGAGTGGGGATTGGCGAAGAACGAAAATCCCAATCAAGGCAGCTTCATCATCGATGAATTGACCGATCTGGTCGAGGAGGCGGTGCTCAAGGAGTTCGATGCCATTGCAGACCGCGGCGGCGTCCTGGGCGCCATGGAAACAGGCTACCAGCGGGGCAAGATCCAGGAAGAGTCGCTGTTTTACGAGCGCCAGAAACACGACGGGTCATATCCCATCATCGGCGTCAACACCTTCCGCAATCCGCATGGCGAGACCGTGCCGGAAAAGATCGAACTGGCCCGATCCACCGACGCGGAGAAGCAGTCGCAGCTGAAGCGCGTCAAATCATTCAAGGACGAGCATGCCGAGCAAGCGACGTTGCTGCTCGAACGCCTGCGGCGCACCGTGATCGACAACGGCAATACCTTCGAGGTGTTGATGGAAGCGGTGCGCGGCTGCTCCTTGGGCCAGATCACCCACACTCTGTACGACGTCGGCGGCCGTTACCGCCGCAACATGTAGGTTCGACATGCACGAATATCAGGCGCCGCTGACCGACATGAAATTCGTGCTGCGCGAATTGGTGGACTTCAGCCTGTTGACGCAGTTGCCCGGATTTGGCGAGATGACGCCGGATGTGGCGGACGCGGTGCTCGAAGAAGCCGCGAAATTCGCCGGCGCGGTGCTCTCGCCGCTCAATCGCAGCGGCGATCTGGAAGGCGTGCGCTGGCAGGATGGCACCGTGCTCACCGCTGCCGGCTGGAAACAGGCCTACGCCCGATTCGCCGCGGACGGCTGGAACGCGCTTTCCTGTCCCACGGATTTCGGCGGCCAGAATCTGCCGCGAGCGCTGTCTGCGCTGATCGAGGAAATGTGGAACGGCGCCAACGTGGCCTTTGCACTGTGCCCGATGCTTACGCGCGGTGCCATCGATGCGCTCGAGCTGCGCGGCACGGAAGCCCAGCGCGAGACGTATCTGCCGAGGATGGTCAGCGGCGAGTGGACCGGCACCATGAACCTCACCGAGCCGCAGGCGGGCTCGGATCTTTCGGCAGTGCGGACGCGTGCCGTGCCCACGGGCGACGGCCGTTATCTGCTCACCGGCCAGAAGATTTTCATTACCTATGGCGAGCACGACCTGACCGGCAACATCGTGCACATGGTGCTGGCGCGCGTGGCCGGCGCACCGGAAGGCGTCAAAGGCACATCCTTATTTCTGGTTCCAAAATACCTGGTGAATGCCGATGGATCCTTGGGAGCACGCAACGACGTGCACTGCCTGTCCGTCGAGCACAAGCTCGGCATCCACGCCAGTCCCACCTGCGTGCTCGCCTTCGGCCAGAACGGCGGCGCGATCGGCGAGCTCATCGGCGAGGAAAACCGCGGCTTGGAATACATGTTCATCATGATGAACGCGGCGCGCTATTCGGTGGGCATCGAAGGGGTGGGTTTGTCGGAGCGCGCCTATCAAACCGCGTTGAGCTATGCGCGCGAACGCATTCAAGGCACCGAGGCCGGCATACGGGGCGGCGCTCGCGTGGCGATCCTGCGCCATCCGGACGTGCGCCGGATGCTGATGCTCATGAGGTCACAGACCGAAGCCATGCGGGCGCTCGCGGCCGTGGTTGCCGTGTCGCTGGACGCCGCGCGCCTGCACCCTCGTCCTGAAGAACGCGAACGGCATCAAGTGTTCGCCGATCTCATGATTCCGGTCGTGAAGGGTTGGTGCACGGAGAACGCGGTCGACATCGCCTCGCTCGGTATCCAAGTGCACGGCGGCGTCGGCTTCATCGAGGAGACCGGTGCTGCGCAGTTTCTGCGGGATGCACGCATTACGCCGATCTACGAGGGCACCACGGCCATTCAGGCCAACGACCTGATCGGCCGCAAGCTGGCGCGCGACCGCGGCCAGGCAGCGCAAACGGTCAGCGCCGAGATGCGAGCGTTGGCGAAATCCTTGGCCGCTGACCCGCAGGTGGCTGCGCTGGCGCCGGCATTTTCCGCGGCCATTGACGCTCTGGAACGGGCGGTGGGCTATGTGGTCGATACCTACGCCGCCGATATCCGCGCGGTTTCCGTCGGAGCGGTGCCGATGTTGAAGTTGCTCGGGATCGTCGCCGGCGGCTGGCAGCTGCTGCGCTCGGCGTTGATAGCGCAACAGCGGCTCGCCGTGGGCGGATCGCCTGCCGCCGACGGGGAGTTCCATAAGGCGAAGATTTCCACCGCGCGCTTCTATTGCGACTATGTATTGTCGCAGGCCCCCGGATTGGCGCACGGCATCTTGCACGGCGCGGCAGGAGCCCTCGCCGAGGGTGCCCTTTAACCAGGCTCCAAACATGGACGCTCGTTATCCGCGGCGCATCGTCTGCCTCACCGAAGAGCCCACTGAGGTCCTCTATGCGCTTGGGTTAGAGGACAGGATCGTCGGCATATCGGGTTTCACCGTGCGCCCGGCGCGGGCGCGGCGCGAAAAGCCGCGGGTGTCGGCATTCATCAGCGCCAAGGTCGACCGCATTCTTGCGTTGCAGCCTGACTTCGTCGTCGGCTTTTCCGATATTCAGGCCGATATTGCGCAGGCCTTGATCAAGCACGGCATCGAGGTGTGGATCAGCAATCATCGTTCCGTTGACGGCATTCTCGGCTATGTGCGGCGCTTGGGCGCGCTGGTGGGTGCTGCGGAACGCGCCGCGGCGTATGCAGGCGAACTCGAAGCGCATGTCGAGACGGTTCGGCAGCAGGCGGCCTTGTTGCCGCGCCGCCCGCGGGTCTATTTCGAAGAATGGGACCAGCCGCTCATCACCGGCATTCGCTGGGTGAGCGAGCTGATCACGGTCGCCGGCGGCGACGATGTTTTTCCGGAGCGCGCACTGTGCGCCCTCGGCAAGGACCGCATCTTGGGAGACGCGGCGGAGGTTGTCCGGCGCGCCCCGGATATCATCCTGGGTTCTTGGTGCGGCAAACGCTTCCGGCCGAATCAAGTTGCCGCCCGCGAGGGTTGGGACGCGGTACCCGCGGTGCGCAGAGGCGAACTGCATGAAATCAAATCGCCCATCATCCTGCAGCCCGGTCCGGCTGCGCTGACCGATGGTCTCGATGCCATTCACCGGGTCTTTCGGCAATGGTCGGCCCAGCATTAATCGCGGGGCGCGGCGCACGATTCCAAATCGGCCAACGGATGCGCGGCAGGTGACCAGTGCTCGCGGAAGAAGGCCTCGATCATCTCTTCCGTGACCTCTTCGACGCGGCTCGGCCGCCAGCGCGGCGAATTGTCCTTGTCGATCAGCACGGCGCGCACCCCTTCGAGGAAGTCGCCCTGCTCGAAGCTGTGTGCGGCCATGCCGAGTTCCATGCGGAAGCAATCCGCAAGACCTAGAGCGGCGCCGCGCTGCAGCTGGCGCAAAGTGACGCTCAACATGGTGGGCGAGCGGCTGCGCATGAGCTTGGCGGTCTGATGGGCCCAATCGGCGTACTCGATCCGGGTTTCACGCTCCAGCGAGCCGAGGATGGCGCCGACCGCGGAATGCGAGAAGTGTCCATCAATGCCTGCGCGCAGCGCAGCCAGCGGCGGGGCAGTCATCCCTCGAGGTGCCGCGCGTTCGTCGAGGCAGCGGCGCACATCGGCAAACCGGTCATTGCTCCAGCGTAATTCCATGAGCGCGTCGCTCAAGGAGGCAATGGCGGCGGGCGGCAGGTAGACATCCGCCAGCCCGCCGTACAACGCGTCGGCAGCGCGAATCTGCACGCCCGCCAGGGCCAAGTACACCCCCAGCTTGCCCGGCATGCGCGATAGAAAATAACTGCCGCCCACATCGGGAAAGAATCCGATTCCCACCTCCGGCATGCCCATCCGGGTGCGTTCGCCGACGATGCGCAACCGCGAGCCCTGCGCGATGCCCATTCCGCCGCCCAGCGTAATCCCGTCCATCAAGACAAGGTAGGGCTTGGGATACGAATACAGCAGGTAGTCGAGCGGATATTCCGCCGCGAAGAATTCGCGGTGCAGGGAGCCTGAGTCTTTGAAACTACGGTACAGGGCGCGAATATCACCGCCGGCGCAAAATGCCTTGTCGCCCGCGCCTCTGACCAACACGGCATAGGTGTCAGGATCGGCGGCGCAGCGCTGCAGCAGCGCGCGCAACTCGAGAATCATCCCGATCGACAGCGCGTTGAGCGCGCCGGGCCGATTCAGGGTGATGATCGCGACATGATTGCGAAATTCGCACAGCACTTCCATAGATCGCGCGGACTCTAGCGGTTTTTATAGAAATTGATGATCGCCCATGTGCCCTAAGCCGACGAAGCCGACTTTCATTTGAGGCTGATGGTCGTGTTCACGCCGCCGGAAGTGCTGCCGTCATCGAACCAGCGCGACGTCACGGTTTTGGTCTGGGTGTAGAACTGCACCGCCTGCTTGCCGTAGGGTCCGAGATCGCCAAGCTTCGAGCCGCGCGATCCGGTAAAGCTGAAAAAGGGCACGGGCACCGGAATCGGCACGTTGATCCCTACCTGGCCGACCTCGATCTCGCTCTGAAATTTGCGCGCGGCCGCGCCGCTTTGCGTAAAAATTCCGGTGCCGTTGCCGAAGGGATTGTTGTTGATGAGGCGGATCGCCTCATCCAAACTATCCACGCCGACGATCACCATCACGGGCCCGAATATTTCCGCGGTATAGATTTTCATGCCGGAGGTGACGGCGGAGAAAATCGTCGGACCGATGAAATTGCCGTGCTCGTAACCGGTCACTCGGATGTTGCGGCCGTCCAGCTCGAGCTTCGCGCCTTCCTTGATGCCGTCTTCCACCAATCCGAGAATCCGCTGCATCGCCTTCTTCGAGACCACCGGTCCCAAGTCGGCATTTTTCTCCACACCCGCGTTCACCTTGAGCGTCTTGGCCTTGGCGACGATATCGGGAATCCATCGTTGGGCTTCGCCGACCAGCACCGTCACCGACGTGGCCATGCAGCGCTGGCCTGCGGCGCCGAAAGTCGCGCCGATCAACGAATTGAGGGAGTGCTCTTTGTTGGCATCGGGCATGACCACGGCGTGATTCTTGGCGCCCATCATGCATTGCACGCGCTTGCCATGGCCGGAAGCCAGACCATAAACGTGCGTGCCGACCGCCGTTGAGCCGACGAACGAGACGGCGGCAATATCGGGGTGGGCGCAGATCGCATCGACCGCGCTCTTGCCGCCATGGACGACGTTCAGCACTCCGGGCGGCAGGCCCGCCTGCAGTGCGAGCTCCGCCAGCAACATGGGCGTCAGCGGATCCTGCTCGGAAGGTTTGAGCACGAAGGTGTTGCCGCACACAATGGCCATGGGAAACATCCATAAGGGAATCATGGCGGGGAAATTGAACGGTGAAATGCCGGCACAGACGCCGATGGGCTGTCTCAGCGTGTAGGTATCGACCCCGCCGGCAACGTTTTCGGCGAACTCGCCGAGCTGCAGGCTGCCGATCGAACAGGCGTGCTCCACCACTTCGAGGCCGCGGAACACGTCGCCCTCGGCATCGGCGAGGGTTTTTCCTTGCTCCGCGCTCAAGGTTTGCGCGATGCGGCTCATCTGTTCGCGCACCAGCGCCTGCAGCCTCAGCATGATGCGTGCGCGCGCCGCCAGCGGCGTATGCCTCCAGGTTTTGTAGGCTTGCTTGGCCGAGGCTACCGCGGCATCGAGCTCCGCCTCCGTGGCAAAGGGAACTCTCGCCAGCACCTCTTGGGTTGCCGGGTTCACGACGTCTTGCCATTCGCTGGTTCGCGACTCGACAAACTTGCCGTCGAACAGCATTTTGACCGTGGGCACCTGATTCGCCAGCACTGCGGGTTTGCTTGTCATGGGAGTGTTGCGTCTTGAAACGCCTCTTGAGGCGACCGTCCTAGTTTAGCCGATACGTGATCCTCGAGTCGTGCGTATCGCGTAAACTAGTGCGGTGCGAAATCCCAACGCCGATGCCAGCGCCGTAAGCCGCACGGCCGCTTCCGCGGCCCGCACCGCGGAGCCGGGAACGATTGCCATCTGCTTCGTGGCAGCGGCCCTGCAAAGCGTGCGCGGCCGGGACCTGAACGCGGACGAATTGCTGGCGAAGGTAGGATTGTCGGCGAGCCTGTTGCAAGTGCCGCAGGCGCGGGTCTCAGCGAAACATTACGGCGCGCTGTGGCGAGCCATTGCGGCGGCCCTCGACGATGAATTCTTCGGCCAGGATTCGCGCCGCATGAAGACCGGCAGCTTCGCAATGCTGTGCCACGCGATCTTGGGCTGCAAAACCTTGGGCCACGCGCTGGATCGCAGCCTGCGATTCTATGCGCTCATTCTGGACGACATTGCCGGCACGGTCGAGCGCCAGGACCATGAGGCGCGAATCGTTTTGCACGAGCGCGCGGCCGGCGCCGACAGCCGGGTTTTCGCCCACGAGCTTTTGCTGATGCTGCTTTACGGCGTGTCTTGCTGGTTGGTCGGAAGGCGCATCCCCATTCTGTGCACCGAATTCAGCTACGCCGAACCTTCGCACAGCGCGGAGTACCGGCTGATGTATTGCACGGATTTGCGCTTCAACCGGCCCAACACCGTGCTCGCCTTCGAGGCAAGTTATCTTGACCTGCCGGTGGTGCAAAACGAACGCACCGCAAAGGAATTTCTGCGCACGGCGCCGGAAAACATCTTGTTGAAATACAAGAATGTCAGTAGTTTGAGCGCCCGGGTTCGGCGGCGGTTGCGGCAAACGTTGCCCGGCGCGGTTCCGGCTTTCGAGAGCCTGGCTGAGGATATGGGCATGACGCCGGCGACCATGCGCCGCCGATTGCACGACGAGGGCGAGTCCTACCAGTCGATCAAGGACCAGTTGCGCAGGGATTTGGCCATCGGCTACTTGAGCCATTCCAGCCGCAGCGTCATGGATATCGCGCTGGAGCTGGGGTTTTCCGAGCGCAGCGCTTTTCATCGCGCGTTCCGGAAATGGACCGGAGCGTCGCCGGGTGAATTCCGGCGCACGTTGCAGCCTTAAAGTGTTCGGGAATCGAGGATAATCACGTCATGAATCTATCGGGCAAGGTCGTGGCGGTGACCGGCAGCGACGGCGCTTTGGGGGCTGCCGTGACGGCTACCTTGAGCGCATACGGCGCGAGGCTGGCGCTGTTGACGCATTCGGCGGCAGTCCCAAGATCGGTGCCCACAGGCGCGGCGCATTACGGCGGCATCGACCTGACGCTCGAGACGGCCGTGCGTTTGGCGATGCAGCGCATCGCCAAAGAGGCCGGACGTCTGGACGGCTTGGTCAATCTCGCCGGAGGCTTCCGTTGGGAGAAGCTTGGCGAGGGCACACTGGAAAGTTGGGACACGATGTACAAGCTCAATTTGAGAACTGCGGTGGTTTCATGTCAGGCGGCGCTTCCCTTTTTGCTCGAGTCCGGCAGCGGACGCATCGTCAATGTCGGTGCGATGGGCGCAATCGAAGCCGCGGCGGGCATGGGCCCCTACGCCGCATCCAAGGCAGGGGTGGCGCAATTGACCGAAGCGCTGGCCGATGAACTGAAAGGCCGCGGCGTCACGGTCAATGCCATTCTGCCGAGCACGCTCGATACGCCGAAGAATCGCCTTGACATGCCGGATGCGGATTTTGCGCGCTGGGTGAGGCCCGTCGAGGCAGCGGAGGTGATCGCGTTTTTGATCTCCGATCAGGCCGGCGCCGTCACCGGTGCGTTGTTGCCCGTCGCGGGGCGCGTATGAGCGCCGCGCCGATGTCCGCCGGTGCGCGCTTGCGCGCAGCAGTCGCGGCGGAAAATCCGTTGCAGATGGTCGGCACCATCAACGCGTACACCGCGCGGATGGCCGCCGCATGCGGTTTCAAGGCCATCTATCTGGCAGGCAGCGGCGTTGCCGCCAATTCGCTCGGTATTCCCGATTTGGGGATCAGCACCATGGATGACGTGCTGATCGATATCCGCCGCATCAGCGATGCCTGTGCCTTGCCGATGTTGGTGGATGCGGATACGGGATGGGGCGGGGCATTCAATATCGCGCGCACGGTCAAGTCATTCACCAAGTTCGGCGCCGGCGGAATGCACATCGAGGATCAGGTGCAGTCGAAACGTTGCGGCCACCGACCCGGCAAGGAGATCGTTTCCAGGCAAGAGATGGTGGACCGCATCAAGGCCGCGGTGGACGCGCGCACCGATTCGCAGTTCGTGATCATGGCGCGCACCGATGCCCTGGCGGTCGAAGGCATCGACAAAGCGCTGGAGCGTGCCAATGCCTGTGTCGAGGCGGGCGCGGACATGATATTCCCCGAAGCGATTACCGAACTCGGGATGTACCGGCGCTTCAAGGACGCGGTCAAAGTACCGATTCTTGCCAACATCACCGAATTCGGCCAAACGCCGCTGTACACGCGCGACGAACTGGCGACGGTCGGCGTCGATATCGTGCTGCATTGCTGTTCGGCGTATCGAGCCATGAATGCCGCGGCCCTCAACACCTATCAAGCAATCCGCCGCGACGGCACGCAAAAGAATGTCCTCGCCACCATGCAGACGCGTGCGGACCTGTACAAATATCTTGACTACTATGCGTATGAGGCCAAGTTGGACGAATTATTTGCCGAAGGAAGGGAAAAGTGAGCAGCAATTCCGAGGCCCCGTCTGCGGGGGCGTTTAAAGCGAAGAAATCGGTCGCGCTGTCCGGCGTCGCCGCGGGCAGTACTGCGCTGTGCACGGTCGGCAGAACGGGCAATGACTTGCACTATCGGGGCTACGACATTCTCGATATCGCCACGCAATGTGAATTCGAGGAAATTGCCTTTCTGCTGGTGCACGAAAAATTGCCGAACAGGCCTGAGCTTGCCGCCTACAAAAAGAAGCTGAAAGCGCTGCGGCCTTTGCCGGGGCCCGTCACCACGGTACTCGAGCAGCTGCCGGCGGCGAGCCATCCAATGGATGTGCTGCGCACCGGCGTCTCGGCCCTCGGCTGCTGCATGCCCGAGGACGCCGGGCATGGCGGCGGGGGCGCGCGCGACATCGCGGATCGCCTGCTGGCGTGCTTGGGTTCGATGCTGTGTTACTGGTACCACTTCTCGAAGAGCGGCAAACGCATCGAGGTGCAGACCGACGATGACTCCATCGGCGCGCATTTCTTGCACCTGCTCCACGGCCGCAAGCCCTCGGCGAGTTGGGTGCGCGCAATGCACACTTCTTTGAACCTGTACGCCGAGCACGAATTCAACGCCTCGACCTTCGCGGCCAGGGTGATCGCCGGCACCGGATCGGACATGTATTCCTGTATCACCGGCGCCATCGGTGCGCTGCGAGGACCGAAGCATGGCGGAGCGAACGAAGCGGCGTTCGAGATTCAGACTCGCTATCCGGCCGCCGATGCCGCCGAGGCGGACATCCGCGATCGAGTGGCCAAGAAAGAGGTGATCATTGGATTCGGCCACCCGGTCTACACGGTGTCGGACCCGCGCAACCAGGTTATCAAAGAGGTTTCGCGTGTTTTGGCGCGCGAAGCGAACGACATGCTCGGGTTCGAAGTGGCAGCGCGCATCGAATCGGTCATGTGGGACATCAAAAAGATGTTTCCGAATCTCGATTGGTTTTCCGCCGTGTCGTACCACCTCATGGGGGTGCCGACCGACATGTTCACGCCGCTGTTCGTCATCAGCCGTACCTCAGGCTGGGCTGCGCATGTCATCGAGCAGCGCGAGGACGGCAAAATCATCCGGCCGAGCGCCAATTACACCGGACCTGAAAACCTCACCTTCGTACCGCTTGCGGCGCGACCCTAGTTTACTACTCATACAGGCTGCGAACATGTCCCACGATATCAAGTCGGCCGAAAGGCCGGCTCCCGATCAGGTTTTGACCAGCATCGCGGACTACGCGTTGAACTACGAGATTACCGGCACGCTGGCCTATGAAACCGCCGCGTATTGTCTGATGGATACGTTGGCTTGCGGATTCCAGGCGCTGAAATATCCCGCTTGCACCAAGCTCCTGGGACCCATTGTCCCCGGCGCCACCTTAAGGGGGGGCGCACGGGTTCCCGGCACGGCGTATGAGCTGGATCCGATCAACGCGGCATTCAACCTAGGCTGCATGATTCGATGGCTGGATTTCAATGATACGTGGCTGGCGGCGGAGTGGGGCCATCCATCGGATAACCTCGGTGGAATTCTCGCGGTGGCGGACTATCTATCGCGCTCCGGCAAGCGCGTCCTGGTGCGCGACGTTCTCACGGCCATGATCAAGGCCCATGAAATTCAGGGCGTACTCGCGCTGGAGAACAGCTTCAATCGAGTGGGACTGGATCACGTGCTGCTGGTGCGGGTTGCGTCGACGGCGGTGATCACCGCAATGCTCGGCGGCACACGCGAGCAAATAATCAACGCGGTGTCGAACGCCTGGATCGACGGCGGCGCGCTCCGGACTTATCGGCATGCTCCGAATACCGGATCGCGCAAGAGCTGGGCGGCCGGGGATGCGACCAGCCGCGCCGTGCGCCATGCGCTGTTCGCGCTCAAGGGCGAGATGGGCTATCCCTCGGCGCTGTCGGCCAAAACTTGGGGATTTCAGGACGTCTTGTTCAAGGGCAGGCCGATCGTCTTGCCGCAGCCCTTCGGCAGCTACGTGATGGAAAACATTCTGTTCAAAATCTCCTACCCCGCGGAATTCCATGCGCAAACCGCGGTCGAGGCGGCGATGACCCTGCATCCCCAAATCGCTGGCAGGCTCGAGCAGATCGAGCGCGTGGTGATCGAGACTCAAGAGCCGGGTGTGCGCATCATCGATAAAACCGGACCGCTCGCAAACCCGGCCGATCGGGATCACTGCATTCAATACATGGTGGCCATCCCGCTGCTGTTCGGGCGGCTGGAAGCGTCCGACTACGAGGACCGGATCGCGGGCGACCCGCGCGTCGACGCGCTGCGCGCCAAGATGCAGGTGAAGGAAAACCCCGCTTTCACCAGCGACTATTATGCCGCGGACAAGCGCTATATCGGCAACGCCGTGCAAGTGTTCTTCAAGGATGGTTCGGCCGGCCAGCGCGTCGCGGTCGACTATCCGATCGGGCATCGCAAGCGCCGCGCGGAGGGCATGCCGGTGCTCGTCAAAAAATTCGAGGACAGCGTGGCTGCCCATTTTCAAGCCAAGCAGAGCGAGTCCGTCAAAGCCATGTTTTCCGACCAACGCACCCTGGCGGCGCTGGCGGTCGGCGATTTTGTCGCGAAGCTGGTGACGGCGTGATAAAAAATAGTCGCTCTCGAGCAGGCATTATGACGCATTCGGCTTGGCCTAAGGGCGGCAAGGCGGGATAGTGGCGCCGATGAAGGATGCGGGCCGCTCGCGGCAAATCAACGACCCGGTTATCCGGCAAGAACAAGGTACGGCGATGCGACTTCCCGGGGGTTCAGAACGCCGCCAGCGCTCCGATCGGCGGCACCGAGCGCTGTGGTCGGTGCTTTACGGCAGTTTCAATCCGCGCCGCCGCCGGCCGGCGCGGCGGCTCAACGACCCCCGCTTTCATCCGATCGATTGGTATGCAGCGCACCTGTTGGCCGTATCGGTGTGCATCTTGCTGTTGAGCGCGGCCGATGCGTTCTTGACCGGCATCTTGCTGATGCACGGGGCCGATGAGGTCAATCCCATCATGGCTGTGCTCGTGTACCGCAGCATCGCGCTGTTTGCCGCGTTGAAAATGGCCATGACCGGCGCCGGCATCGTGACGATGGTGTTTCTCGCCCGCTACCGATTCATGCGCGTCATTCGCGTCGAGCTGGTGATGTACGCCGTCCTATTGGTGTATGCGTCGCTCATCGGCTACGAAATCTGGATGCTGCGAGGCGCAGGCGAGCTGCCGGACTTGTAAATTCCCGGACCGACGTCACATTCCATATTATGCCGCCTTGGGCTAAACTAGGACGGCAATTCAATGCATTTTCCCCCTTCATCATGTTGATGTATTTGAGGTTTTTCTAAGACCTGCGTTGCTCATGAGCCAATCACTTGCCGATCAATTTGCCACCACGGCCCTGTCCGGCGGAAACGCCGGTTTCATCGAAGATCTCTACGAACAGTTTTTGCGAGACCCAAGCGGACTTGATCCGGCTTGGGTCAGCTACTTCAAGGGTTTGGCCGGCAGCGGCGGCGAGACTGCGCATGGGCCCGTCCGTGAACGCCTCCTGGCGCGCATCCAGCACCCGCCTGCAGCGCCGGTCCCGTCCGGTGCTGCCTCCGACGGGGCGAGTGCCAAACAGGGCGCGGTATCCCGCCTCATACAGGTATATGCGAATCGCGGCCATCTGATTGCCAACCTAGACCCCTTGGGCTTGCAGGAACGCGCCAAACCCTATGTGCTGGACCTGCAATATTTCGGTCTATCGGACGCGGATCTAGGCACCGAATTCTTTACCGGCAGCCGCAATCACGCGATTCCCGAGCGCACCACGCTCAAGAATATTCTACGCGACCTCAAATTCATCTACACCGACACCATCGGCGCGGAATTCGCGCACGTCTCGGACACGGAAGAGCGCCTCTGGCTGCAAGACAGTTTCCAAGTCGGCAGGATGCAGCAGCGCTTCAGCGCCGCAGAGAAGAAAAGCATCTTTTGGCAATTGACCGCCGCGGAAGGCTTGGAGCGCTACCTGCACACCAAGTACGTCGGTCAGAAGCGTTTCTCGCTGGAGGGCGGCGACAGCTTGATTCCTTTGCTGGATGATCTGGTGCAGCACGGCGGCAAGAGCGGCGTTGAAGAGACCATTATCGGCATGGCTCATCGGGGCCGCCTCAACGTGCTGGTGAACTTGCTGGGCAAGTCCCCCAAAGACTTGTTCAGCGAATTCGAAGGCCAATATGACCTCGGCAAACTTCGCGGCTCGGGCGACGTCAAATACCACAAAGGATTTTCCGCCGACCTGAAGACCGGCTCGGGCAATGTGCATGTTGCGCTCGCCTTCAATCCCTCGCACTTGGAAGTCGTGGACCCGGTCGTCGAAGGGTCGGCACGCGCACGCCAAGAGCGGCGCGGCGACGAACTCGGCGGCAAAGTGTTGCCGGTGCTGATCCATGGCGACGCGGCATTTGCCGGGCAGGGCGTGATCATGGAGACCTTGCAGCTTTCCCAGGCGCGGGGCTTTTATACCGGCGGCACGGTTCACGTCATCATCAACAACCAGGTCGGCTTCACCACCAGCGCGCCGCGCGATGCGCGCTCCACTCTGTACTGCTCCGACGTCGCGAAAATGGTCGAGGCGCCGATACTGCACGTCAACGCCGATGATCCCGAGGCTGTGTGCTTCGTCACGCGCTTCGCTCTCGATTACCGCATGAAATTTCACAAGGACGTGGTCATCGATTTGGTCTGCTATCGCCGTCACGGGCACAACGAGGCCGACGAGCCCGCGGCGACACAGCCGTTGATGTACCAGATCATCCGCAAAAAGCCGACGGTGCGACAGCTGTATGCGGATAGGCTGGCCGCGGAGGGTGTGTTGAGCGCGGCTGATGCCGCGGCGATGATGGAGCAGTACCGTAGCGGCTTGGATGAAGGCAAAGCCCAGACGCGGGCCGCCGCGGGCTTGATCGGCAATCGCTATACCGTCGATTGGAGCGAATATTTGAGCGCAGACTGGGACGCGGTGAAGACCGGCGTCGACATGACGCGGCTGCGGGTATTGGGCAAGGCGATCACCACCTATCCCACGGACTGGAGCTTGCATCCCCGCGTGCTCGCCATCATGCGGGCGCGCGAGAAGATGGTGAATGGCGATCTCGCCTTGGACTGGGGCTGCGCCGAGAACCTTGCTTACGCGAGCCTCATACAGGAAGGCTACCCCATCCGCCTGACCGGGCAGGACAGCGGCCGGGGCACGTTTTTCCATCGTCACGCGGTATTGCACGATCAGCGCACGGGAGGTGCGTACGTGCCGCTGCAGCACCTCGCCACGAATCAGCCGAAGTTCACCGTGACCGACTCGGTTCTGTCCGAAGAAGCGGTCATGGGATTTGAATATGGCTTCTCCACCACGGAGCCGCGCTGCCTGACCATCTGGGAAGGCCAGTTTGGCGATTTCTGCAACGGCGCTCAGGTCATCATCGACCAATTCATCAGCTCGGGAGAGGCGAAGTGGGGACGGGTATCCGGGCTTACCTTGTTCCTACCGCACGGCTATGAAGGCCAGGGTCCGGAGCATTCTTCGGCACGCTTGGAGCGGTTTCTGCAGCTGTGCGCCGAGTTCAACATGCAGGTCTGCGTTCCTTCGACGCCGGCGCAGATGTTCCATCTGCTGCGCAGGCAGATGCTGCGCAGCTTGCGCAAGCCGCTCATCATCATGACGCCGAAAAGCCTGCTGCGGCATCCCTTGTCGGTGTCGCGGCTTGAAGAGTTGTCCGGGAACGGGTTCCAAACGGTGATCGATGAAATCGACGACGTAAAAGCGTCCGAAGTCGCGCGCGTCGTATTCTGCAGCGGCAAGGTCTATTTCGACCTGCTCAAATCGCGGCGCGAATCGAAGTCCGAAACCGTCGCGATCGTGCGAATCGAGCAGCTGTACCCGTTTCCCTCGGAAGAATACGAGGCGATCTTGCGGAAATATACCAATGCACGCGAGATCATTTGGTGCCAGGAAGAGCCGCAGAATCAAGGCAGCTGGTATCAAATCCGCCATCGCCTGCAGTCGAAGCTCGACGCCGACGAGCACGAGCTGCTGTACGCGGGGCGGGCGGGAGCCGCGGCGCCCGCGACGGGTATCGCCGCTCTGCACGAGCAGCAGCAGAAAAATCTGGTCGCCGCGGCGCTGCAGGGCGTGCCGCCGGAAGAGGCTTCCCGTCAAACCAGCCGCGTCCCGGCCGCGCAAACCAGGACAGGCTCATAATGACAACTGAAGTTCGGGTGCCGCAGCTGCCGGAGTCGGTGGCTGACGCCACGCTCGTCTCGTGGCACAAAAAACCCGGCGACAGCGTCGTGCGGGACGAGAATCTGGTCGATCTGGAAACCGACAAGGTGGTGCTCGAGGTGCCTGCGCCGGTTGCCGGTGTGCTCAAGGAAATCAAATTGACCGACGGCACCACCGTGACCAGCGGTCAAGTCTTGGCGGTTATCG
>DATATA010000025.1:0-55852 GCA_036263775.1 Steroidobacteraceae bacterium | reverse complement strand
CCGACGCCGGACGCGATAATATTCACCGCCACCTCCGGGGTCGACAGGCCGTTCAAGGAATCCCGCAGCGCCTCGGCACTTCCCTGCACATCGGCCTTCACCAACAGCTGTACCACGTCGGCTTTGCTCTCCCCCATGGTCGAGAACACGTCCTGCATGTTGGTCGCCTTCTGCGCCAGCTTTACATCGCGGGACTTAGATTGCCGATGCGTGGCGACTTCGCGCGCCTTGCGCTCGCTCTCCACCACCAGCAACTCATCGCCCGCGTTCGGCGCGCCCGACAGACCCAGGACCACCACCGGTATCGACGGCCCCGCCGCCTCGACGGGGTGTCCAGCCTCGTCGAACAATGCACGTACCCGGCCGAACTCCTGGCCGATGAGCAGCGGATCGCCCAGCTTCAAGGTGCCGCGCAGCACCAGCACGGTTGCCACCGCGCCGCGGCCCTTCTCTAGACTCGATTCGATCACGTAGCCGGCGGCGAGTCCGGCGGTCGGCGCCTTGAGCTCCAGCACTTCGGCCTGCAGCAGAATGCTGTCGAGCAGCTGCTCGACACCCATGCCGGTGCGCGCCGATACCGGGACGAAAATGTTCTCACCGCCCCACTCTTCCGGGATAACGCCGTACTTCGTGAGTTCCTGCTTGACCTTTTCCGCATCGGCCTCGGGCTTATCCATCTTGTTGAGCGCAACAACGATGGGTACTTTCGCGGCCTGCGCATGCTGTATCGCCTCGATAGTCTGAGGCATGACGCCGTCATCGGCGCCCACGACCAGAATAACGATATCCGTCACCTGCGCACCGCGCGCGCGCATCGAGGTGAACGCCGCGTGGCCGGGTGTATCGAGAAAAGTCACCATGCCCTTGGCCGTTTCAACGTGGTATGCGCCGATATGCTGGGTAATGCCTCCAGCTTCGCCCGCCGCCACCTTGCTGCGCCTGATGTAGTCCAACAGCGAGGTCTTGCCGTGATCGACATGCCCCATGACCGTCACGACCGGCGGCCGCGGCAATACCTCGAGCGACGTATCCGCTTCGCCTTGCAGGTCGTCCTCGATGATATTTTCCTTGCGCAGCACCGCCGTGTGGCCCATTTCCTCGACCACCAGCACGGCGGTGTCCTGCTCGATCATTTGATTGATCGTCGCCATCACGCCCATGTTCATCATGACTTTGATGACTTCGGTGGCTTTGACGGCCATTTTTTGCGCCAATTCGCCGACCGTCATCGCCTCGCCGATCGCCACTTCGCGCACCACGCGCGCCGTCGGCATCTCGAAGCCATGCTTGGTGTCCGCCTCGCCGACCGAGCGGCGCCGGCCGTCGCGCGATTTCTTCTTCTTATGCCGTGAGCTGACATCGCCGACGATGTGCAATTCCTGACGCCCATAGCGCGTCGACTTGTCGTCCACCGCCTCGCGCGCTGCCTTGCCCGGCTTCGCCGCCGCCGCCTTGCGTTCCCGCTCAGCCACCTCGCGCGCCTGAACTTCGGCGGCGCGCCGTGCCTCTTCTTCGGCGGTGCGCTTGCGGTTCTCTTCATCGCTGCGCCGCCGGCTCTCTTCCTCCTGGCGCTCGCGGTCCAGCCGCTCCTTCTCCAGGCGCTCCTTTTCGGCACGCTCGAGGGCGGCCTTGGCCTGCTCCTCGGTTTCGCGCTGCTTGTCGATTTCTTCCTGTTGGTGCCGCGCCTGATCCTCCAGCACTTCGCGCTTGACGTAGGTGCGCTTGCTGCGCACCTCGACATTGACCGTGCGGGCACGCCCCTGGGGACTCGCCAGCTTCAGCTCGGATTGGGACTTGCGGCGCAGGGTGATTTTGCGCGGGGCAGCATCGCCCTGAGTCTCGTCGTGACCGTGGCTGCGACGCAGATGCGTCAGCAGCTCGTGCTTCGCATCTTCACTGATCATGTCTTCGGCGCCGACGACCTTGATGCCTGCCTGATCGAGCTGCTGCAGCAGCCGATCCACCGGAACCTTCAACACCTCAGCGAACTGAGCGACAGTTACATCTGCCATACGTGCTCCTAGACCTTAGCTTCTTCCGCGAACCAGTGCTTGCGGGCATTCATGATCAGTTCGCCGGCCTTCTTTTCGTCGACGCTGCCCATCTCGACCAGCTCATCAACCGCCAAGTCGGCCAAGTCTTCGCGCGTGCGCACACCCTTGCGCGCCAGAGTCTTGCCGAGCGCCTCGCCGGTAATCTCGATCAAATCCGGCCCCGGCTCGGCGCCGTCCATGGATTCTTCGCTGGCGATTGCCTGAGTCAGCAGCACATCGCGTGCGCGCGTGCGCAGCTCCTTGACGATTTCCTCGTCGAATTCCTCGATGCCGTTCAATTCGCTCGCCGGCACATAGGCGATTTCCTCGATGGTCGAAAACCCCTCCTGCACCAGGATGCTCGCCACGTCGGCATCGACGTCCAGCTGTTTCATGAAGGTCTCGCGCAGAGCCAGCGACTCGGTCTCGCTCTTGGCTTCCGCCTGCGATTCGCTCATGACGTTCAATTCCCAGCCGGTCAGCTCGCTCGCCAAGCGGATATTCTGGCCGCCGCGGCCGATGGCCTGCGACAATTTGTCTTCAGAGACGGCAATGTCCATCGAATGGGAGTCTTCATCGACGACGATCGAGGTGACCTCGGCCGGAGCCATGGCATTGATCACGAACTGCGCGTTGTTGTCGTCGAACGGAATGATGTCGACCCGCTCGCCCGCAATTTCGTTGGAAACCGCCTGTACGCGCGAGCCGCGCATGCCGACGCAGGCGCCGACCGGATCCACGCGCGGATCGTTGCTGCGCACGGCGATCTTGGCGCGCACGCCGGCGTCGCGGGCGGCGGCCAAAATGTTGATCAAGCCCTGGCCGACCTCGGGCACTTCCAGCTTGAACAATTCGATCAAGAATTCCGGCGCGGTGCGCGACAGGAACAATTGCGGCCCGCGCGGCTCGGTGCGCACTTCTTTCAAGTAAGCCTTGATGCGATCTTGTGAGCGCACCGGCTCACGCGGAATCATCTCCTCGCGCGCAATGAACCCTTCGGCATTGGCGCCAAGATCGACGTAGACGCCGTTGCGATCGACGCGTTTGACGATGCCGCTGACCAGGGTTCCCGCACGGTCTTTATAGGCGTCGACCACCTGCGCGCGCTCCGCTTCGCGCACCTTTTGCACGATCACCTGCTTGGCGGTCTGGGCAAGAATTCGGCCGAAAGGCACCGACTCCATCGGCTCTTCGACAAAACCGCCCGGTTCGACGTCTTTGTCGATATCGCGGGCATCGTCGAGGCGCAATTCGCGCTCCGGAACCTCAAGCTCGGTGGAGTCGTCCGCGAACACTTTCCAGCGGCGAAAGGTATCGTAGCCGCCGGTCTTGCGGTTGATCGAGACGCGTACGTCCAACTCTTCGCCGTGTTTCTTGCGAGTCGCCGACGCGAGCGCGGCTTCGAGCGCGTCGAATATAATCTCCTTATCGACGCCCTTCTCGTTTGAAACCGCGTCGACGGCCATCAGTATTTCTTTGTTCATAACCTCAAGACTCCTCGCTCACTCCGGCCGCAATCTCGCCTTCTGAATTCGATCGAGCGGCAGGCTGTGCGCCTTGCCGTCGACTTCCACTACAATCGTGTCGCTTGAAGCTGACTTCAATGCCCCGGCGAATCGCCGCCTGCCGTCGAGCGGCAGCTTCAATTCCACAAAAACCCGCTGTCCCAAGAATCGCGCGAAGTGCGCCCGCGTGCGCAATATCCGATCAAACCCCGGCGACGAAACCTCCAGCGTGTAGTGCCCTTTGATCGGGTCCTGGATCTCGAGCACCTCGCTCACGGCATGACTTACGCGTGCGCAATCGTCAACGGTGACGGCAGCGGCTGATTCTCCCGCAGGTTGATCGATGAATATCCGCAGCACCCCGCCACGCCCTTCCCGCGCAAACTCAATATCGACCAACTCATAGCCCAGCGCCTCGATCGGCGGCTCCAGTAGGCGCATCAAGGGGTCACGCATTTTTATAAGCCCCAACACTTAAAAACAAAAAGGGGACCATCGGCCCCCTTCCATCGCTCAACAAAAAGCCCCTTGACGGGGCCCAATCCAAAAATCGCGTGCCTGGGTCTTGGGCAAAAGTGAAAACTTAAGCCCCAGCCAACTCGAGCCCCATCGAGGGGCGCGATTATAGGCAAAGCCTCCTCAGGCGTAAACCCTGTTTGCGTATAAAACTAGGGCCGCATTGCTGCGGCCCCAATTTATCGCATAAATCTTAAGCAGCTGTTACCAGCGCTTCGGACCGCGAGATCCACCACCACCGCCACCGCCGCCGGTGCGCTCCTGCGCCTCATTCACCTTCAGCGCTCGCCCGTCGACGTCGTGACCATTCAAGGCCTGCATAGCGCGCGCAGCGTCTGCGCTGGCCATTTCAACGAAGCCGAAGCCGCGGGGCCGACCGGTGTCGCGATCATTGATCAACGCCACCGACTGTACCGCGCCATGCTTTTCGAACAGCGCGCGCACTGCGGACTCGTCCATTGAGAACGGGAGATTGCCAACATACATTTTCGTCATGTGAAGAATACCTACTACAAAAGAAACTATCGGCCGGTCACGCGTGCCTCGAGTGCAAAACTTTAAAGCGGAATGCCGGCCACCTGGATCGAGGAAACCTGCTTTGTGGGTTGTGGCCAAGGTGACGCCGGAGCGGCGCGGTGACCAAAAACGGACCAAGTAGAAATCACGAACCGGCGCGGATCTTACAGCAATTTGCTGAAAAGCACGAATATTCGTACGGTTTGCGCTTAATGTTGCGGCGCGTCAATCCTGGTAACGGGCCCTCAAGGCGGCTATTCTCTCGCCTTAAGCCGTGCGCCGAAAATCACCATTTTAATGACCCCATTCGGATGCCATTAGCCTATTTCCTGCCCAAGTACTGGATTACGTGGGCCGGCTTGGCAGTCATGCGCGTGGTGGAGTTATTGCCTTTTCCGGCGCAAAGACACGTCGGCAATGGGATCGGCTGGCTGCTGCGGCATTTACCCTTGAGCTATCTGCGCATAGCGCGCCGAAATATCGCCCTTTGCCTGCCCGAGCTGCCCAAAGCTGAGCGCGAACGGCTGCTTGACCGGCATTGCCGCAGCCTTGGCATGGCCCTATGCGAGACCGCCGATACGTGGTGGAGCAGCGATAGCCGGCTCAACAAGCTGGCGAATATACAGGGTCTGGACCATTTAAAAGCGGCGCTCGCCAAGGGCCGCGGCGCGATTCTGGTGGGCGGTCATTTCACAACCATTGAAATCTCCACCCGCATACTCGGCACGGTCGTGCCTTTGAATGTCGTCTATCGGCCTCTGAAAAATGCGCTGCTGTCGCACATCATGTTCGAGAGTTTCTGCCGCCACGGAAATCCCATCCCCAAGGACGACATCCGGAGCATGGTTCGGGCGCTGAAAAAAAATGAAGCTGTCTGGTTCGCCCCCGACCAGAGCTACCGCAACAAGGGGGCTGCCATGGTCGATTTCTTCGGCATTCCCGCAGCCAGCAATCCGGCCACCTCACGTCTGGCGCGCATCTCCGGCGCCGTGGTCATGACCTACTTCGGCGAGCGGCTGCCCGGCAACGCCGGATATCGCGTGGTCATTGGAGAGCCATTCGAGAATTTCCCGGGAGCGGACGCGGTGGACGATGTCGCGCGCTACAACCGGCTCCTCGAGGCCCAGGTGCGCCTGGTCCCGGAACAATATCTGTGGGTTCACCGGCGCTTCAAGGGCTTGAGCAGCGATTATCCCGATTATTACGGGCGTGATGCGCGCGGTCCCGCCGCGCAAGGCTCCCCCGAATAGCGCCCGGCGCAATGTGATGCCCACACTTCGCAAGGCGACGCTCGATGATGTTCCCGCGCTCGATGCACTGATCGCACGATCGGCCCGCGGCCTGAGCACAGCGGATTATCGAACCGGGCAGATCGAGGGCGCATTGCGCGGCGCGTTCGGCGTCGACAGCCAATTGCTCGCCGACGAGACCTATTTTGTGGTCGAGGATGCCGGACGACTCGTCGGCTGCGGCGGCTGGAGCTTCCGCTCGACGCTGTTCGGCAGCGACGCTCGGGCCGGGCGCGATTCTTCGGCTCTCGATCCCAAAACCCACGCCGCAAAGATCCGGGCCTTCTTTGTCGACCCGGACAGTGCGCGCCGCGGCATCGGCTCATTGCTGCTCGATCGTTGTGAAGCGGAAGCGCGTGCACACGGGTACGCCCGCGTCGAGCTGATGGCAACGCTGCCGGGGGTGAAGCTGTATGCCGCGCGCGGTTATGTGGGCGGCGCGCGAGTGACCTTCGATGTGGGGTCGGGCGAGAGCATCGAATTCATCCCCATGCACAAGAATCTAATCGCGCCATAGACGCTGCCAGCCGGCATGCCCGAGCGCGCGCAGCGTGCGTACGTTTCTCTCGTAGATTTGCGCAGTGTCGCCGAAGGCTTCGATGGCGCGCTCCACGCTCGCCTCTCGCAACAAATGCAACGTCGGGAACGGCGAGCGGTTGGTGTAGTTTTCGATGTCGTCGGGCCGCGACCCGGCAAACTGGTAGTGAGGATGGAAGCTGGCGACTTGCATGCTTCCTTCGAGGCCAAGCTCAGCGACCGCGTCATCGCAGACCTCGAGAAAGTCGTTGTATTCGACAAAGTCGTTCAGCACCCAAGGGTGGATGAGCAGTGTGGTCTCGCACTCCCGCGGATCCGAGGCGTCGAGCAATTGAAGCTCGGAATGCAAATCTTCCAGCAATCCAGAGGCGCAGCGTCGCTCGCTGACGAAGAAGCGCACGCGATCGCCCCGATAAGGGTGCTCCGCAAACGGGCACAGGTTGAGGCCGAGCACCGATTTTTCCAGCCAGCGCCGCGTCGCGGGAATTATTTCATCGGTATGAATGCGCCATTCTCCTCGATCGCAAGCCAGTCTAGAGCGGCCAGTTCTAGTATCCTATTCGCCTTTCACGAACGAGAACTCTTTTAATGCCGCAATCGATTCCTGCCACACTCATCCCCGGAGATGGGATCGGCCCCGAAATCATGGACGCGGTGCTCGCCGCGCTGGATGCGCTCGGCGCGCCCTTTGCCTGGGACAAGCAAATCGCGGGCCTGGGCGGTGTGACCGCAGCGGGCGATCCGCTGCCGCCGAAGACTTTGGCGAGTATCCGGCGTACGCGGCTCGCGCTCAAAGGTCCGCTCGAGACTCCCTCCGGCGGCGGCTATCGCTCGTCGAACGTTCGGCTGCGGGAAGAGTTCAAGCTGTATGCCAATTTGCGGCCGGCGCGAACGCTGATCCCGGGCGGCCGATTCGACAACATCGATCTGGTGGTGGTGCGCGAGAATCTCGAGGGCTTGTACATCGGCCACGAGGTCTACATTCCCATCGATGACGATCCGCATGCGCTTGCCATGGCCACCGGCGTGAACACGCGTCAAGGCAGCCGGCGTCTTTTGGATTTTGCCTTCGCGCATGCGGTCGCAACCGGCCGCAAGAAGGTCGCGATCGTCCACAAGGCCAACATCATGAAGGCGCTGACCGGGATTTTCCTCGAGACCGGCATGGAGTTGTACGAACGCAAGTACAAGGGTCAATTCATATTGGAAACCGTCATCATCGACGCCTGCGCGATGAAGCTGGTGCTGAATCCGTGGCAGTTCGACGTCCTGGTGACCACCAATTTATTCGGCGACATTCTGTCGGATCTGGCTGCCGGCTTGGTCGGGGGCCTAGGAATGACGCCCGGCGCCAACATCGGCTCCGACGCGGCCATCTTCGAAGCGGTGCACGGCTCCGCTCCGGACATTGCCGGCAAAGGCATCGCCAATCCGATCGCGCTGCTGCTGGCCGCCGCGATGATGCTCGAGCACGTTCACCTGCCGCATATGGCGGCCCGATTGCGCACTGCCATCGATCAAACGCTCAACGTCGACAAGGCCCGGACCGGCGATTTGGGCGGCAAGGCAAACACCGCGGAATTCACGCGCGCGCTGATCGCACGCATCGGGGGTTGAGGATGGCTGCCGTCATTTCGATCAGCGGCGTCAGCAAGTCGTACGCCACCGGCTTTCAGGCGTTGCAGCTCGTCAACCTCGACATCGAAAAAGGCGAGATCTTCGCGCTGCTCGGACCCAACGGCGCCGGCAAGACCACGCTGATCAACATCGTGTGCGGCATCGTGACGGCGAGTTCGGGACGCGTGACGGCCGATGGCCACGACATCGTGCACGAATACCGTGCCGCCCGATCGATAATCGGCTTGGTGCCGCAGGAACTGAGCACCGATGCGTTTGAAACCGTGTGGGCAACGGTCTCTTTCAGCCGCGGCCTGTTCGGCCGCGCGCCGAACCCGCAATTCATCGAAAGCCTGTTGCGCGACCTGTCGCTGCTGGACAAACGCAACAGTAAAATCATGACGCTGTCGGGCGGCATGAAGCGGCGGGTCATGATCGCCAAGGCGCTGTCGCACGAGCCGCAAATATTATTTTTGGACGAGCCGACGGCCGGCGTGGATGTTGAACTGCGCCGCGACATGTGGTCTCTGGTGCGCGGACTTCGCGACAGGGGCGTTACCATCATCTTGACCACCCACTACATCGAAGAGGCCGAGGAAATGGCCGATCGCATCGGCGTCATCAACAAGGGCAACCTGATGCTGGTCGAGGACAAGCGGCAGCTGATGAAGAAACTCGGCAAGAAGCAGCTGACGCTGCACCTGCAGACGCCGCTGCTGGAGATTCCCGAGGCCCTGAAATCTTGGGAGCTGGAGCTCAGGTCCGACGGCCAGGATCTGGTCTATACGGCGGACGGCGCCGGCAGCATCGATATTTCCATGCTGCTGAAACGCCTGGGCGAGCTGTCAATCGTGATCAAGGATCTGCAGACGCATCAGAGTTCTCTCGAAGACATCTTCGTCAACCTAGTGAGCGAGCGCGCATGAGCAACACGGCCGCACCAGCCGCCTTCAATCGTCACGGCGTATGGGCCATTTATAAATTCGAAGTCGCACGCGCCCTGCGCACCCTGGTACAGAGCTTGGTGACCCCGGTCATCACCACCTCTCTGTACTTCGTGGTGTTCGGCGCGGCGATCGGCTCCCGCCTCGCCGCTCCCGGCGGCGTGAGCTACGGCGCGTTCATCGTGCCCGGCCTCATCATGCTCGCCCTGTTCACGGAAAGCCTGTCGAATGCGTCCTTCGGCATTTATTTTCCGAAGTTTACCGGCACCATTTACGAGCTGCTCTCGGCGCCCGTGTCCTACGTGGAGATCGTCATCGCCTATGTCGGCGCGGCAGCGTCGAAATCCATTGTGCTGGGCCTGATCATTCTGGCTACCGCGTCGCTGTTCGTGCCGATCAAAATCCTGCATCCGGTGTGGATGGTGGCCTTCTTGCTGATGACCGCCGCCACCTTCAGCTTGTTCGGATTCATCATCGGCATCTGGGCCAAGGGCTTCGAACAGTTGCAGTTCATTCCGATGCTGGTCATCACCCCTCTGACTTTCCTGGGTGGCGCTTTTTACTCCATCGACATGCTGCCGCAGGCCTGGCGCACCTTCAGCCTCTTCAATCCCATCGTGTACTTGATCAGCGGCTTTCGCTGGAGCTTTTACGGCGCTGCCGATGTCAGCGTCGGCATCAGCATGGCGATGACGGTGGGGTTCTTCCTCACCTGTCTGGCGCTGGTGGCCTGGATATTCAAGACGGGCTATCGTCTGAAGAATTAGCCGATTCGCAAGGGCCGCCGCGGCCGCGCCGCTCCATGGCGTTGCCGTTAGTTAACTGGTATGTTAATGTTATCTCAATCAGTTAATATTTGATTTCGGAGGTGCAGGATGAAACCGACCCCTAATGATTGGCCGCGCATGTCCAGCGCGGTGGTCTATCAAGACGCGGTTGCCGCGATCAATTGGCTATGTGATGCATTCGGTTTCGAGGTGCGGCTGAAAGTCGAAGGCGACAAGGGCCAAATAGAACACAGCGAATTGACGTATGGCGAGGGCTTGATCATGGTCGCCCAGGAGACGCCCGAATCGCCGCGGCGATGGAAGCGCGCCATGCGCAGCCCGAAAACCTTGAGTGGAGCGACCACCCAATCCATCATGTTTTTCGTCGATGACGCCGACGCGCATTGCGCGCATGCGCGCGCCCATGGCGCGCAGATCATCGAAGCGCCCGCCACCCACGATTACGGCGCGGACTACTGGTCGGATCGCAGCTATGGCGCCCTCGATCCCGAAGGCCATCTGTGGTGGGTGACCCAGCGGCTTCGCAATCCGGCCTGATCGCAGAACGATGGATCGATCCTCGGAAATTCACCTGAGCGCGGCATTCGGCGCGCTGTCCGACGCCTCGCGGCGTCAAATGCTCCGCCTGCTGCTGCAGCGGCCGCGGCGCGCCGGCGAGCTGGCGGAAGGCATCGAGATGAGCCCGCAAGCCTTGAGCCGGCATCTGCGCGTGCTGCGCAAGGCGGGCTTGGTCACAGAGCACGGAATCGAGCGCGATGCGCGGGTGCGCATTTACAGCGTGCATGAAACGGCTTTTCAGCCCGTGCAGGATTGGATGGCGCAAGTGGAGGGTCTATGGCATCGCCAGCTGCAGGCCTTCAAGGCGTTCGCCGAGAATCCGCGGCGCGCCGGCCGACTCAAGGCATGAGCGGCGATCGTGCGTGCGTCAGCGTTGCGGTCGCGGTTCCGCCTGGCGAGGCGTTCGAAATCTTCACCCGCGATATCGATCGGTGGTGGCGGCGCGGCCTGAAGTTTCGCCACTCGGCCTCGCGCAGCAGCCTGCTATGCATCTAGCCCAAGGCCGGGGGTCGGCTGTTCGAGTCATTCGATGCGGACGGCACGCAGCACGTCGTCGAGGTCGGCCGTGTCCGCGTCTGGGAACCGCCGCGTTGTCTCAAATTCACCTGGCGCAATGTAGATTTCGCGGCGCATGAGCAGACAGAAGTGGAAATTCTGTTCGCCCCCACCGCATCGGGCACGCTGGTCAGGGTGACGCATAGCGGTCTTGCGGCGCTGCGCCCCGATCACCCTGCCCGTCATGGATTACAAGACGCGGAGTTCTGCCGGATGATCGGGTTGTGGTGGGGGGAACAAATGAGCTCGCTGCGCGTTCACTGCGCAGCGCGGCGCTCATAACCCCAATACATAGATCTTGCCCGTGACCTTTTGCGTCGGCCAGATGGGCGAGGTCATTCCGGCCGCGACCGCGATCTTTTGCCCGGCGCCGGTATCGTAGGTAATGACGCCGCCGCCAATCGCGCCGCCGGGAACCCTGGACCAGAGTTTCTTGCCGGTCCCGGCGTCCAGCGCGTAGAGGTTGCCGCCCATATCGCCGAACAGCACCAACCGCCCGGTCGTCGGCGTGACCCCCCCGAGCACAGGGAACGGTGCGTGGAACTGCCACTTTTTTTCTCCCGTGTCCGCGTTGCTTGCCGTCAGCCAGCCCGACCATTTTTTAGGGTCGTCTTGCTTGCCGAATCCTTGCGTCGCGCCGCTCCAAGGCTTGCCGGCAGCCATGCCGGCCAAAGCACTGACAGGAACCGCCTGCACGGTCGTGCACCAATCGACCTCGCCGGTGAAAATCAGATTATCGGCAGGGTCGAACGCCGGTCCGTTCCATTCTGCGCCGCCCTGCGCGCCTGGGCAGAACCGCGTTCCTTGGGCGGTCATCGGCGCCTCGACATTCGCGGTCGTGGTCACCGGCTTGCGGTAGATCAGCTTCCCATTGTTCAGGTCGATCAAGTAAAGATGCCCGTCCTTCGGCGCCTCAGCCAACATCCGATGACCCTTATTGCTCAAGAACAACACCGGCGGCGTGGACACGTCCCAGTCGTGAAAGTCGCGTTTGACCAGCTGGAAGTGCTGTTGATAGGCGCCGGTCTTCGCATCCAGCACCACGACGGAACTCGCGAACAAATTTTCGCCCTGCCGGGATTCTTTGTGAAAAACCGGCCCTGGATTGCCGGCAGGGACAAACAGGTGCCCTGTCACCGGGTCCAATGAATAAGAAGTCCAGGTAGCGCCGCCGGTGATCGGAAATCCCTTCGCCTCCTTCCACGTTGCGGCATAGGTCGATTTCGGATCGGGTGACGCAGGTCCGCGCGCAACATCGCCAGGCGTCTTGGGCACCAGGTAGAACTCCCACACAATGTGGCCATCCTTGTCATCCAGCGCATACATACGCCCCTTCACGCCCTTGTTGTCGCCGCCCGCATTGCCGATGAACACCAGCCCGTTCCAGGCAATCGGCGCCGCCGGCACCGATTCACCCTTGGTTGCATCCGCGATTGTCGTCGACCACATCCGCTTGCCGTTCTTCGCATCGTAGGCGATCACCTTGCCATCGGCGGTTCCGCGAAACACTCGATGGTCCAACCATGCAATGCCCCGATTCACCTTCAGATCGCCCGAAGCAGAGTCTTCGTGGCTGCGCCAGTTCAGCTTGCAGTTATTGGGGTCGATGGAAAGCGTGTCGCGTTCAGTGGTGGCAAAGAGCGCGCCGTCGACCTGCACCAATCCGGATTGAAAAGAAAGTTGTTCGCCGGTATCGAAGCTGCACAGCACCTTGAGGCCGGCGACATTCTTGTTGTCGATCTTTTCCAGGGTCGCGTAGCGATCCGAAGTCAGGGTGCGATTATAACTCGGCCAGTCATTTCCCGCCTGGGCCAGCGGTGCGCCGCACAGCAGTGCGGCACCGGCGATGGCTGCTTCAGCGCGCATGGACATTTCCTTGTTCTTTGGAGGTGTAACTTCTTCGGCGACTCGAGCGTAATGTGAAGCATGCAGCGCGCGCCGTCCAGCGCGCCCGGATTGCGCCCTCATGTCAGCGCTTGCCTACAGGCGGTCATCGTGCGCACCAGATGAACAAACCGGCAGACGCGCATGCGCTGATGCACGCCATCAAGGAAAAGCAGGAAGACCGCTAGCTACCGGTACAGATGCCGTCGGGTCAAGGGCAGGTCGGGAATTCCGGCCGCGCGCTTGACAGCCAACACCTGATAAATGCCGATTTCTCCCGACTCGAACTGCAGAGCGCAGGCTGCCATGTACAGCCGCCACACCCGGCAGGTCGCTTCGTTGACGTATTGCAGCGCCTGCGCTCGATTGCCCTCGAGGCGCGCGACCCAGTGCCGCAACGTCATCGCGTAGTGCGGGCGCAATCCCTCCACGTCGGCAATCTCGAATTTCGCGCGTTCCATGACTCGCTGCACATTGCCGATGGTGTCGAGCTGTCCGTCCGGAAACACGTAACGGTTGATGAATTCGGTGGATACCGACCGCTCCCATCCTTCCGAATCATGCGTTATGCCGTGGTTTAGAAATAAGCCGCGCGGCCTGAGCAGGCGATGCACGGTCGCAAAATACACCGGAAGATTCTTAAGACCCACATGCTCGAACATACCCACGCTGGCAACCTTGTCGTACAAGGCTTCTCCGGGCAAATCCCGATAGTCCAAAAGCTCCACGCTGACGCGATCATCGAGTCCTTCGCGCGCGATGCGCTCGCGCGCAACCTTAAGCTGCTGTGGACTCAAGGTAACCCCATGCGCGTGCACTCCGTAGTGCTGCGCCGCGTGGATCACCAGTGCGCCCCAGCCGCAGCCGATGTCGAGAAACTTCTCTCCCGGTTTCAAGGAGAGCTTGCGGCAGATATGCTCGAGCTTGGCCTGCTGAGCGGCATCGAGGTCCACCTCGGGAGTTTCGAAATACGCGCACGAGTAGACCATCGCGCGATCCAGCCAAAGCGCATAAAAATCATTCGAGACGTCATAATGGAAATGGATGGCCTCGCGGTTTTCCGCTTTCGAGTGCGCTCTGATTCGCGGCGCATCGGATGGGGCAAAGAGCCGGGCCGGCTGCTGGGCGGCGGCGTTTTTCATGCGCAGGCGCAATGCCGTGGCGGCGGCCAGAAGCTTCTCTGCGCGGGGCATTTGCAATGCATGCAAATGATCTTTGATGCTCAAGGCGGCGAAAAAATCCCCTTCTATGTCCAGCTCGCCGCGGAAGTAAGCATCGGCAAGCGCGAGCGGATCGCGTCCCAGCACCGCGGACCAAACCGCCTCGGGCGTGCGGAACACCAGCGTGAAGGGAGACCCGGCGGTGGGAGCGGCGCCGCCGCCGGCACTGATGGCCGTGCCATCCCACAGCCGCAGAGTCAGGCGCTCCGGGTATCTGCGAAACAACCGCATCAACAGTACGGCGGCTTGGTGGCTGCCGCGGAATTCGGCGGCGGTGCCGTTTGTACTTGCCGCATCCCTTGTTTGCCCAGCCGCGGGCGGCGCGGAATTCAGTGCGGATTCAGCGTGCATTTGATTATTCATATAGACACTCCTGACGTGCGTATACGAGGTCCAGCAATTTGCATACCAGCGCGCGAAATCGCACGGAAAGCGGCCTTTCCGGCAATTTGCACGAGTATTTATTACATAGTCACTCCAAAACTTTCAGACCGGCGGCAGTTACTTGCCGCCGCCGTTCTTGGTCTTTTCGATAAAGGCGGCGACATTGGCATGCAGCGCCTTCAGGTCCGGCTCGTGGGCGTACACCATATGGCCGGAGGTATAAAAATGCATTTCGATATTGCCTTCCAGCTTGTCCTGTATCGGCAACTGGCGCAGCTCGTACTCCGCAGCGAAATACGGCGTGGCCAAATCATAGTAGCCGCCGTTCAACTGCACCTTGAGGTTCGGGTTCTGCTTCATGGCGACGGCAAGATCGGGCATCACGTTCACGGGCCCGGGCACTTTGCTGGGCGCACCGGGCGGCTGATGCTCGAACTCCCACCGGTTGCCGACTTCAAAGTACTCCGCCTTGTAGATTTTCTTCGCGCCGAATTTCAACGCGGTCCTCACATAGTCGTTGAAGGCCGAGACATAGGCGGAGGAAATGGCGGCGGACTGCGGATCGTATTCGGCTTCCTTGCTCATGGGATCGAGCGTGGGGCCCGCGAATCGCGTATCCAACCGGCCGGCCGTGATGTCCGCTCCCAGCAGCGTTTTTTCGAACTCGCCGCCATTCACGCGAAGATTCGCCCGCTCGATGTAGTCGGTGGGAAGTCCGGTGTAGTCGTGCAATTTGGCCGCGATTTCGGACTTGCGCTGCGCCGGCAGGGTCGACCCCGCCGCCAGCGCCTGCAGGTAGTCCGTCATCGCAAAGGTCTCCACCTCATGCAGAAAGGGTTCGAGCGCGGCGGGCTGGGTTTGCAGCTTGTGGTGGTACCACGCGGTGGCCGCATAGGTGGGCAACGCGAGTGCATAAGGCAAATCCATGCCCGGATTGAACTGCGGGGCGTCGACGCCATCGTCGAAATTCAACACCTGCGACAGCAGAATCACGCCGTTCAGGTCCATTGATTTTTCGTTCTGCAGCAGGTAGGCCAAGGCCGCGGAGCGCGTGGTGCCGTAGCTCTCGCCGAACAAGTATTTCGGCGAATTCCAGCGATTGTGGCGCGACAGAAACTCGACGATGAAATTGGCAAAGGCATGGGCATCTTGATCGATGCCGAAGAACGCCTTTTCCTTGTCCGCTCCGCGCATATGGCCGAATCCGGTTCCCGGCGCGTCGATGAACACCAGATCGCTGGCATCGAGCAAGGTAAATTCGTTGTCGATGAGGCGGTATGGCGCGGCGGGGCTGTGCGTATCGTCGGCGGTCACCACACGCTTGGGGCCGAAGGCGCCCATGTGCAGCCAGACCGTCGAGGAACCCGGGCCGCCGTTATAAATGAACGTGATGGGCCGATGGCCATCTTCCTTGTCGCCCCGGAAGTACGCGACATAGGACATACCCACTTCCGGCGGCTGCGGGGGCGGCGGCCCGGTGCGATCCTCTTTCGGCAACGGCGGATCATCGTCCATGGGGTCCTTGACGTGCACCACCAAAATGCCGGCTTCGGCCTGGTAGGCGATGGCATGGCCGGCGACCGTCACCGACCCTGAGCTGCCCTGATGCTCATCTTTCAAGTAGCGCGGTGACTCGGTCGGCTCGGGCACCAAGGCAACCTTGGTATCCGGAGCGTCGCCGGCCGGTTTTTCGGAGCCGGATTTTTCGGCGGCCGGCGTAACGGCTACGCCGAGCGAGACACTTAGCAAGGAGGTGAGAAGGAATGTTCGAAGACTCAAATCCATTATTTGTAAACTCCCGGGCTCGTGGACCTCGTCATTGTAGCGCCGGAAGCATTGTCTGATGCTCCTAATACTCAAATCGATAAATCAGACCGATGCTGCTCCCCGGATCATTGTCCGGCGTGGTTCCTTGGACCGACGCCGTACCGTTTCCCAGCCGGGTTTGCAATTTCAGATGCTTGGTCAACTCCACGTCGGCCTCGAGTTGGCTGGTACCGGCAGTGCTCTGCTTGGCTTCAATGTAAACCCGCTTGGAAACATAGCGCCCTGCCTCGATGCTGGCCCCGGAGTCCTGTCCGGTTTGAGCATTCGTGGTGCCGGCACCGATGCTCAGCCGGTCCAAACCTAGGCTCTTTTGAATCTTGACCAAGGGATTGAGGCTGCCGTTGCCGCCCACGCCGCTCATCGATGCGAGCGCCGCCCCGACCTGCGCCAGCTGCAGGGGGGTCAATTGTTGGGTGGGCGCACCAAACAGCAGCAGCGCCATGATCTCATCCTGCGGCTTCGCCGGCGTGCTGCTGAAATCGAACAGCGGCGCGTCGGCAAGACCGGTGATGTGCAAGGTGGCCGTGGTGTCGGCGATGGTCGTCTGCGCCGTAAAATCCAGCGTGGGATCGATCTTACTTTGCAGCCCCGCGCCATTGAAGCTGACATGGCCTTCGGTGAAGTTCAATCTACCGGTGGCGAGCGAAAAAGTGCCGCGTTCAAGCTCGAATCCGCCGCTCGCCAGCGGCGCATCGGTCGTACCCTTGACGTGTAGATCGCCGCGCATTCTCGCGTCCAAACCGCGTCCCTCCACCTGGATATCCTGTGGAGCATGGACCGCCACGTCGAGGCCGATGACAAGCGATTTTTCCGGTGCGGCCGGCTTCTTGGTGCCCCGCCGCCGGACGTCGAGCACTGCGACATTCAACGGCAGGCCATTAGGGATTCCGATCAAGGTCCGATTGAGGTGCAGGCTTCCCGCAACATCGAGCCGTTCGCGCGCCGTGCCTTTGATGGTGAGGTCCGCATTGAGATTCGCCGTGATCAGCTTGCTCACCAGCGGCTGCGCATTGCGGGCGGTGATTTGCAGATCGACCGGCATGCCCTTCTGCAGGATCCCGACACTGCCGCTCATCGACAGCGTCCCCGGGGCCGCTGTCGCGGTGAAGCTTTTGACTTGCAGCGTTCCTTCGTTGCCGACGATTTGCGCAGCGATATCCGTGAGGCTCACGCCGCGCCCATAGTCGTTGACCTTGCCGTTCTTCAGGTCGAGCGTGCCGGCGATCTGCGGCGCCGCCACCGCGCCGCTCACCGTGGCATCGATATCGAGCCGGCCGGAGGCACGCTGGCCGCGCGCCTCCAGAAAGGCGTTCATCAGGCCCAGGTCGACTTTACCGTTGATTTTCATGTCCACCTCGCCGTCCGCCGCGAGAGGTACTTTGCCCAGCGCGCTCAGCTGCGAGGCCGAACCGGCATCGAGACGCGCATCGATGTCCGCCGTGTGTCCCCGCAGTCCGGCGGTGATGCGTAGGTTTGCCGGCGGCAATCCCAGCGCGGCATCATCTGCAGATTGGACGCCCAGAGCGTTGACCGAAACTTCCCCCATCGGCGCGCTCAAGGTACCGTGCAAATCGGCGTGGGCGTCGATGACGCCCGCCGCCAACAGGTTCGGAACGAAAACATTGACCAGCGCGGGCTGCACTTGGCGGATTGATAAGCGCGCAGCCAGCGGCAAGAGCTGTCCTTGCAGGTCGAGTTGCGCTTTCTGCGCGCCCAATTTGAGCGAATCGACCGCCACGCCGCCGCCCAGGTGAATGCGCGCCGGCTCCAGCAGGCGAACTTCCTGGCCTGCATACGAACCCAGTGCGCTCGTCAACGCTATTTCCTCGGCATCCAAGTTGAAATTGCCGCTCGCTCCGAGAGTCACCGGGACACCGTTCAATTTCGGCAGCTGCACGCCGGCCTTGAACGCAAATGAATCGGTGAACCCCTCGCCGGCGACATGCATGCTGCCGGCCATTCCGGAGAGCGTCAGGTCTTTGGCGTCGAGTTCAAGCTGCGCGCGCGTGCGCTGTCCGTCGGGGCGAAGCGTGACGTTGCCGGCGAGGCTGCCGGCGATGTCCGTGCCGAGCAGGCGCTGCAAATCCTGAAGCTGCGCGACGGACAGCGACAGCCGGCCATGCATCTGCGCCTTGTCGGTCGCCCAGGTCATATCGCCGTCGGCGTGTGCGCTCTTCCAGGTTGCCTGCTGAATGACCGCGTGCAGCACGCGCTCGGCACTACGCTCCATCGAAACATCCAAACGCAGCGGCGAGCCGTCCAGCGAGCCTTGTGTCATGAGGGTGCCGCGGGGAGCCGAGGGTAGATCGCGGACTTTCAAATCGGCCGACAAGTTTCCGCTCGGCGATCCGCGAACCGAGAGCGTCGAATTCAGATTTGCATTGGCCGCCAACGCAGTCGTCGGACCCTGCACCGATCCCGATCCCTTCAAGCTGCCGGCCAACGCCGCGGACACCGCGCTCAAATCCGGCAGGACCAGGTTCCAGCTTCCATCGATGGCCCGATCACTGACCCGGCCATTTGCCGACAGCGCCAGCGCGCGCCCCGTCAGTTTGGCATTCTCGACGTCCAGCGAGCCGTCCTTGAGTACTCCGCTGAATTCCAACCGTGCGCGATTGCCCAGCGCGCCGGCCCAAACCTGCGGCCCCGGCGTCAAGACGGCATCCGCGTCGAGCTCGATGCGAGTGGCAGGATAGCCCGCCACATTCGCGGTGATGACGGCGCTGCCGCGTAGCTCTTGCGCGGCATAGGTAGCGAAAGGCGCAATGTTCGGCAGGCGCAGTTCCAGCGAAGCGCTCTTTTCACCCGAGAGTACCGCTTGCCCTCGCAAGGAGAACAATCGGTGCGCGGCGGTGACTTCCAGAGTGTGCGCGGGTTGATCGAGACGCAGGGCCGCATCGATTTTGAGAGGATCCGCTTCCAGCAGCCGCGGCTGCGAACCCGGAATTCTCAAGCCCTGGACCAAGGCGTGCAGATTTGCTTTGCCGCGATCCGCGTCAACGTCGGCCGACACAGCCGTTGCTTGCATCTCGCCGGGTATACGAAGGCGCGTGAGCTCAATATGCCCCTCGGCCGTGGGCGACTTGATGCTGCCATGCCATCGCCCATTCAGGGTGCCCTTCTCCCAGGCCAAGTTCGGCCGCGGCGACATCGAGCCTGCGTCGAATGCAAAGGTCACGTCAGCCGACAGGTCCATTAAATTAAGCATGCCCTGCGCATGGCCCTTGAGTTCTCCCGCCTCCAGCGTCAGCGCGAGATGTTCCGCGGATCGCGGGCCGGTGAAGTTGAGGGTCGCATGCAGAGCACCCAATCCCGGCAAGGACAGGATATTTTCCAATGGACCGCCGGCCGGTTCCTGCAATTTGAGCGCAGCATCCATGCGCTTCTCATCGAAGCCCAAGCGCAGCTCGTACTCCCCGTCGCCGTCGATGCGCTGCGCGGAGGCATCGAAGAGCATGTCGCGCACCGATCGCAAATGCGCGCTGCCGTTCGCCTTGAGCGATGCCGGCTGTCCGGCGAGCTCGGCTCCCAAATGCACGAGGTCAAAGGAAGCTTGCGCCACGTCGATTTGCGGTATCGACACTTCTTTATTGCTCGGCGCGGTGGATGAGCTCTGCGGCAAGCGCTGCATATCCACACTCGCCGCGTGCAGCCGATCAATCTGCAGCCTGCCTTCAAGATACGTGAGCGGCTTCCAGTCCACTTCAATCTTCTTGGCGGTAAGCCAGACGCCGGCGGCGTCGCTAAGACGCAGCTCCTCCAGCGTCAGATGGTTCGGCAGGTAACCACCCAATCCGGATAATTTCACGTGCCCACTCGTGAGCCGAGAAACCAGTTTCTCTATCTGGACGCGGCCTCCCGCGGTGTTGCCGACGATGAGTATGGTGCCGGCCGCGAGCGCCAGCAGCAGCGCCAAGACGCCCAAGGACCACGCGCTGATTTTGCGCGAGCGCCGCATTAAAATGCCTGCCCGAGTCCGATGTACACTTCGAACGAGTCCTCGCCGGAGCGGCGGCCGATCGGAACCGCGACGTCCAATCTGATCGGTCCGATGGGCGTGTAGTACCGCATGCCGGCTCCCGCGCCAAAACGCGTGTCGTCGGGCAGGGGTTTCAGGCTCGCGCTCACTTGTCCTGCATCGACAAACGCAACGACGCCCCAGCTCGTGTACAGCCGCTGGCGAAATTCGATGCCCGCTGCCGCAATCGCCGTGCCGCCGGTGGGAATGCCCGTGAATGCAAACCTGGGACCGACTAATTGATAGCCGTAGCCGCGAATCGTACTGGTGCCGCCGGCGTAAAAGCGTTGATCCGGCGGCAAGCTGAATTCGCCGGCGCCCTCCGCAACACCGGCGAGCGCCCGGGCGGCGATGATGCTGCGGCCCGGTTCGATGGGAAAAAGGTTGTGCAGGTCGTAGAAGGTGGCGACGCTGACCTCCGAGATCAAGAAGGTCGCGTTGGGATGGCCGAGAGCAACCGTGGGCGTCAATTTCAGCGAACCGCGAAATCCATGCTGCGGATCTTCGAGCGCCGAGTTGAGATTCGTGGAGTCGTAGTTGATCGCAAATGGCAACGCAACCAACGTGTAGTTGAATTCCTGGGGAACTCCAACCACCACGCCTTGATCGTTGGTTTTGACACTGGTGATTTGCGAAATCTGTTCTTCGGTGGTGGAGAAACCCGCGCTCACCGTCCAGATGCTCGACAGTTTACGGCTCAAAGTGACGCCGGCGGTCTTGGCGGTTTGATCGTAGGCCTGCAGCTGCTGCTTGATGGCGCTGACTGCAAATTGCAGTGCTTGGTCGCGATGCATAAATTCGGGAATGAGGTATTTGACGCTGGTGTCGTAGCCCGTTCCGGTGGTATCGCTGCCGCCAAGATTGATGACCGACGCGGCGAGGGTTAGTTGCTCCGCATTGCCAAAAACATTGCGGTCGGTCCAGGTCGCGCCGCCGCTGCCGCCAAGGTCGCTCGAATAGGCCGCGCTCAAGTTGATGGCGTGGCGTAATCGCTCGCGGATCTTGAAGGTGACCGGCACGCCGCCCGATTCGTCCGCCTTCGAACCGGTCTGCACGCTGACCTGACCGAACACGTTGAGCGCCAACAGGTCGCGGCGCGCAGCCTCGATCGCCGAGGGCTTGTAAAGATCGCCGGCATGCAGCAGCAGTCTTCTGCGCACCAGTGACTCATGCACCCGCCGCAGCCCTTCCACATGGATTTCCCCAATGTTCACTTTTCTGCCCGCAATGACATGAAAACTCAAGTCCAGCACGGGCGCGTCGGCAGCCTCATAGGCAACCGGTGGATCCACTTGTGCAAAAGCATAGCCCTGCTCCTGCAGGGCCGACAGCAGGCGCGCTCCGCCGGCGAGCACGGCACCGGCCACCGCCGGCTGGCCGGTATTCAATCCCAAGGTTTCCCGCGCGTTGATCGACGGCGGAACTTCGCCGTCTATTTCGATACGCCGCAACTGATAGAGCGTGCCCAAGTTGAAGCGCACCGCCACCTTGGCGGTGCTTCCCTTCGGCAGCGCGGTAAGCGCGTCGCCCAGGCTCGGGTCGGTCAGCAACAACCCGTTGATATTGACGATGACATGCGACTCGTAGTACCCAAAGCTCTCGAGGGCGGTCTTGAGCCGGTCGGTGTCGCTGCGCCCACGTGCAATCAGACCGAACGGGCTGACCGGCGCCGAGGAACGCAGCGTCAGCAAATCGGAGGTGGCCTTCAGGGTCTCATCGATGTCATCGTTGCCCACTGACGCGAGATTGACCTGATAGGGTTGCGGATCCGCCGCGCGAGCGCTGCAGCACCATAAAAATGTGCTCAAGATGCAAAACGTGGAGATGGTCGATTTCATTCCGGCCGTCGATTTCATTCCAGCCGCTAGGCTAGCAGGTCAGCCTGGCCGGTCCGAGCCTCATCGCGATCTGCCCCTGTCGGCCGGCGCCTAGAACAACTACACCGTCCTCGGAATATTGACCTCCCCGGTGGAGGCATACGCTCATCCCTCGGCAAATCGAAACCCGAAGGAGTGCACATGGGCGACATCAGAACTGAAGACGCAGATACCCTCCCGAGCGATCAGGCCGGCGAATCACAACTGCGGGGCGGTCCGTTGGACGGCTCTGAGCGGAAGAAATCGGTGGCTCACACGGATTTCGAAAAAACTCGCAATCCCGACGCGACGTTGCACATGGATGACGAGGAAGACAGCCTGTACGACGATGGACTGGAACTCGACGACAATTCCGCTCCCCTGACCGGCAAGGACGGACGCGACGACACTTGAACTCGGCGCGCAGCCGTCGGCCGCGGTGTCTTCCACTTCTCCGCTGCGCTAAAACCTGCGCGGCTGCGAGGGCGGCAGCCTGGGCAAGGGCTCCGGCATCTCGGCCACAAAGTAAGCCATCATCGCCATGACTGCAGCCTGACGGCGAATATTCTCCGGGTCGATCTTGTCCAGCGTGTCCGCGGCGCTGTGGTGATAATCGAAATACGTTCTGGTGTCCACGATGGGCGCCAAGGTCGGGACGCCGCCCGCGTCAAGAAATTCCACATCGGAGCCGCCGGCATCCTCGCGGTGATCCAAAATGCCGGCGCCCAGGGGCCCCAGCGCCGTCATCAGCGGCCTGAACTGCGGCAAGACCTCCACAGGCACATGTGCCGAGACACCGAGAGGACGTCCCGCACCGCTGTCGCTCTCGATCGCCGCGATCTGCCGCGCGAGCGTGCCGCTGTTTAAATTGAAATAGGTCTGACCGCCCGCGCTGCCGTTCTCCTCGCTCATCCAGCCGACAAATCGAACGGTGCGCCGCGCGTGAAGCCTAAGCGACTGCAGCAGATGCACGGCGCCCATGGCCGAGGCTACCCCAGCCCCATCGTCGATCGCACCCTGCGCCAAGTCCCAGGAATCCAGATGGCCCGAGACGATCACGATTTCCTCAGGCCGCTCCCGGCCCGGCCAGTCCGCAATGACGTTGTGGCTATCGGCATCGGGCAGAGTCTGCGGCAACAACTTGAGGTGCAACGTCACCGGGCCCTCGGCGGCCAGGCGTGATATCCACATGGCGTCCTCGGCACTCAAGGCCGCGGTCGGAATTTTCGGTAGCTTGGGATCGTAGGCCATGACGCCGGTATGCGGCAGCCGATAGTCGGCGCCCCCGACGGTGCGCACCAGAGCGGCCGTCGCACCCACCCGGGCCGCGGCGCTCGCGCCGCCCACGCGATAAATGACGCCTTGCCCGTAGGCCGTGCCCGATCGTCCGTTGACGGCCAAGGCCTCGTTGAACGGCACATCGAACACCACGATCTTGCCGCGTGCTTCAGCCGCGCGGGCGGTCAATTCATCGAAACTGCGCACCACGAGCACCTGCGCGGATATGCCTCGAACCGGCGTGGCGACGGAACCGCCGAGTGTGGTCAGGTGCAACCGCTGGGTGACACCAGGAGGCCGCCCGGGATAATCGGTGACCTCGCCCTGCTCCTCGCCGCGCACCCAATGCGGTACTCTCACCGGCTGCAGGGTGACCGTCAGGCCGCCGCCCCGCAGCGCCGCGGCGATTTGCTCGACCGCCGCCTCGGCCTGATGCGAGCCGCTCATTCGCGGGCCTATCTTGTCGCATAAGTCAGCGAGCCGCCGATAGCCCCAATCATCGCCCAAGCCCGCATCGCGAATGCGGGATAAGGCGGCGGACAGAGCCGCATCGGGTGCAGGCTCATCGGCTGACGCCGCGGCGGTCATTATCAAGGTCCCGATCAGCACTGCTTGAAGGGCGATCTTCTTCATTTGTTTCAATTGTTGCATATGCGCAGTGTAACTTAGGATATTAACTGATCTTAACGATCCAACCATTCGTGTTTAACAGCGTTTCGTCCAGCGTGGCGGTGATGAATCTGCCTCCATCCGCAAGGGTCATATGTGCGTGCGCGCTCGCAGCACTCGCCGCTTGCAGCGTGGGGCCCGCTTACAAGCGGCCCGACATCCCCCCGCCCGCCGCCTGGAGCGCAGCGCCGGGCAATGAGGATGCCGGAGTCTGGCCCAGTGCCGATTGGTGGCATGGATTCGGTTCCGAGAAACTGAATGAATTGATTGCCGAGGCAGAGCGTAATAACGACGATCTGGCGGTCGCGATCGCCCGCGTACAGGAGGCCGACGCCCAGGCCCGTATCGCGGGCGCACCGCTGCTGCCCTCGCTGGACCTGAGTGCCGACGCGGCGCGCCAGCACGCTCAGGTCGCGGGCGGAGGTCTGCGCACCTTCAACACCTTCAGTCCGGTCTTGAGCGCAAGCTACGAACTGGATTTCTGGGGCAAGAATCGGGCGCTCAAAGCCGCGGCGCGCGCCACCGCCATTGCCAGCCACTATGATAAAGAAACTGTCGCGCTCACCGTCATCAGCAGCGTCGCCACCACTTATTTCCAAGCGCTTCAATTTCGCGACCGGCTGCAGGTCGCGCATGAAAATCTCGCCAACGGCCAGAAAATCCTGAACGGCTTGCAGCTTCAGAAAGGCGCGGGCATCGCGACCGGACTGGATGTCGCCCAGCAGGAAACCGCGGTGGCGTTGCTGAGCGCGGCGATACCCCCGTTGCGGCAGCAGCTACGCCAATCGGTGAACGCCCTTGCGGTTTTGATCGGCAAGACGCCGGAATCAATCGACGTCGACACCGGATCCCTGGCCGCCTTGACGAGCCCGCCGGTGGCCGAAGGCCTACCCTCGCAACTGCTCGCCCGCCGCCCCGACGTCGCCGAATCGGAGCAGCAACTGATCTCGGCCAATGCCGACATCACGGTGGCCCGAGCGGCCTTGTTTCCGAGCATCCAGCTGACTGCGGGCGGTGGTTACGAAAGCTCCGCATTGACCTCGCTCATCAGCCCCGCCAACCGCATCTGGTCGATCTCGGCAGGCCTGATGCAGCCGATATTCCATGGCGGCGCGCTGCGCGGCCAAGTGGTGTTCAGTAATGCCCGGTATCGGGAGCTGCTGAGCACCTATCACAAAACCGTCATTTCCGCGTTCAGCAATGTCGAGGACGCACTGGTCGCGGCGCAGCAGACCAAGGAACAACAGACGCGCCAGCAGGAGGCGGTGACCCGGGCGCGGCGCGCCTATCAATTCGCGCAGACCCAGATGTCGGCCGGCACGGTCAATATCTTAACCGTGCTCAACACCGAGAACGCTTTGTTCAGCGCGCAAGATGAATTGGTCCAGGTTCAATACTTACATTTGCAATCGATGGTGGATTTGTACACCGCACTCGGCGGCGGATGGCAACAAGGGTGAGGTAGATGAGGCAATTTTCGACGACGCAAAAACGCGTTTTGGTGGGTGGTCTCCTTCTGGCGGCCATCGCGCTCGTTGCGTGGCGGGTGCTGTACAAGCCGGCCGACGCCGCCGCGCGCATCGCGCCCGCCACCATCGCGGTCGATACGGCCGCCGTCGGTCACAGCGACGTGCCGATTTATCTCGAAGGCTTGGGCACGGTGCAAGCCTTCTATACGGTGACCGTGACCGCGCGGGTCGATGGCGAACTGCAGAAAATCGATTTCACCGAAGGCCAAATGGTGCACAAAGGCGACTTGTTGGCGCAGATCGATCCGCGGCCGAATCAAGCTGCCTACGAGCAGGCGGTTGCCACCAAGGCAAAGGATGCCGCGATGCGGGAGAACGCGCAACGGGATTTGGAGCGCTACACCCTGCTGCAGCCACAGGATCTGGCCAGCAAACAGACCGTCGACACGGCCCGGGCGGGCGTCGATCAGATGACGGCGCAGTTGAATGTCGATCAAGCGGCGATCGACAATGCACGCACCCAGCTCGATTACACCCGCATCACGTCGCCGATCAACGGCCGTACGGGGATCCGGCTCATCGATCCCGGCAACATCGTGCACGCGTCAGCCACCACCGGCATCGTAGTGGTAACGCAGATGCAGCCCATCTCGGTCATTTTCACGCTGCCGGAAGAAAACTTGGGCAACGTCAGCGCCGCCCTCGCTCAAGGGCCGGTTCAGGTCGCGACGCTGTCGCGCGACGGCAGCACGGTTCTCGATGAGGGCACGCTGACGCTCATCGACAATCAAATCGATCAGGCCACCGGCACCGCAAAGCTCAAGGCCACCTTCAGCAATGCGCACAACACGCTCTGGCCGGGACAATACGTGAATGCACGGGTGCTGCTGCGCACCGAGCGCGACGCGCTGACGGTGCCCACACCGGCCGTACAGCTCGGACCCAAGGGACCTTTCACCTACGTCGTCAAGAGCGACTCAACCGTGGAAGTGCGCCCGATCGAGTTGGGCGAGGCAAGCGGCGGCTTGACGGTCATCAAGAAGGGCATCGCCTTGAACGAGCGCGTGGTGACGACCAACCAGTATCGGCTGCAGGACGGCGTCCATGTGCGCGATAACGCGGCCGCGCCGAAAGCTTCATGAGCATTTCCGAGCCATTCGTCCGCAGACCGATCGCCACCTCGCTGCTGATGGGCGGCATCTTCTTGGTCGGCCTGGTGGTATTTCCCTTGTTGCCGGTCGCTCCCCTGCCGCAGGTGGACTTCCCGACCATCTCCGTATATGCCAACTTGCCCGGCGCCAGCCCCGAGACCATGGCTTCCTCGGTGGCGACGCCGCTCGAGACGCAGTTTGCGCAGATTTCCGGCCTGTCGCAGATGACCTCGACCAACGCGCTCGGCACGACCAACATCACGCTGCAATTCGACTTGAACCGCAACATCGATGCGGCGGCACAGGATGTGCAGACCGGCATCGACGCCGCGGGCGGACAGCTGCCGAAAAACCTGCCGTCGCCGCCCAACTACAGAAAGGTGAACCCGGCGGATTCCTCCATCCTCATTCTCTCGGTGTATTCGGACGTCCTGCCGGTCGTGACGGTGGACGATTACGCGGAAAACATTCTCGCGCAGCAGATCTCGCAGATCCCGGGCATCGCTCAAGTCAACATCGGCGGCCAGCAGAAACCCGCCGTGCGCGTGCAGGTCGATCCCACCAAGCTCGCGGCGTTGGGTTTGCAAATGGAAGACGTTGCGAACGTCATTTCCACAGCCACGGTGGATGCCCCCAAGGGTTCCATCAACGGGCCGACGCGCAGCATGACCATTTACGACAACGATCAGCTGCTGAAGGCCGCGCCGTGGAACGACGTGGTGGTGGCCTACAAGAACGGTGCCGCAGTTCGCATTCGCGACATTGGCGTTGCGGTGGACGGCCCGGAGAATCGATATCTGACCGCCTGGCAGAACGGCCGCAACGGCATCTTGCTGCTGATTTACAAGCAGCCCGGCGCGAACGTCATCGACGCGGTCGAGCGGGTCGAGAAACTGTTGCCCCACGCGCTTGCCTCCGTGCCGCCGTCGATCAAGGTCGATACCGTCGCCAACCGCACCACCACCATTCGAGCCTCGGTGCGGGACGTGGAGATCACGCTGAGTATCACCATCGTGCTGGTGGTGTTGGTGATCTTTCTATTCTTGCGCAATGCCTGGGCGACCATCATCCCCGGCGTGACCGTGCCGCTCGCCCTGTTCGGCACCATGGCCATGATGTTCGTGCTCGGCTTCAGTTTGGACAACTTGTCGTTGATGGCGTTGACCGTCGCGGTGGGGTTCGTCGTCGACGATGCCATCGTCATGTTGGAAAACGTCTACCGGCATCTCGAGGCGGGCTTGTCGCCGATGCAGGCGACTCTCAAAGGCGCCAGCGAAATCGGCTTCACCATCATGTCCATGAGCATTTCCTTGGTCGCCGTGTTCATTCCTCTGCTGCTCATGGGCGGCATCATCGGCCGGCTGTTTCGCGAATTCGCGCTCACCATGACCATGACCATTGCGGTATCGGCGTTCGTGGCGTTGACCCTCTCGCCGACGATGTGCGCCCTGTTCTTGCGCGACGAGAAGCACGCCAAGCACGGCAAGGCGTACATGCTCATCGAGCGCGGCTTCGACAAGATACTGGCCGGCTACACCCGCGGCCTCGATTTCGTGCTGGATCACAAACGCGCAACCCTGATCACGTTTCTGATCACTCTCGCCGCGACCGTGCTGCTGTATATCTATATCCCGAAGGGCTTCTTTCCACAGCAGGACACCGGCATCATTTCCGGGTTGACCGATGCGCCGCAGGATATTTCTTTCGACGAGATGGTGCGCCGTCAGCATCTCATCACGGATGTCGTCGCGAAGGACCCCGACGTCGCCAGCTTCGGCACCGGCATCGGCGGCAGCCGGCCAATCAATACCGGATTCGTCATTTTAGGACTGAAGCCGCGCAGCGAACGCGACGCGACGGCGGACCAGATCATCAGCCGGTTGCGGCCGCAGCTGGCGAAGGTGCCGGGCATCACCCTCTTCATGCAGGCATCGCAGGATCTCAATGTGGGCGGCCGCACTTCCCGCACGCAATATCAATATACCGTGCAAGACTCGGATATCAGCGAGCTCAATGAATGGGCACCGAGGCTTTTGGCCGCTCTGCAGAAGCTGCCCATGCTGCGCGACGTCGCGTCGGACCAGCAGACGGCCAGCGGCATGCTATCGCTGACCATCGACCGCGATCAAGCCGCGCGCTTCGGCATTCAGCCGGCGGCGATCGATCAAACCCTGTACGACGCCTTTGGCCAGCGCCAGGCCGCGCAGTTCTTCACGCAGGCCAACAGCTACCATGTGGTGCTGGAGATCACGCCCTCGCTGCAGAGCGATCCCGACTCGCTCAAGAAGCTGTATCTGAAATCGCCCTTGACCGGCGAGATGGTGCCGCTGTCGGCCATGACCAAATTCGACACACAGCACGTGACCTCTCTGTCGATTCAGCATCAGGGTCAATTTCCCGCGGTGACGCTGTCGTTCAATCTGGCAGCCGGCGCGGCGCTGGGCGATGCGGTCAATGCCATCACGCGTGCTTCGGTGCAGATGCACTTGCCGGCCACCATCACCGGCAACTTTCAGGGCACGGCGCAGGCTTTTCAAAGTTCGCTGAAAAGCCAGCCATACCTGATATTGGCGGCGCTGGTGGCGGTGTACATCATTCTCGGCATGCTCTATGAGAGCTACATTCATCCGCTGACCATCTTGTCGACGCTGCCCTCCGCGGGCGTGGGCGCGCTGCTGGTGCTGCTCCTATTCCATATCGACCTGTCGGTCATCGCGCTCGTCGGCATCATCCTGCTGATCGGCCTCGTCAAAAAGAACGGCATCATGATGGTCGATTTTGCGCTGCAAGCTGAGCGCGAACTGCATCTGTCGCCGCACGACTCGATCCGCCAAGCGTGTCTTTTGCGCTTTCGGCCCATCATGATGACCACCATGGCGGCGCTGCTGGGGGCCGTGCCCCTGGCGTTGGGGCATGGCACCGGGTCCGAACTGCGGCAGCCGTTGGGGTTCACGATGGTCGGCGGCCTCATTTTGAGCCAGGCGCTGACCCTGTTCACGACGCCGGTCATTTATCTGTACTTGGATGAATTCAGCATGCGGATGAGGGGCCGCAGAGGGAAGAAACACGCTGAGGCCGAGCTGGCGGCCTCCTCCAAGGAGCCGCAAGCGCCGCTCGGAGACCACACGTGAAAATCCTGCTGGTCGAAGATAACGAGCGGGTCGGCCAGTTCGTCATCAAAGGCCTGCAAGAAGCCGGACACACCACCGACCATGCGGCCAACGGCCGCGACGGGATGTTCCTCGCGGCCAGCGAGCCCTATGATGTCATCATCATGGACCGGATGCTGCCCGGCGAGATCGACGGACTGGCCATCATCGAGGTGCTGCGCAAGGCCGGCAAGCGCACGCCCATCCTGATTTTGAGCGCCTTGTCCGAAGTCGATGACCGCATCCGGGGACTGCGCAGCGGCGGAGATGATTACCTCACCAAGCCGTTTGCGTTCGGCGAACTGCTCGCACGCATTGACGCCCTGCATCGCCGAGCGCAGGGTGTCGATCATGAGATTCCCCTGGTGGTCGGCGATCTGCACATGGATCCGCTGACGCGCAAAGTAACGCGCGGCGACCGGCCGATTGCGCTGCAGCCGCGCGAGTTCAAGCTGCTCGAGTACCTCATGCGGCATGCCGGCCAGGTGGTGACCCGCACCATGCTGTTGGAAAACGTCTGGGACTACCACTTCGATCCGCAAACCAATGTGGTCGACGTGCACATCAGCAAGCTGCGCCAGAAAATCGACGCGGAATTCGAGCGCCCGCTGCTGCGCACCGTGCGCAATGCCGGCTACACGGTGACCGCGGGTGACTAGCATGATGCGCTCATCCGCGCTGTCGCTCGCCTTGGGCTATGTCGCGTTGGGCTTGACCGCCTTGGTGCTGTTCGCGGCGCCGCTTTGGTACGCATGGCAGGTCACGATTCAAGACGGCCGCGCTGAGATTCTTCAGGCCGATGCGCAGCGCCTCACCGATATCTATCGCCGCGACGGCGGAGAGGCGCTGAAGAGCTATATCGACGCGCGCGTCGGCATGCAAATCGCCGGCGAGAGAATCCTGTTGCTCACCGACGCAGCGATGCGTCCGATCTCCGGCAATCTTCCCGCGTGGCCGAATACGGTGCCGCCGGAGCCCGGGAACTATACGATTCGGTTCGACACCGGCAAGCACGCCAATCAAGAAGCGCTCGTGCATGTGACCATCCTCGGCAACTACAAGCTGCTGGTCGGCCGAGACAACGCTCTGTTTCAGCCGTTGCAAACTCGATTCTGGTACGGATTGACCGCTGCAGTCGCGGTGCTGTGCATCGCGGGCTTGCTGGTGGGCATCATCGCCCGCCGCGCATTGATGTCGCGCATACACAGCATCCGTCAAACCATATCGGCGATCATTCACGGCGATTTGAAGCACCGGCTGCCTACGCACTTGAATGATGATGAACTCAATACCCTGTCGCGCACCATCAACGGCATGCTCGATCAAATCGAATTGCTGGTGCACGGCGTGCGCAACGTTTCGAACTCCATCGCGCATGACCTGCGCACCCCGCTGGCGGAGCTGCGGTCGCGGCTCGAAGAATTGTCCCTCATACGTCCCTCAACCGAGGAGGCCTACGCGGAAATCGACGGCGCCGTGGCCGATGTGGACCGCGTCATTCGCATATTCGACGCACTCTTGAGATTGGCGGAGATCGACGCCGGCATGCGCCGATCCGGCTTTGTGCCGCTCGACGTAGCGGACCTGGCCGCCAATGCGGTCGAGTTCTACGAACCCGCAGCCGAGCTCAAAAACATCGAATTGAAGGTGCGATCGAACGGACCGCTGCCGGTGTCGGGCGATCCGGTGCTGCTCGCGCAGGCGCTGAGCAATCTGATCGACAATGCGCTCAAATACGCGCCGGAGGGCGGTTCGGTCGAGGTCGCGGTGGAAAAGCGCGCCGACCTGCGCGCCGAGATCGCCGTTACCGACAATGGGCCGGGAATCGACGATTCGGAAAAAACCAAGGTGATGCAGCGCTTTTATCGCGGCGATGCCAGCCGCGGCACACCCGGCGTCGGTCTCGGCCTAAGCCTGGTGCAAGCCGTGGCAAAGCTGCATGGCAGCCCGCTCGAGCTGCGTGACAACACCCCGGGTCTCAAGGTTGTCATGACGCTGGCCATAGAGCTCCCGGGCCCGTCGCTGCGCGAGGCAATTCCGCCCGAGCCGGCGGCCGGCGAACCGGTTGCACCGCCGACCCTGGCCTCACTGCCGTAGACAGACCCTAGCCGCTTTGCCGTAGACTTGAGCGCATGCTCGTTGGCTGTGCTGCGTATCAGGACGGTAAAAAGGTCGGCGATATTTCCGTCGGGCAGATCCAGGACCATCTGCGTCGAGCGCATTGCTTCGTCTGGGTGGCGCTGAATGATCCATCCTCGGCCGAGCTTGCCGAGATGCAACAAGCCTTCGAGCTGCACCCCTTGGCCGTTGAAGACGCATTGCTGGGCCATCAACGGCCTAAGATCGAGGAATACGGGGACTCGCTGTTCGCCATGCTGCATCTGATCGAGCCATCCGAAGACGACTACCATGTAGGCGAACTCGCCGTCTTCGCGGGTCCCAATTATCTGCTCTCGGTGCGCAGTCACGCGCAAAAGGGCTTCGGCGACGTGCGCGCCCGCTGCGAGCGGGAACCGCAGCTGCTGCGCCAAGGACCGGGATATGTCTTGTACGCGCTGATCGATGCCGTGGTGGACCGCTACTTTCCCATTCTCGATACCCTCGAAGATGACCTGGACGGCATCGAGCAGCGGATATTCGCGCCGGAGGGCGCGTCGCAAGGCGCGCCGCGCGACAACATTGAGGCACTGTATGCGCTCAAGCAGCACTTAATGGTGATAAAGCACGCGGTGGCGCCGCTCCTCGAAGGGGTATCTAACCTGTCCGGCGCGCGAGTTCCGGTCCTATGCGCGAAAATCGCGGAATACTTTCGCGACATCTACGATCACCTGCAACGGCTGAATCAGGAGGCCGATTCGATCCGCGACACCATCGCCACCGCCATTTCCGTGAATCTATCCATGATCACGCTGCAAGAAAACGAAACCATGAAGCGGCTCGCCGCCTACGCGGCATTGCTGGCGATTCCCACCATGATCGCAGGCATTTACGGCATGAACTTCGAGCACATGCCGGAATTGAAGTGGCACTATGGCTACGCACTCTCCTTGGCGGTGATGGGGGCGATCGACGTGCTGCTGTATATACGATTCAAAAGAACCAAGTGGCTGTAGCCGCGATTAACGCTCGACGCCTCGGCGTTCTGCTCCCCACCGTGATCGACATGCTGGCTTTCTGCGCCTTCGTGGGCGCGGGGCAGCCGCTGCGTGCCGCCAACGCCTACGCCTTTGCCGTGGGCTACGCCCTCAGCTTGTCGTTGCGCTGGCGCGCGCTCAAGGCCGGCCACACGGGCAATTCGAGCTTGTTCTGGCACAGCGCCGTGGCCGGATTGATGGCCGTGTTTTTGCGCGCCGGCGTCCTCGCGCTGCTGGTACAGCGCGCCGGTTTGGCGCCGCAAGTCGCGATCCTGTTCGCGGTTGCGCTGGGGCTCACGATTACGACGCCGCGATGGCGCAATTTCTCAGCCGGATTGATCCTGTACGCCTTCGTATTGCGCCTGGTGTATGCGGGATCAGTCGAGCTGATGCCCGAGGAGACCTACTACTGGAATTATTCGCAGCATCTGGACTTTGGATATTTGGATCATCCACCGATGGTGGCGTGGGTCATTCGAGCCGCAACCGCGCTATTCGGGCAGACGGAGTTCGGCGTCCGCGCCGGCGCCCTGTGCTGCGGGCTCATCACGTCGATCTTCGTCTACAAGCTGGCGCGCAATCTGTTCGGCGAGGCCGCGGCGCTGGCCGCATTGCTGCTGGCCCAAGCCCTGCCGTATTTCTTTCTCTCCGGCCTGTTGATGACGCCGGATGCGGCGATGGTCGCAGCCTGGGCGGGATCCTTATACTTTCTCGAGCGCGCGCTGCTCGGCGGTCAATCCCGCGCCTGGTTGGCTGCCGGCCTGTGCCTTGGGCTCGGGATGATCTCAAAATATTCCATCGCCTTGCTCGGAGTGGCGGCGGCGGCATTCATGCTATGGGACCGCGAGTCGCGCCGCTGGTGGCGCCGCCCCGAGCCCTACCTCGCCGCCCTGCTCGCCCTGGCCATCTTTTCCCCGGTCATCATTTGGAACGCGCAGCACGACTGGGCGTCGTTCGCATTCCAAACGTCGCGCCGATTGGCGGAGAAGCCGCAATTTGCCTTGCACAAGCTGATCGGCTCCATCGTGGTATTGATCACACCGATGGGGGCGGTGGCCGCACTTGCACTGCTGCGTCGTCCTGCCGCACCCCCCGCTCTCGCCGAGGCGAATCGGCGGCGGCGACTGCTGGGTCTCGCCATACTCGTTCCCTTGTCGGTGTTCGCCGCCTTCAGTCTGCGCCACGAAGTGAAGCTGGATTGGACCGGCGCGCTGTGGACGGCGGCGTTGCCGGCGATGGCCTTCGCGATGATCAAGCACGCCGGCATGGACCGATTCGGCATGGGAATTCGCGCCGCGTGGACTCCAACCATTCTCGCCATGCTGCTCATTTATGGCGCCGGTTTGCAGTACTTGGTTCTCGGCTTGCCGCATGTAGGTTACGACAAGCACATCGAAGCGGTTCCCGTTGGCTGGCGCGACTTGAGTGCGCATATCATGGACGCAGCGAACACTTACGCCCGCGAGACGGGCAGCGAGCCGCTCATCGTGGGCATGGATCGATACGCCATTGCCAGCGAGCTGGGATTTTACGGCCGCTCGCGCCGCTCCCTCGGACCGGCAACGGCCAACAGCGATTTGTTTGGCGGCATGGGCCTCATGTACGCGCGCTGGATGCCGCCGCAGGCGCAAAACGGCAGGAATCTGCTGCTCGTCGCTTGGACCCCGGGGGAACTCGAGGATCAGATAATCCATGCGCGGGTGCAGCGACTGGGACCCATCGAGGATGAGGTGCTGATGCGGGACGGCATCGTGATTCGTCACTACTACCATCGCCTGGCCTTCGACTATCGTTTTCGCGCCGTTGAATAAATGACTTACTATGAAAGCATGAAGCAGCGCTACTCTTGCCGGTTGGCCGCCGTAATAAGCGCCTCCTTCTTGCTGGGGGAAATTTGCGCGGCGCAGACGCCCGAGCAACAGAAAATGTGGGATGCGCAGCGAGCCCAGGCGCAGGCAGAGCAGCAAACCAAGGCCGAACGCTTGGCGTCGCAGCGCGCCGCGCGCAAGGCCGACCCCATGGCCTGGGTCAAGACCTTGAACCCCTTGACGGCCGGTGGATGGCAATTCCGATCGGTTGCGCCGGACGGATCATGGGCATCTTTCAGCACCGAGCACCAAATGAAGCGCTCCGGCCATCTCGTGACTGCGTGGCTGCGCCAGGAGTATCCCGAAGCGCAGCGAAGCAACAACGGCGGCATTTATTCAAGCTACGTGGAAAAAATACAATACGACTGCGCCAACGAGCGGGCGCGCGCGCTGTTGATCATCTACTACTCGGAGAACAACATCACCGGCAGCGAGGAAAGCGACGCCACCGACGTCAAGCAAGCTGTGTGGGTTCCCATTGTGCCGGGTACCCCCAGCGAGAACATCTATCAATGGGCGTGCGAAACCGCCAGGAAGGCGCGTTGATGATCAGGTGGCAACCAACTGAACGGTCGCCGCCAGCAACTGCGATCGATCGGCGCAAGGACCGACCAGGATCTCCACCTCGCCTATTTCGAACACAGGCGTAAGGTCGAGGCCGAGAAAGCATAGATCCGCGCCGCGCAGTGAAAGGCCCACGGTGCCGCTTTTGCCGGGAGACAAAGTGATTTTGCCGAAGCCTTTGAGCTCGAGCTTCGGCCGCGAGACGCTGGCGATCTTGTCGTGCGCAAACAAGAAAACCGTTTCCTGCGCCTCCCTCGAGCCTAGATTGGCGACGTCCACCTGAATGATGAGCGTGTCGCCGATACCCATCGTGCCGGCCGAGAGCCGCAGATTCGAGAGCTCAAAGCGGCCGTAGCTAAGGCCAAATCCAAAGGGAAACAAGGGATCGTTCGCAACGTCGAGATATTTGCTCGTGAATCTATCGTTGCGGTCGAAGGGTCTGCCGCTTGGGCGTTCGCTGAAAAAGATGGGCACCTGACCGGCCGCGCGCGGCCAGGTCACCGGTGTCCGGCCGCTGGGGCTCACGCGGGCCGTGAGCACGTCGGCGATGGCATTGCCCGCCTCGCTGCCCAGGAACCATGCCGCCAACACGGCATCGGCACGCTCGACCAGCCAGGGGACGACCAGCGGCCTTCCCGAAAACAGAACGACGATCACGGGGACTCCGGCGTGCTGCGCGCGTTCGAACACCGCTTCCGCGAGACGGCGCTGAATGCCGGGAAGTCCCAGATGCGCCCGACTCGATGCCTCGCCGCTCATCACCGCGGCCTCTCCCAGGCACAGGATGACGGCGTCCGCGACCGCGCAATGGTCCACGCCGCCGGCGATGCCGCTGAAATCCGCGCTCTCTATCTCAACGCCCTCGGCATGCAATATTTGCGCGTGCGGCAGGGCCGCGCGCAGGCCATCGAGAACGGTCACGTGACCCTCGGGAGGAGCCGCGCCCCACCACACACCGCGCATTTCAGCGGAGGCATTCGCCAGGGGGCCAATCACAGCCACCCGCCGCGCTTCAGCGGAAATCGGCAGCACATCCTTGTCGTTCTTCAGCATGACAATCGAATGCGCGGCAATCTCACGCGCAAGTTGCCGCCGGCTTGCGACCGCCGCGGACGATTCGCGGTTCTTGCCGCGGCGGTACGGATCGTCGAACAATCCGAGCCGCTCCTTGAGAATCAATACCCGGCGTACCGACGCATCGATCTCCCCGATGCTGACCGTGCCGCGTTTCAGCGCAACCGGCAGTCCGTGCCGGTAGGCATCCGCCATCATATCGATATCCACGCCCGCCTTGAGCGCCAGAGCGGCCGCCTCGGGCAAGTCCGCGGCGATGCCGTGCCGGATCAGCTCGGCGATGGCGTTGTAGTCGCTGATGACGACCCCGTCGAAGCCGAAACGTCCGCGCAGCCATTCGCGAAGCAGCCCATGGTGAGCGGTCATGGGAATGCCGTTGAGGTCTGTGAACGCGGGCATGATGGCAGCGACTCCCGCCGACACCGCGGCCGCAAAGGGCACCATGTGAACCTCGTGCAGCGTCCGCTCCGATATATCCACCGGAGCGTAGTCCCGCCCTGCCGTTACGCATCCGTATGCGCAGTAGTGCTTGGCGCAGGCGGCGAGTGCGTCCGCGTGCAACAAATCCGCGCCTTGGAAACCCTGCACTTTCGCCTCGGCCATGCGCGCCCCAACCAGAGGGTCCTCGCCCGGAGCTTCGGCAATGCGGCCCCAGCGCGGATCACGCGCGACGTCCAGCATCGGAGCGAATGTCATGGCCACGCCGTCGGCAGCGGCTTCCCTGGCCGCTTCGCGCGCGCTCGATGCCCAGTACTTGGGATCGAACGTAGACGCTTCGCCCAAGGGGATGGGAAAGAGTATGCGCTGCCCGTGGATCACGTCGTAGCCGATCAAAAGCGGAATCCCCAGCCGCGATTCGTCCACCGCCAGCCGCTGCATGGCGTGTACGTTTTCCGTGCCCACGAGATTGAGCAGATTGCCGATGGCGCCGCTTTTGATCGCCTCGCTGGAATCGCCGGCAATCGTCGGGCCGGTCACAGCCTGACCGCAGGCCGTCATGGTGAGCTGACCCAGCTTTTCGGTCAGGGTCATGCGGCTAATCAAACTTTCGGCGCGGCTCACTGAACTTTAGCTCCCTTTAGGCTGGCGACGTGAATAATAATGGAGGAACCACACGGCCTAAAGAGTAGCGCATGAACAAACGTCAGCCGCAGACGGCGAATTCCAGCGACGCAGAGGAAGCGATGAATTCGCGCTTGCTGCCGCAACTCCGGATGATGGCGCGGGCGCTATGGGCCTCGCCGGTGCGCAATACGCTGTTTCTGATGTCGGGCTCCATATTTCTCGTCGTTGCCGCCACGGCGTACGGGCAAATTCGGCTCAATAACTGGAATCAACCTTTTTATGATGCCCTGTCGCATCGCAATTTTGCAGAATTCCTCGATCAACTGGGGATTTTTGCACTGATCGCGGGGGCGCTCCTGGTCCTCAATGTCGGGCAGCGATGGCTCGGAGAAACCCTGAAGCTCAAGCTCCGGCAAGGGCTGGGTCACGATCTGATACAGAACTGGCTGGTGCCCGGCAGAGCCTTCCGCTTGACCAATGCGGGACCGGTGGGCGTCAATCCTGACCAACGCATGCACGAGGATGCCCGGCACCTCACTGAGCTTTCGACCGATCTCGGCATCGGTTTGTTGCAATCGTCGATCCTGCTCGCCAGCTTCGTGAAAGTGCTCTGGAGCTTGTCCAATAATTTTGCTTTTCACTTCGACGGACGCCAGATCGTGATTCCCGGATACATGGTGTGGGCGGCGGTGGTGTATTCAGGATCGGCATCGCTGCTCAGCTACTGGGTGGGCCGCAGTCTCGTCGCCCGCAACGCAGAGCGCTATGCGCGCGAGGCGGATCTGCGCTTTTCGCTGGTGCGGGTCAACGAGCATATCGACGCCATTGCGCTCAGTGCCGGCGAACCCGACGAGGCGCGGCGTATCGAAATGGAACTCACGGGTGTACTCAAAGCCACGGCGCGGCTTGTCGCCGGTTTGACCAATCTGACCTGGATCACGGCCGGTTACGGATGGTTCACGCTGGTCGCCCCGATCCTGGTCGCGGCTCCCCTGTATTTCGCGGGCAATCTCACCTTTGGCGGCCTCATGCTCGCGTCCGGTGCCTTCATGCAAGTCCAATCCTCGTTGCGCTGGTTCGTGGACAACTTCAGCACCATCGCCGATTGGCGCGCGACGTTGTTGCGTGTAGCCGCCTTTCGCCGGGCGGTGATCGACACCGACATCATGCACGATGTGGAAAATCGAATCGCCTACGCGACGGGTAAGACCGGCGAGTTCGACGTGAACGATCTGCAGATTTCCTCGCCGAGCGGCAGCACCCTGCTCCAGGAAAAGAAGGTGCGGATCAAGCGCGGCGAACATGTGCTGATCGTCGGTGAATCCGGAACGGGAAAGACCTTGCTGTTTCGCGCGCTCGCGGGGCTCTGGCCCTGGGGCTCGGGAACCGTCACGCATCCGGCCGACGAAGAGATCCTCTATTTGCCGCGCACCCCCTACTTTCCGCCGGGCACGTTGCGCGAGGTACTGGCGTACCCGAAGCCGACGAGCGCGTTCGATACCGCTCCTTGCGGCGATGCGCTGAAGCGAGTTGGACTGGAGCGCTTGACCCAGCTGCTCGATACAACGGAACGTTGGGATCGAGAACTCAACGAGGACGAGCAGCAGGCCCTGGCATTGGCCCGCGTCTTGATTCACCAGGCGCCCTGGGTGCTCATCGATGAAGTGCTCGACGCGCTGGATGAATCAGCATTGCAACGGGCCGTCGACATCTTCACCAAAGATCTTGCACAATCGGGTGTCATCTACATCGGGCGCAGCGACGCTCATCATTTCTTTTCACGGACACTGCATTTGGTTATGGATCCTACGGCGAAGAAATTGAAATTACCGTCGGCGGCTCCCCCGCCGCCACCACCACCACCGCCAACGCGGCTGGCGACGGAGCATTAGCATGCGCAAGACACGCAGTACGAAGCCCGCGGACCTCGCTGCATTGCCCGAGGAGGCATTGCTCGAAGCCGTGCAGCGGCAGACGTTTGAGTTCTTCTTGGAGGCGGCGCATCCGGTGAGCTGTCTCGCGCCGGACCGCTGCACGACGACCGCCGTCCCGGCGGATGATCTGGTGGTCAGCGGCGGCTCCGGCTTCAGCGTGATGGCGCACATCGTCGCGGCGGAGCGCGGATGGATCACCAGGCCGGCTGCGGCGGAGCGCATCGGGCAGATGCTGGCAGTGCTCGCGCGCGCCACGTGCTATCACGGCGCCTTTCCGCATTTTCTAAATGGCCGCACCGGAGCGACCATTCCTTTTTCGCGAAAAGACGACGGCGGCGACCTGGTCGAGACGTCGTTTCTGATCATGGGACTCATCTGTGCCCGGGAGTATTTCAAGCGCAAAAACCCGCAAGAATCGAAGCTCCGCGGCCTGGTCGATTACATTTGGAACGACGTGGAATGGAGCTGGTACGCGCGCGGCCGCAATTCCCTGCAGTGGCATTGGAGCGCCACCAATGGCTGGGCGCTCGAGCATGAGATCCGTGGTTGGAACGAATGCCTGGTCACCTATGTGCTCGCGGCATCGGCGCGGCGCTACCCGATCGATCCCACTGTGTATCACAAGGGATTTGCCGCGGGCCGAGACTTCCTCAACGGCAAGCCGTACTACGACATCCCTTTGCCCCTGGGTCCGATCTTGGGAGGCCCGCTGTTTTTCACGCACTACTCCTTCTGCGGCATCGATCCGCGAGGCCTGAAGGATCGCTATGCCGACTACTGGCAGCAAAACTTGAGCCATGTGCGCATCAATCATGCCCACTGCTCGAAAAACCCGCTACGCCACAAGGGTTACGGCGCCGCCAGTTGGGGCCTTACCGCAAGCGACGGCCCTGACGGCTACGCCGTGCACGCTCCGGATGCGGACGACGGCACGATTTCACCCACTGCCGCTTTGTCCAGCATGCCTTATGCACCAAAGGAGGCCATCCAAGCGATTCGTCACTTCCTCAAAGTGCACGGCGACAAGCTCTGGGGCCGATTCGGCTTCGCCGATGCATTCTGCGAGGCGAGGGATTGGTATGCCGACACCTACGTGGCCATCGATCAGGGGCCTATCGTGGTCATGATCGAAAATCACCGTAGCGGACTCCTGTGGAAATTGTTCATGAAGGCGCCCGAAATTCAAGCCGGATTGCGGGCATTGAGCTTTAGCCGCTGATGGAGGCGCTCGATCGTTGGATAGAGCGGCAGTATAGGCACAGCGCGGCCGCCTTGATGCGCAGCATATCGCCCGTTGAAATCGTCAAGGTTCGACCCGGATTCGCGCAAATCATTCGCCCGCTACGCGGCTCAATCGTGGCATCTCCGGTGTTGGGCGCCTACGATCCTGAACCGGACTATTTTTTTCATTGGTTGCGTGATTCCGCCGTCGTTATCGACGCGGCGCGCATACTTTTTGCGGACGCGGACACAGGCTTCGACACCCTGCCGCACTTCGCGGACTTCGTCCGATTCAGCCTGTCGCTGCAGAATCTCGATGGGCGCACTTTAGGCGATTCGGCGTGGCGAGAAACGGTCGCGCCGGACTTTCGCCGGTTTTTGCGCACACCGGAGGACTTCGCGGCGGCGCATGGCGAGACGCTCGCCGGCGAAACCCGCGTGAACCCGGACGGGACGCTGGATATTTCCAACTGGCCGCGGCCCCAAAATGACGGTCCGGCGCTGCGCGCGCTCGCCCTGCTGCATTGGCGCTCGGCAGCTCCCTTGGACAGCGGCCTTACCGCCGAGGTCGATGCGTTGCTGCGTTCCGATCTTCGCTATACGCAGCGCCATTGGCGTGAAAACTGTTTCGACATCTGGGAAGAGGAAAAAGGCCTGCACTATTACACGCTGCGGACGGCGGCTACGGCGCTCGAAACCGGCGCGGATTGGCTCGAACGGCAAGGCGAACCCGCCGAAGCGGCGGTCTACCGCGCGGATGCCGGCGCGATACAGCGCATGCTCGACGACTACTGGCGCGAGGATTTGCAGTTCTACAAATCGCGCGTACTGGAATCGAATGCGCCTTCCACGAAAGAACTCGATATTTCGGTGATTTTCGCCGCGATTCATGCGGGCGGCGGCGCCCGATCCCATTCCGTCGAGGATCCCCGCATGCACGCGACGCTCTGCCGGCTGGAGGCACTGTTCGACGCCGAATACGCTATTAATCGAAATAGAGGCGTGGGCCGGGGCCCGGCCATGGGGCGCTACGCGGGCGATGTGTATTATTCAGGAGGCGCCTATTATTTCTCGACCCTTGCGGCGGCGGAATTTTGTTTTCGCGCCGCGGCGAGATCGCCGGGCAGAGAAGAGTGGTTTGCGCGCGGCGATGCGTTCCTCGAAACCGTGCGCGCCTACACACCGCCCAGCGGCGATTTGTCGGAACAATTCGACCAGCAAACCGGCGTACAACGATCCGCGCAGCAATTGGCCTGGAGCTATGCGGCGTTCATCTCCTGCACCCAGGCGCGGCGGCAGATCAGCCGGCGTGTCGCATAGCCACGGCCGGCTCGCGCCGTTTGGCGGAATGCGGCCGGCGCAGCAATTCCGCAAACGCAGCGGCCGGAATTGCGGCGCTCATCAAAAACCCCTGAATGGCATCGCAGCCTTCGGTCTGCAGAAACTTGAGCTGCGCGTGACTGGTGACACCTTCCGCGACAATTTTCAGATCCAGGCTGTGGCCGAGCGCGATGATGGCCCGTACGATCGCTGCATCATCGGGATCCTCGTCGATGTCGGCGACGAACGAGCGGTCGATCTTGAGCGTATCGAGCGGAAAACGTTTCAGATAGTTCAAGGAGCAGTAACCGGTGCCAAAGTCATCGATGGCAAGCGCGAATCCGAATTCCTTGAGCGACAGCAGCGAACGCCGTCCCGCCTCGGCGTCCCGCATCAAAACCCCTTCGGTCAACTCCAGCTCGAAAAGCGATGGCGGCAGCTCAGCCTGCGCGACGGTGTCGCTCAAGCGCAGCAGCGCCTCGGGATGCAGAAAGTCGCGCCCGGATACGTTGACGGCAATGCGCGGCAGCGCCAGCCCATCGGCGCGCCACTGGCGCAGGTCGCGGCACACTCTCTGCAGCGTCCATTTGCCGAGGTCTCCAATCAATCCGGTCTCCTCGGCGACGGCGATGAATTCGGCGGTCGGAATCTGGCCGCGCTCGGGGTGGAACCAGCGCAGCAATGCCTCACCCCCCGTCAACGCCAGCGAGCGCGCCTGGTATTTCGGCTGGTAGTAGACCTCGAGACTCGAATCCTCGACCGCGCGCCGCAATTCCATTTCGAGCGACAGCCGCTTCAGCGCGCGCGCATTCACCGCGCTGTCGTATATGCGCAGCTGGTTTCGGCCGCTCGATTTGGCCTCATACATGGCAGCCTCGGAATTCTTAAGTAGGCTCTGCACGTCGTCGCCGTGCTCAGGGAATTTGGCGATTCCGATGCTCGAGGTCACAACGAGCTCGTAGCTGGCCTGCAGATACGGCGCTGCGTGCGCGGTCAATATCGCCTGAGCCGCTTGCTCAGCCTGCATCGGGTCGGTCAAGCCTGTAAGGGCGACCATGAATTCATCGCCCCCCAGCCGGGCGATTTGCCCCTGGCAGCCGCCGCCGATCTTGTCCACGGCGCCCTGCAAACGCTCCGCCACTTGCCGCAGCAAGGCATCGCCCGTGCCATGGCCCAATGTGTCGTTGATGCGCTTGAATTGATCCAGATCGACGTATAGCAGAGCGAGGTGCCGATGCCGGCGCCGTGCCTCCGCCACCGCCTGTGCTAGATAATCGCGAATCCATTCCCGATTGGGCAGTCCCGTGAGTGCGTCGAAATACGCCAGCCGATGGATACGCGCATCGGTCTCCTTGCGGGCCGTGATATCGCGAATAATCGCCAAGACCAGGCCGCCCGTATTCGGCAAATAACGGCACTCAAAGTGGCGCATCGGGCGTCCATCGTGGTCCGATGAAAATTCGAATACCGCTGGTTCGCCGCGCAGCGCCGAGCTCAAGCAATCCATCGCGTGGCCGCGCTTGGCGAGCGGCATCAAACCGAACAGCGACTCGCTCGCGGATGCTTCGGCCGAAGTTTGGATCAGGCCGTCGATGAGACTGAAGCAGTGGGCGATCGCGCCTGCGCTGTTGACCAGAAAAATGCCGTCGGGTATCGCCTTCAAAAGGGCCGCATTCTTTTGTTCGCTGAATCGCAGCGCCTCGATGGTGCGCGCACCGCGCATGACATAGCGGATGCGGTGCGTCAACAGCGTCCAGTTGATGGGCTTGACGATGAAATCCGTCGCACCTGCCTCATATGCGCGATCGATCGACGCAGTGTCGTCGCAGCCGGTCACCATGACGATGGGCAGATCGGCGCCGCCGGGCAGAAATCGAATATTGGTGCAGGCCTGATACCCGTCGCCCTCCGCCATCTCGACATCGAGCAGCACGATATCAGGCATTCGCAGCGCACAGGCGGCCAGTGCCGCATCGCCGCTCGCGACGGTCTGCACGGCGAAGCCGGCCTCTTTCAGCATCGCGCCCGCGATTTCGCGCAAGATCGCGTCGTCATCGGCGATCAGTACACGTACCGGTTTGGCAGGAGTCTTCATGCGGATTTCCGCATTTCCAGCTGCAGCTCGTCGCGCACGCGATGGTGCAATGCCTGAATCCGCGCATAGGTTGCACGCGCGGCGGCGAAATCGCCCGATCCGCCGGCTTCCTCCAATTCCCGGCAAAGCTGTGCCAGGCCGGTAGCGCCGACGTTGCCATTGTACGAGCGCCAGGCGTGGGCTGCGCGCGCCAGGTCCGCCCCATTGGCGGCGTGCAGCGATTGTTCAATCGTGGCGATGAGGCCGCGAGAATCCAGCAAATACAGCTCCCCGATATGAGTGAGCATGTCCTTCGGTCCGCTGCGCGGCAACGCGCGCAAGGCGTCCAGCGTGGCGCCGTCGAGAAGCGGTGCCGCGCCGGGCGGGTCCGGCGGCCGCGCCGCGCTCGGCAGCACTGCATCGTGTTCATGCTTGTCAAGCCAGCGCGCGAGAATGCCGTGCAGCGCCTCTCGTCTGAAGGGCTTTGCCAAATGATCGTCCATACCGGCGGCAAGACAGGCTGCGCGGCCCGCGCTGGTTACATCGGCGGTGAGAGCGATGATTGGGAGGTGAGTGCCGGCCGACTCGCCGGCGCGCAGCGCGCGCGTCGCGGAAAATCCATCCATCACGGGCATTTCGCAATCCATGAGAATGGCATCGAAGGACCGCGATTGAATGATATCGAGGGCTTCTTGACCGTGGTGCGCGGTTTCGACGTCCAGCCCCAAGGAAGTCAGCATTCCGATGGCCACTTCGCGGTTCAGAGGCTGATCTTCGACCACCAGAATGCGGCCGTGCAGCGCAGACAGGACGCCGGCGGGCTTTTTCAACGCAACGGTTCGTTCCGTGAGCGGCGTACTCTGATCCGAACAACCGATCAGCGCCCTGTGCAGCTCGGCGAGGCGCACCGGCTTGGTGAGTTCCGTATCGAGCAGCGAGTCGTCCGGCGAACCGCTCGAACTCAAGCTGACGAAGCTCAACAGGCGAATGGTGCGTAGATTTTTTCCCAATCGGCCCCGTACTTCCTGCCAGAGGCTGGCCGAGCTGGCAATCAAAGAGTCATCGATCACGAGTGCATCGTAATTGGGGGCGGCCGAGGCGCTGAGCGCCTCGGCCAGTGATGCAACCTCGGTGGGGCGCGCCGCCCAGGCGCGCAAGGTCTTGCCGAGCAGGATGCGGGCAGCTGCGTTCTCATGCACCACCAGTACCCGAACACCATTCAAACTTCGCGGCGGCGCCGGCAATTGGGATGACGGCGCGGCGAGCGGCAGGGATAGTTCGAACGCGAACGTAGAGCCCCTACCCGGCGTGCTGTTCACCGCGAGCCGGCCGCCCATGAGTTCAATGAGCTGGCGCGAGATCGCCAGGCCGAGCCCCGTACCGCCGAAGCGGCGCGTGGTGGAGGCATCTTCTTGAGCGAATTCATCGAATATTTTCGCCTGGCTTTCCGGGGCGATGCCCACTCCGGTATCGGCCACCTCCACGCGTATCCGGAGCGAGCCGTCGGCCGCGCCGGGTGAGCTCAGTCGCAGAATGACCTCGCCGCGCTCCGTGAACTTAACCGCGTTGCCGCCGAGGTTCACGAGCACCTGGCGCAGACGCACGGCATCGAGTTTTACCCGCGGCAGCTTGGCGGGCGGCGAATCGCATATCAGCTCAATGCCCTTGGTCGCGGCGCGCGCCGCCAGCATCTCCACGGTCTGTTCCAGAATTTCAATCAAGTCGCCTTCCACGGACTCGAGCTGCAGCCGCCCGGCCTCGATCTTCGAGAAATCAAGCACGTCATCGACGATGGCCAGCAGTGAATCGGCGGAGCGGTGAATAGCCTCGGCAAATCGCCGTTGGGACCGGTCGATAGGGGTATCGAGCAGCAAGCTGGTCATGCCGAGCACGCCGTTCATCGGCGTGCGCAACTCATGGCTCATGCGGGCCACAAAGTCGCTCTTGGCGCGGCTCAAGACCTGCAGCTGCTGATTGCGCTCCTCGAGTTCATGCGTTCTGATCCGGACCGTGTGTTCGAGTTCGCGGCTGTAGCGCAATTCCCGCTCGCGCCGCCGGCGCTGAAAGCGCCATAGGTACGCAAGCATTGCGGCGACAATCAGAAAATAGACCAAACGTGCGGCGAGGGTATTCCAGGGAGCCGGCGCCACGTGCACCGGAATGCTCAAACTGTCCTCGCTCCATATGCCGTCGGCATTCGCGGCGCGCACCTTGAATATGTAGTTGCCTGCCTCCAGGTTGGCGTATGTAGCGCGATGGGCTGTTCCTGCATCGATCCAGCCGCTGTCGAAACCCTCGAGTTGGTAGGAATAGTGGTTGTCGGCCGGCGAAGTAAAGTCCAGCGCCGAAAAATCCAATGTAATGAGCTTGTCGCCATAGGCAAGTGCCAAAGGGTGTGTCGCGCTCGGCAGCTCTTGGGCGCCAATGGGTTGGTTGAGCTTCGAAGCCGAGGTCAACACCACCGGCGGAGCGGGGCCCTCGGCGGCGATGAGGTCCGGCGAAAAGGCATTGAAGCCATGATTGCCGCCGAAATACAAAATGCCGTCGGCACTTCGGAAGTGCGCGTTGACATTGAATTCGTCGTCCTGCAGTCCGTGAACCTGGTGGAACAACTTGACGGTATGCAATTGCGGGTCGAATCGCGCCAGGCCGTTATTGGTGCTAAGCCAAAGCCGCGATTCCCGATCCGATTCGATACCGTAAACCACTTGGCTCGGCATCCCGCTGAGACCGGACTGGTTTTCGAAATGCACGGTCTCGGGATGCGCTGAAGTGCCTATGACGCGATCGAGGCCGCCGCCCGCCGTGCCAACCCACAGGTCTCCGTGCCGATCGATGTGCAGCGCGTACACGGTATCATCGCTGAGACTCTTCGTGTCACGGTCATCACGCCGGAAGGCGTAGAAGCGGCCGGATTTGCGTTCAAGGAGATTGAGGCCACCACCGATGGTACCGATCCAGAGATTGCCGAGCGCATCCTCCACGATTGCACTGGCCTTGGAGCCGCTGAGCGAGTTGCCGGCCGCCAAGCCGAACGGATAGCGCGTAATTTTCTCCGTCACCCGATCGATGCTGGCCAAACCGCCTCGAAATGTGCCGACCCAGAGCGTGCCGAGCCGGTCTTCGTACAATGACATGACCCCATCGGCCGGCAGCGTGTTCGGATCGGCCGCCGTTGAGCGATAGACGCGAAGCTTGCCGCTGGCGAGATCCAGCCGGTCGAGTCCCCCGGACATGGTGCCGATCCACAAGGAGCCCTGATGATCGTTGAGGAGCGCCATGACACGGTCGTCCGAAAGCCGCGGGCCGCCGCTGGATTCATCCGCGCCATAGTGCCGTTCGCGCCCGCCGCGGCTGTCGATTTCGATCAATCCCCCGCCGATGGTGCCCACCCACATTTTTCCCGAGCCGTCATCCGCGAAGGATTCTATTTGCGAGGCGCGAAACGCATCACTGAAGTAGTGGCCCATCAGCCAGCTGCGCGGATTCCAGTGGCTGGCGCCGCCCGAGCGCGTCCCGACCCAGAGCACGCCGCCGCGATCTTGGTAAAGAGACATGTCATCGCTGTCGCGCAGGCTTTGAGGATTGTCGGCATCGTGACCATAGCGGATGAAGGACTCCGTATTGCGGTCAAATAAATCCAGTCCATCGGCAGTCGCGATCCACACGCGCCTTGCATCGTCTTCCAGCACCGCCCAGACGTGGTCGTGGCTCAGTGAACGGGGATTGCTCGGGTCATGGCGAAACACGGTGAATGTCGTGCCGTTCTGGTCGAGGCGGACGAGACCGCCGTTGACGGTACCCATCCAAAGCGCCCCGGTATGGTCTTCCCGGATGGCGCGAACGCGAGGGTCGCGAATCTGCGCCGCACTCATGGCCTCGCCGTAATTGATGAAACCGTCGGTCAGCGCATCGTAGCGGCTGAGTCCGCCGTCGGTACCGACCCACAGCCGGCCTGCGTGATCGACATACAACGCGCCGATTGCATCGGAAGGCAATGAATGCCGATCGGAATCCTGATGTCGAAAATGCCGTGCCAGGCCGGTCCGCGGGTCGAGTACATCAAGGCCCTGATGGTTGGTTCCGGCCCAAACGAACCCCTTGGAATCGATCAACAGCGCGCGAACGCCGTCGCTGGCCAGTGATTGCGGGCGCTCGGGATCATGCCTGAACTGCTGGAATGTCTCGGTACGCCGGTCCCAGCGCGCGACGCCGCCGCCGTCCGTGGCGAGCCACAGATCGCCATGCGCGTCTTCGGCGATGGACCAAATGTAGTCGCTCGCGAGCCCGTGCTGATTGCCGCGTTCACGGCGAAACTGCCGCACCGAGTAGCCGTCGTAGCGGTTGAGCCCCGACTCTGTGGCAAGCCACACGTAACCCTGGGAATCCTGCAGGATGCTGTTGACGGTGCTCATCGAAAGCCCGTCGCGCATCGTCAGGTGCTCGAAATACATGGGTCGAACCGCGGGTATCGGAGCGCCCGCAATCGCCACGCCATGCAGCGCCGCCGCCGCTACGCAGGCTGCCAAAGTGTCGAGAATGCGCCCGCGAACCCGCATGCAGGTGCTTTATCTATTCCGGCAGCGGGACATCGGCGCCCGTGTAGCCGTCGCTCCAGGAATAGCCTTCGCTCCATGAATAGCCTTCGCTCCATGAATAGCCGTCGCTCCAGGAGTAGCCATCGCTCCAGGAGTAGCCGTCGCTCCATGAATAACCGCTGCCCGCGGCATATTGGCCATTCCACAGCAAGCCGTCGAGGAGCAGCGGCACGCCTTTCAAAAGGCCGCCCACCAACGGTAGCTTCGACACCAAGTTGCTGACGCCGCCGAGCAGACCGCCCAGCAATGATCGCAGCGGATTCGCTTTCGCGGCCGACACCTGCATGATGTAGAAATTGCCCTTCGAGTCTTCGTTGGCCCGGCCGCCGTAGTGCTGCAAGCCCGCAAGATCGAGCGCTACATTGAGGCCCTGATTCGCGCATCCCGACGCATTGCTGTACGCGGCATCATGCGCATCCACGAGACCCGCGCCCTGCTGGAAAACGCTGTACGCAAGATTTCCCGCCGAATTCACGGCCGGATGAGCGCCGGACATGAGGTGGCACTTCACCTGGTCCGGCGTCAACGATGGATTCACCTGCAGCATCAACGCCACCACGCCGCTTACGGTCGCGGCCGCCTGCGATGTGCCGGACATGGTCATATCGCTGGAGGGTTGAGTGATCCAAGAGGGGTTTTCCTGCGCCAGCGTGCCGTTGTCAGGAGCATAGGCCTTGATATGGCCGCCCATGCCGACTACGTCAGGCTTGACGAATCCCTCGAAAGTCGGACCGGCGGACGAGAAAGTCGCCAGTCGATACTGTTTCGACTGCATCGGATAATAGTTGTCCGTGACGGCGCCGACAGTAATGACGTAAGGGACATTGCCCGGCGCGTTGATGGACAAGGGGTCCGGACCCCGGTTGCCGGCGGCAGCCACCACCACAATTCCGGATGCCCACGCCGCCATCACGGCCTGATTGAGCGGATCCTGCCAATAAGGTCCGGAAGGCGGCGACCCCAAAGACAGATTGAGCACTCGAATGTGGTATCGCTGGCGCTGATTGATGACCCATTGAACGCCGCTGATCACATCGGAATAAAGGCCTTGTCCGTTGCTGTCCAATGCACGCACCGACACCAGGTTGACGCCCGGGGCGACGCCTTGGTATTTGCCGGTGGTCGCGAGGCCGCTGCTGGCGATAATGGATGTTACATGCGTGCCGTGGCCAAAAGGATCGCTGATGTTTTGGCTGTAGGACGTCAGCATGGACTGCCGGGAGTAGTTCGGATTCTGGCGCGCCATGATCACATCATACTGGGCCAGGACCCGGCTGTTGCCCTGACCAGGTGCGCTCTGGTCGGGACCCTGCTGATTCCATAGGCCCGAATCGAGGACTGCCACCGTGACGCCCCGCCCGGTCATGCCGCCGACGTGCAAGTTGGCGGCGTCCACTTCGCTTGGATAGTAGGTCTCCGGAAGCGTTCCGAGAGAGCTGGCGACGACGGCCGTGTCCTCATAGATCCGCAATTTCGGCAACTCGGAACGAAGCGCAGCAATCTCGCGCTCATCGAGCACCGCAGCGACGGCGCGGATGATGCTCAGATCGCCGTTCACCACGCCGCCCGCCCGCAACACCGCGTCACGGGCCGTGTCGGCACTGTCGGATTGCACGATGTAGCGCCGGCGCGGGTAATTCGACGCAACACCCAAATGGGAAGGCGACGATGCCGTCACCCGTGGTTTTGCGGCCACGGCGCGAGCCACGCGAACGGTCGCTGCAGGAGTCTTAGTGCGGAACTCCGACGCTGTCAGACTCAATGCGATTCCCAGAATGGCGGCAGCCAGTAACCAATTGCGGCGCTCGTTCCTGCGTGACATGTTGCGTTTTCCCAGTTGCTATCAGCACTTGTAGTGCGCAACATTCTCCGCGATTCACGCCGTCTAAAAACAGCGACAGTCACCATAACGCCAGTGACGCACGTCTCATTTATCGATGCCGCTCCGTATATGTAAACAGCAGAGTAAATGCTGCGGACCCGATGCGTGATATGGCGCAAGCGTCGTGCAACATAATGAATTTGCAAATGTGCGACAGTCGTCGAAGCGCTCAGGGCCGGAGAATCTTATTCAATACCAGCACGGTGACGAGCGAGGTGATCAAGGAAATCAGAACGGTAATGGTCATGCCGATCACACCGTCGCGATGCTCGCGGTACCACAAATCCATGCGGCCGCGCCGTGTATGCAAGCGGATGGCGCGATCCGCGCCCGCAAAGGTCACCGCCGCGTAGAGCATTCCATCGCTGCGCCGCGCGTAGGTGATCAAGCGCCGGTATTGCAAGTAGCGCAGCGGCAACTCGAGTTTTGCGGTGATCAGCTTGCCGCGAATATCTGCCGGAAACTCGGACGGATCCAAGCTCTGCAGCTTGCCGTCCTTGCTCCACGCATCTCCCTCCAGCAGTGGATGCATGGCGAGCCATAGCAGCTGCTCGCTCGACACCTGCACATCTTCGTCGATGTTCTCGCGGTGGTAGTACAGGCCGTGCAAGATGCGATCTTCGTCGTCTCTGCTCATGTGATGTGGTGCCGCATAAGCGGATTCTACCTCGCGCGCGCCGGCGCACCCAGTGGGCGTTGCCGGAAGCCGGACCTGATTGGTCTGCGGCCGTGGGACGCACCGCCGGTCCGGCGAGCAAGCGTCCGCTGTGCAGCAGGTTGCGTTGGATCAATTGGCGGACGAGGGTACACTGAGACCTGCGAGTTCCAAATCATTGCAGGGAGCTGGTATGCGTCGTTCAATCATTCTCGGACTCGGTTGTTCCCTCCTGGCCTCGCCTCTTTATGCGGCGCTGAAGCCCGGCGCACAGGCGCCCCGCTTCACAACGCCCGCGACCCTGGCGGGAAAGCCATTCACGTTTTCACTCGCCGACGCGCTCAAGAACGGTCCGGTCGTGTTGTATTTCTATCCCGCGGCCTTCACCAAGGGTTGCACGGTCGAGGCGCATGAGTTCGCGGAGGCAACCGACAAATTCAAGGCGATGGGCGCCACGGTAATCGGCGTGTCGCACGATTCGATCGAAACGCTAAATAGATTTTCGGTGAGTGAATGCCGCAACAAATTTGCGGTGGCGTCCGATGCCGACAAGAAAATCTCTGCGGCGTACGACGCCAATATTTTCTTCACCTCATACAGCAATCGTACTTCGTATGTGATTGCGCCCAACGGCACGATTCTCTATGAATACACCGCATTGAGCCCCGACAAGCACGTCGAGAACACCATGGCGGAGGTTGCAAAGTGGCAGGCGGCTCAAAAGAAAGGCGGCTAGCCAGCCGACATCGGACGCTACTTTTTACCCTTGAGATATGTTTTGCTCTCATCGCCCACGATGGAAACCAGGTTCCCCATGGTGAGATTGGCATCGATGAGATGCAGGCCCCAGTCCTCGAGCACCTGTCCATTCACGACCACATCGCCCGATATGTCGTTGGTACGCACGCCGCCTGGCGCGGGGTGAACCGTCACCGCCAAATAGGACCCATGCTCATTGGCCACGCACTGGGCGCTGAGCAAGCCTGGCACCTTGACGAACGCGGTCTCGATCGGCTTCGGCGGCTGCGTCCAGTCGTAGGGCTCGCGCGGACCATCGGAGGCGGCCGAGATGCGGCCGGCGGAAAGGTACGCATCCAGCATGCCTGAACCGCCGCCAAGAGAGGCCGGGTTCGCACAAGCGGCCTGCATGCCTTCGGGCGCCTTGCCAAAACGTGAATTCGCCGGCGGCGGAACATTGGCGCGAAAATCCGCGAAGGCGATCACGCAGCCGGTCCGGCTGTTCGAATGGCACAACGGGATGTGCTTGAATGCGCCGCCGACATCGCTGCCCTTGGGCACAGGCAAGTTGGTTCCCATGAGAATGGCCGAGATGAGCTTGCCTTGAACGGGCTGACCGTCGATCTGTTCCTTGATCAAGCGCGTCAACACTCCGGAACCTTGGCTGTGGCCCACGAGCACGACACCTCGGCCCTGATTGTCATGTGCGAGATAGTAGTTCCACGCGGCAAGCACATCGTGGTACCCCAAGTCGCGATCAGCGGGAATCGGCTTGCCGACGATCATCGCGCGCAATGCAGTCAGCGTGACTTGGCGATACATGGGCGCAAATAAACGGCACTTTGCGGCAAAGCGGGCGAACTGCGCATTCACGACCGACTTTTCCGCACCGGTGATGGTCAGGTCCGAGTTACCGCCCGGTTCGTTGGACACGGTGGGATAAACATAGAAGCAGTCGATGGGAGGATTCTTGGCAGGATGGAAGGCTTCATGAGTCAATTTGCCGTTGACGGCGACGATGGTCGCGTCTTGCGGCGCCGTGCACGCATCCTGCCTATCGGGTCTGCACAGCCAGATCGCGGAATCGGAGTAGTCGGCGGCGGGCACCGCAGGCTCGTCGGCAGCGCACGCACAGTCAATCAAACCCAGCGCCAGGATGGACGCGAGCGCGAAATTCCCCTTCAACATGAAACTCCCCCTTCATCGTTGCTATCGAGGCATTATATGCGTGCCCCTGCCTTCGACGCGGGAAGTTTATTCGGCCTCAAGGCACTACGAGATCGCTGCCGTCCTCGAGCGTTTTGATGACACCCCAAATCAAGGGCAGTGCAACGGCGAGCCATACCAGCAGCAGCTTCAACTTGCTGGTGGCCTGCGCGTGGTTCTGCACTGCAGATTGGTTGCCTGGAGTTAGGGCAGCCTCGGCGGCACCCCGCATTGTGTTGTCCATAGTCTCTCCCGTTAACTGCCTTGATCGCTCGTCCTACCGAGTACATCGGAAACGACAGTCAAATCGGGACATGGCGGCGGACTAGATTTTCTGCGCGCTCGATTCACCCAACCACAGGGTGCACGCGGCCACCAACGGCGGAATCACGAAGCACCAAATGCCCTCTCTGGCATACATCAGTGCTGCCGCCGCGCATCCGGTCGCGAAGGCTGCGACGCTGGCTGACATTCGCGACAAACGCAGGCGGGTCGCCTCGCTGGCCGAACCCGGAACGCCGCGCAGCAGGTCCGCAAGATCGATCATGATCTGAATGGTGTTGCCGGTCATGATGGTGGTCGGCGGCAGCGAACCCATGTGAATTCGGTGTATGGCATTCTGAATGGCCATCGCCGCGACCAGAGCCATCCCGGTCATCAGCGCCGCCCAGCCATCACCGCTCTCGAAGGGACCGAAGACGATCGCCAGCGCCGCGCCCAAGGTGAGCAGCGCGACTTTCAGTCCCAGTATCGTGCGCAGTGCCGGCAGATTCTTTGCCACCAATGCCACGCTGAGCAGCCGCACCGCCATCACCACCAGACAAAACATCGGCAGCGCCAACACTTTTGCCAGCGCACCGCTGGTTCCCATCACCAGCGTCGCACCCAGCGTCACGAAGTTTCCCGTAACATGCGTGGTGAACAATCCATGCAGCGCGAGATAGCCGGCGGCATCGACATATCCACCGTTGACGCTCAAGAGTACGGGCAAGCTGGGTTTCATGGCGGTCTCGCGAGGTGCAGAGTAAGAGATCGCGATACTATATATTGGAGCCGATGAAGCGGCGGAAATCGACGGCGGCGGGCAAGATTGGTTTTGCTTCGATGCTCGTGGCAGCATTGCTCGGCTGTTCGAGGTCCGCGCCCCATGGCCTCACCACGCGGACCGAGACACCGCCTTACTTGCGGATGCCGGCTCACCTTGACGGCCAAATTCCCGCGCTGCTCTCTCAAACAGGCGTCTTCAGCGACACGGCCAGGCGGATCGCGAACCCGGGACTGATTCCATACGATCTCAATGTCGCGTTCTGGTCGGACGGCGCCGACAAGTTGCGATGGATCGCCATCCCCGAAGGCCGGATCGCTTTTTCTCCTACCGGTGAGTGGCGTTTTCCACCCGGAACCGTGTTCGTGAAAAATTTTGACCTTGGCGTGGATGACGCAAACCCGAGCGCGAAGCGTCGGCTTGAAACTCGGCTGCTGGTGCGCGACGCCGACGGCGGCGTGTATGGCGTGGTCTATAAATGGCGCCCCGACGGCAGCGACGCGGACCTGCTCGCGGGCAGCGAAACCGAAACGATTCCGATCAAATCGGCAACGGGAGAGGTCCGCCGACAGACCTGGTACTACCCCAGCCGGCAGGACTGTCTTACCTGCCACACGGCCAACGCCGGCGGCGTGCTCGGTGTGAAGACGCGCCAATTGAATCGAAGCTTCGCCTATCCGTCCGGCGTCAGCGACAACGAATTGCGCGCCTGGAATCATCTCGGCTTGTTTACGCCCGCAGTAAAGGAGGATGCCGTGCGCGCATTGGCGGCGCTCGCGGCCACCGATGACGCGTCGCGAACCCTTCAGGATCGTAGCCGCTCCTATCTCGACGCGAATTGCTCGCAATGCCATCGTCCGGGCGGCACCGTCGCAAATTTCGATGCCCGCTACGACACGCCGCTCGCGGACCAAGCGCTCATAGACGGACCGGTATTGATCGATCAGGGCATCGATAGGCCGCGGGTGATCGCTGCGCACGACATTTGGCGTTCGATCGCCTACATGCGCGTAGACACGGACGGCGACATCAAGATGCCGCCGCTGGCACGCGAAACCATCGATCATCGGGGGGTAGCGCTGCTGGGCGAGTGGATCAATAGCCTGCCGGGGCCTGCGGTGCTGGCGCCGCCGACCGTGGTACCGGTCAGCGGAACTTATACGGGACCTGTGCAGGTTTCGATGTCGGTGAAGGAACCCGGTGCCGAAATTCGCTACACCTTGGATGGCAGCGTGCCGGAAGTGACGGATCTGCGCTATGAGAGGCCGATCAAACTGGCCGCTCCGACGGTGCTCCGCGCGCGCGCATTCAAGCAGGGATTCACGCGCAGCATTACCGTCCAAGAAGTTTTCGTCATCGGGAAGTGACGGCGATCCCCCAGGGACTCGAGCCGGCCTTGATTCGGGCCACTTCCCGATTGTGCTTCAAATCGACGACCGACACGTCGTTGGAGGGACCATTTGCGGCAAATAGGAATTTTCCGTCGGGCGATATGCCGATGCCCCACGGACGAGTTCCCACCTTGATGGTGTCTAGCAACTCATAGCTATGGGTGTCGAACACGGAAATCGTGCCCGCGCGGCCATTGCTGACATACAGGCGCCTGTCATCCGGCGATAATCCAACGCGCATCGGCCGCGAACCGGCCGGCAGCGTGATGGTCTTCAGCACACCGGTTTTCGCCAAATCGATGACGTTCAGCTCGCCGGCG
>DATATA010000022.1:0-15644 GCA_036263775.1 Steroidobacteraceae bacterium | reverse complement strand
GTCAAACCGTAGCGCTCATCGTGCAAGGCTTCACTCGCACGATACGCAGCCGCGGCTACCACGCCCTGGCCCTTGCCGCGCGAAACAACCATTGGCACTGCCCCGTCTGCAAAGACAACGGATCAGCGGCCGGCAGAACGCCCTCTGGGACGGCTTCGCGGTAAACGAAAAGGCTCATTAGGCGACGTCAATTACGCGCTTCCCTGATCGGTTACAAAGAATTGGCCGACAAGGGCATGGCGCCCGACTAGCGAGGGGCTTCATTCCGCACTGCGTCGACCTCAAACCGTAGCCACGTCACATTCTTAAAGCAGTCGCTGCCGTAATGTCCGGCCATGTGTCAGCGCTACGCACTTCCCGATCAAGCCACCGTTGAGCGCGAATTCATGCCCTCGCGGGCCTGGTGGAGCTTCACTGCCAAATACAATGTGAGTGCGAATCAATATGTTCCGGCAATCCGCTGGCACGATGGGCAGTCCGAAGCGGCGATGATGCGCTGGGGACTGATACCCTCATTCGCGGAAGGCCGGTCCGGTGAAGCACCCCTGACCGTCGAGGCTGACGAGGTGCTCGATTCACCGATATTCCGCAGCCCCTGGCTCGAAAGCCGGCGCTGCATTCTGCCCATGCTGGGCTTCTATGCCTGGCAGCTGACCAATCGACGCTACCGGCAACCGCACTTCATTCGCTTACGCGATCGCTCGGTCTTCGGCGTGGCGGCCGTTTGGGACCGATCCGTCAGCGAGGACGATGATGTGCTCGAGAGCTGCTCGATCGTGTGCGTGCCGCCCAACGACCTGATCGTCCGCGTTGCCAACACCGACGGCCGCATGCCGGCAATCTTGCGACGCAGGGATTATCAAACGTGGCTCAAGGGAACACCGGTTGCGGCAAAGAAAACTCTCTACCCTTACAACCAGAGCGGCATGCAGGCCTACGCCGTGAGCCCGCGCATCAATTCCACCGCAGCCGATGATCCGAGCCTCATTCAACCGGCCGAACTTGCTTAGGCACTATGCGGCGCGCGACTGCGCGGCCGCAAACAGCTTGGCGACCTCGCGGTTGAAGGCCGGGATATCCTTCGGATTGCGGCTGGTAACGAGATTCCCATCCACCACCGCTTCTTGGTCGACCCAGCGGCCGCCTGCATTCTCAAGATCGGTTTTCAAGGAAGGCCACGACGTCAGCGTGCGACCCTTGGCAGCGCCGGCCTCGATCAGCATCCAGGGACCGTGACAGATCGCTCCAACGGGTTTTTGCGCATCGAAGAACGCCTTCACGAAGGCAACGGCTTTCGCGTTCATTCGCAGCCTGTCCGGATTCATGACGCCGCCCGGCAGCAGCAGCGCATCGTAGTTCTTGGCGTCGATCGAATCGACGGTCTTGTCTGCGGTGACCGTCTCGCCCCACTGGGTGTGATTCCAGCCTTTGACCTCGCCGCTCTCGAGCGACACCACCTCTGTTTCGGCGCCCGCCTCGTCCAGAGCACGCCGGGGTTCAAGCAGCTCGGATTGCTCGAAGCCGTCGGTCGCCAGTATCGCCACTTTCACGCCATTCAAATCTTGTGCCATGGGCCCTCTCCTGCGCTTGGGTGAAGCTTAAGGATTCTCACTCCGAAGGCGCGGAGGGTATGACAGGAAGCGGCGCAATCGGCGCTCGGAATGCGCTGACACTTATTCAAGTTTACTTCGGCACGAAGTCCTTCGGCTTTTCGGAGCCGGCGCCGAACAAGAATTTCTCCATTTCCGCCACCAAGAACGCGCGCGCCTTGGGCTCGATCGGCGTCAGCCGATTCTCATTGATCAGCATGGTCTGATGCGCCACCCACTGCGCCCAGGCTTCCTTGGAAATGTTGGCGTAGATTCTTTTCCCGAGTTCTCCCGGGTACGGCAAATAATCGAGGCCTTCCGCCTCGCGCCTGAGTAATAGACAGTAGACCTTGCGCGCCATATGGAATCTTAACCTATGCGCGCAAAGGTTGTCGCAGGCGCTCGAACAGCTGGTTGATGGGCTGCGGCAGACCGATGCGTGGCGGCGTCGCCAATGAATACCACAGCTGATCACCCGCATCGCGAACGCTCGCGTTCGGATCGCAATGGACTACGATGGGCTTCAGCCGCAAGTCGAAATGCGTGAACGCATGGTCTATCGGCGGCAGCACCTGCGGATCCGCCGCTGCATGGCGTAAGTTTCTCCGGCACCACGCCAAAGCGTCGTGCTCGCTTTCAAATTGCGGCGGAGACCACAATCCGCCCCACAGCCCCGACGCCGGCCGGCGTTCAACCAAGACCGCGCGCGAACCGTTGCTTCCCGTCTGAGCGATCAGCAGCGTCGCCTCTCTGGACGGGCGAGACCGCTTTGGTTTTCTGCCCGGCAAATCCGCTTGGCGCCCTTCGAGCGCTGCGATGCAGCCGCCATTCATGGGGCAGAGCGTGCAGGCCGGGCGAGCGCGCGTGCACACGGTGGCGCCAAAATCCATGATGGCCTGCGTGTAAGCAGCGACATTCTCTGCAGGCGTACAGGCGTCCGACTGAGTCCACAGCGCCGCGAGCACCGTGTTCGAACTCGGGTCGCCCGCGATGCCGAACACCCGCGCGAGCACGCGCTTGACGTTGCCGTCGAGAATCGGATGGCGCTGCCCGCGGGAGAGCGCCAGAATTGCGCCGGCGGTCGAGCGCCCGATGCCGGGCAATCCCCACACCACCTCGATTTGATGCGGAAATTCAGCGCCGTACCGTGCGGCCAGTACTTGCGCGCAGGCCTGCAGGTTGCGCGCGCGGGCGTAATAGCCCAATCCGGTCCAGAGATGCAGCACTTCATCCAGCGGCGCCGACGCGAGCGTGTAAACGTCGGGGAAGCGCGCCATGAAGCGCTGGTAGTACGGGATCACGGTCGCCACTTGCGTCTGCTGCAGCATGACCTCGGAAACCCACACTCGATACGGCGTCGGATCGATCTGCCACGGCAGCGTGTGACGCCCGTGCACCGCGAACCAGGCGAGCAGCCGCTGCGCAAATTGTTGCGGTTCCCCGCTCACTTGGTGAACAGCCCCTTGAGTCCGTTCTTTTTGAGCACGTCCTCAAGCTTCTGCTTGAGCTGGTCCTTGGCGGCCGCTTCGATATCCGGTCGCACGCTCGGAGCCGCATAGGTTCCGGTCACTTTCAGCGGAATGTCGGTATTCCGGGCCGGCGCCGTAGTGAGGCTGGCCAGCAGCCTGAAATCAATCGCCTTGCTCGCCAGGTTGGCATTGCCCTGACCTGCGACTTTGAGCGCCTGCGAGGCGATGGTCAGATCATGGGTTTCAGCGACGCCGTTGGTGATCTGTGCCGAAATCTTGAAGGCTTGAAAGGGCGTATGTCCCGTGCTCTGGCCCGTGGGCGCGGGCGAGCGGTTGATCAGCGCCTGCGCCAGATCGAGCTCATAGCCTACGTCGATGCCTTCGAACGCGCCGTCCGCCAGGTTCGCATCCAGGTGACCGCTCAAGGTCTTGAGCATGGCGTCCAGCGTCTCGCCGCGCGCCGTGGCTTTGAGATTTAACGTGGCGCGTCCCGACAAGCGGTCCTTGCCCGCCGTGTTGGCGAGTAAGCGCGCCATGTCGACGCCGCTCAAATGCTCGTCCAGGCTCAAATTTGGCGTGGCGCCGCGCGAATCCAAGGTGATGTCGCCGGAATATCGGCCGCCATCGAGTTGCGCCTCGATGGGATCAAGGCGCATCACCCGGTCCTTGGCCGCCAGGGTCACGCGCAAGTTGGTGAAGTCCAAGCGCGCAACCTGCGCGGCCTTCACGGTGAGCGTACCGCCGGCATCGAGTGGTTTGAAGTCCCCGGCGTCCTTCGCAGCAGCCCGGCGCGCGGGGACGGCCGCATTTTCCGGCGCGCGGTAGCGATCCAGATCGATCTGATCCACGGAAAGATCGAATCGCAGCGCGTTGTTTTCGGCCGTGAGCAGCTTGATGCTCCCCTGCAGCTGCGTGTCGTCGAGATGCGCTTGCAGATGATTCAATTCCACGCCCTGGGCGCCGTAACTGAAATCCGTGCTGGCGGCGAGCTGCGTGAACGCCTTGGGATCCCGCGTCGGCGGCAAGGCAACTCCCAAACGCGGCGCAATCTCGCGCGGCACCAGCGCAGCCAGGGTCAAGGAACCGGTGACGCCCAAGCCATCGAGAATCTTCGTGCCTCGAGCACTCCCCGTCAGATGCGCCCCCGCGCAACTCATAGAGAACGCGGGAATGCTCACGGTCTGTTGCGCCACGCTCAAGGCGATGGCCGGCGTCGCGAGGTCCCAGTCGACCGGCCGCTCGTTCGCCATGCTAAACGTGCCGCCCAAGTTCACCGCATCGATCAGCATCTGCTGCGTGCCGTCTTGTCCTAAGTCGAACTTGCCCTTGAGCGAGAGCTGCTCGCCGGAGGCCGTGCGCGCCGCGAAGCTTAAGCTCACGGGAATGTGCTGACCGGTGACCGAGCCGGATTCAAAATTGAGGTTCTCGATGCTCGCACCCTCGTAGCTTACCCGCCCCTGCCGCACGCGGATGTTCGAGAGCAAGCGCCAGTCGTTCGTCTCCGCAGTGTGATCCAGGTCCGCTTTTGCCGCAGCCTGAGGCGCAGTGCTCTGCCAGTTGCCCCGGCCTTGCGCGTCTTTGCGCAAACGCAAATCCAGCCCGTCGATCTCGATGCGGCCCACTTCCAGGCGCTTGCGCAGCAGCGGCAGCAGCTTGACCCGCACGCTGGCGTGGGTCAGCGAGAGAAAGGGCTCGTCGCCGAATCCGGGCGGATTGCCGAGGCTCGCGGCCCCCAGTTCCAGCGCCACCCAGGGGAACACCGACAGCTTGATATCGCCGGGGAGCTGCAATTCGCGCCCCGTGGATTGCTTGACGGCAGCGGCAATCTGCCCCTTGTAGTTGTTGGGATTGACGCTGAGTGCGACGACGATGAGCGCCGCGCCCAGAAGCACGGCGATACCAACCGCCAAAACACCCAAAAATCGTAAGCGCGTCATGCCTTTCGCTCGGTATTGAGAGGTCGATCATAGCTCAAGCGCTGACCCTCCCGGCCGATACCCTTAAGATGTGGGAGAAGGCCCACGGGTACGGAAACCGCATGCAAAGCTGGTCGACTCAGAACAAGTTACTCAACAAATTGCGCAGGCGGCGCACCGACAACCCGGACAGCGCGGCGCCGGCCGCCGGCGGGAGCGCGGCCGCGCCGGTTTTGTCCGAATCCGAACCCGCCTCGAGCCGGTCCGCGGAGTTCTTGGAATTTGCCCAGTCGGCCGGCGGCTTCGGCGTCTTTGAACTGAACCTCGTCACCGGCACCATCAAGGGCACGTCGCTCTTTTTCGAACTCATCGGCCTCGAGTGCCGAGACATGTCCTTGAGCCGCGAGGAGTGGCTGGCGTCCATTCATCCGGAGGATCTCGAGAGCGTCGTGCACGCCTTGAGCAACGCGGTGGCCTCGGGCGGCGGCTATGAAGCCGAATACCGCACTTTGACGGCGGGCGGCGAAGTGCGCTGGCTGGCGGGGCGCGGCCAGGTGCTCTTGGGCGGCGAGGGTTACGACTCGCGCGCCATCGGCACCATTACCGATATCACCGAGCGCAAGGAACTGGAAGACAAACTCCACTACGCCACCGAATCTTTGAATATTGCGCAGACCGCCGCGGGCGTCGCCACCTTCGACTTCGATTTCCGCCGCAACATCCGCTTCTGCTCCGACAATTTCCGTGAGCTGTTAGGCATCCCGCCGGCAACTCCGCTCGATGATCTCAACCGGGCCCTATCCCGGGTGCATCCGGATGACTTCGCGCGCGTGCGCGCCGCGCCTTTGGAGACCTCGCCCACCGATCCTTACTATCGGTGCGAGTACCGCGTGCTCTTGGACAACGGCGCGGAGCGCTGGCTCGGCGAAAAAGCCAAAGTCGCGCGCGGACCCGCGGGAGAAGTGGAACGCATCACCGGTGCGCTCATCGACATCAGCGATTTGAAACGCACCAAGGCGGCGTTGGGCTCGGTGGAAATTCGCCTGGAACGGGCGCTGCGCGGCACGCAGGACGGCCTGTGGGAAATCGACCTGCTCACCAACGTCTCCTGGTACGGCCTGCGATTCAACGAGATCTTGGGCTACAGCGTCGAGGAATTGGGCTCCTCGCACGAGCAGTTCATGACCCTGATCCACGCCGAGGACCGCGAGCGCGTCGCGACGGCGCTCGACAATCACCTCGAGCACCGGGCCGTGTACGACCTGGAATTTCGGGTGCACCACAAAGCGGGGCATTACGAATGGATGCGGGCGCGCGGGCAAGCCGAGCGGGCCGCGGACGGCACGCCGCTGCGCCTGGCCGGTGCGATGCAGCTCATTACCGATCGCAAGCTCGCCGAGCAAGCCTCGCTCGATGCCAAGCTGGCCGCGGAAGCGGCCAATCGCGCCAAGAGCAGCTTCCTCGCCAATTTGAGCCACGAGATTCGCACGCCCATGAACGGTGTGCTCGGCATGTCGCAGATCCTGGCTGAAACCCCGCTCGACGCCACGCAGCGCGAATATCTGGACATCATCCGCGGCAGCGCCAAGGCGCTCTTGTCCTTGATCAACGGCGTGCTGGATCTGTCCAAGATCGAGGCCGACCGGCTGGAGCTCGAGAACCTCGAGTTCGATCTGATTCACATGCTGTACGAGACCGTCGCGGCGACCGCGTTGCAGACCGCAGCCAAGGGCATCGAACTCATCGTCACCATCGAAGCCGCGGTGCCGGTCATGGTGCGCGCCGACCCGGTGCGCCTGCGCCAAGTGGTGTTAAATCTCTTGGGCAACGCGGTGAAATTCACCCACGAGGGACACATCGCACTCAAGGTCGCGAACGGCGTCGGTGCGAACGATCGCACCACCCTGACCATCGAGGTCACCGACACCGGCATCGGCATCCCCGCGGATCGGCTCGACCGGCTGTTCAAATCCTTTTCCCAAGTCGATTCCTCCACCACCCGCCACTACGGCGGCACCGGCTTAGGACTCTCGATCGTCAAACGCCTGGCGGAACTCATGGGCGGCGAAGTCGGCGTGCGCAGCGAACTGGGTCAAGGCTCGACCTTTTGGGTGCGCGTCGAACTCGACGTCGTCAAGGATCAACCGGCGCGCCAGCCGATCGGTTTGGGGCGCAAGATTTTGATCGTGGACGACATCCCTGCCGCGCGCGCGAGCCTGGCCTCGAAGCTCAAGCTTTATAGTTTCACCACGGTGTCGGTCGGCGGCGTGGATGAGGCGCTGGAGCAACTGGCGAAGGAACCCTTCGATCTGGTGCTGGCGGACGAATTGATGCCGGTGCGCGGCGGCCTCGATCTGCTCAATGCGCTGCGCACCGATGCGCGCCATGCGCGGCTGCCCTTCATCTTGCTGTCCCTGTTCGGTGCCGAGCACGACACGGCCGAGCGCGAATATCGCCCGGATGCCATTGGGTTGAAGCCCATACGCGCCGCGCTGCTGGCGAATCTCTTGGACCAGGTGCTGACCGGCAAGACGCCGCACGCGCCCACCATCAAGTCCGCGCCCCAAGCGCTGTCCACCTTCCGCGGCAATAGGATTTTGCTGGTCGAGGACAATCCGGTGAACCAGCGCGTCGCGCAACGCATCCTGGAGAACCTCGCCGCCGAGGTGACCATCGCCAACAATGGCGCCGAGGCTCTGGAACGCATCGGTGCCGCCCAATTCGACGCGGTGCTCATGGATTGCCAAATGCCCGTCATGGACGGCTTCACCGCGACGCGGCGCATTCGCGAGCTGGAATCGGGCCGCGCAGCCAAGCGCCTGCCCGTCATTGCGCTCACCGCCAATGTCATGAGCGAGGATCGCGAGAACTGCATCGCGGCCGGCATGGACGCGCATCTGGGCAAGCCGATTGAGCCCAAGCAGGTGATCGAGGCCTTGGGCCGCTTCCTAAAGCCGCCCCCCGCCGTCCCGGCGATCGATCGCGATGCGCTGCGCGAACTCACCGGCGGGGATGCGGAATTCGAGCGGGAACTCGCGGAAACGTTCGTCGCCAGCGGCGATCAATGCCTGGCGGAAATCATCGCCGCGCTCAAGGTGAACGATTTCGACACGGTGCGCAAGCGGGCACATTCCCTCAAAGGGGCGAGCGCAAACATTCATGCGGTGGACTTGAGTAAGGCGGCCTCGAGTCTCGAGACCGCGGTGCGCGAGAATTCCATTCCGGCCATCGGCGGCCTGGTCGCCGACTTGAGCGAGAAGCTGGCGGCGGTCAACGCGCAATTGCGCCAGGTCGGCTAAGGGTCCCAGGTCGGCTAAGGGTCTTTTTCCGCTAGCCGTGCGCCGCGAGCGGCAACGGCAGCCCCAGTTCCTGGCCGCTCGAGATATTGCGCCCCGCGAGCTTGCTCTTGTACAGGCTCTCGTCGGCTGCGCGAATCAAGGTCTCCACCTTTAAGCTGAGGTCCGGGCCGTTGGGCCCGGTCGAGGCGACGCCGAAGCTGGCGGTGACCTGGGTATCGCCGGCACGCGTCGCGAACGTCGAAGCGGCGACCAATTTGCGAATTTTCTCCGCCACGAGCAAGCCGTCGGCATAGGCGGTTTCGGGCAGCACGACCAAGAATTCCTCGCCGCCGTAGCGGGCGATCCAATCACTGTTGGTGCGAATGAATTTCTGCGCGCGGCAGGCGAACTGCTGCAGCACGTCATCGCCGGCGGCGTGGCCGCACAGATCGTTGACCTGTTTGAAATGATCGAGATCGCACATCAGCACCGACAAGGGATAGGCATAGCGGCGGCAGCGTTCGAGTTCACGCGGCAGCTGCTCCATGAGATAGCGCCGATTGTAGGCGCCGGTGAGAGCGTCGGTGATCGATAAGATGCGGTTGCGCTGATTCGCGACGCGCAGCGAGTGTTCGAGCGCGAGAATGCGGCGGCCGGCATTCAAGCGGGCGATGAGCTCCGGCTCGTGCACCGGTTTGACCAGGTAATCATCGGCGCCGGCCTCGAGCCCCGCGATGATGTGCTCCTTGGCGTCACGCGCGGTCAAGAGCAGCGCGTACACATAGCCGTCGAGCTGCATGTTGCGCACCGCCTTGCAGAGCGCGATGCCGTCCATTTCCGGCATCTCCCAGTCCGTCACCAGCATCGGATAGTAGCGCTTGGTCATCTTGTCGAGCGCCTCGGAGCCATTGGCCACGGCGTCGACTTCGTAGCCGGCGTTCTTCAAAAAGCGGGTCATGAGCATGCGCGTGACCGGGTCATCCTCGGCCAGCAAAATCGCCGGTGATGCATCGACTGTGATCGGCGTCACAGATTCCGTCTCAGACACTTTATCAACCCCGCATGCCCAAGCTTCTCGTGTATCGAGATATCGGCCCAGTTCTCAGTGACTTAATCATCCGTGAGAACCGGGTTGCAAATCTCGGTACTAGCACTCACTGGCGCTAAGAGAATGCCTGAATTCGCGCCCATTTCGCGCATTTGCCGAGCTTCACCGCCTTCAGACAAGCACATTGCCGACCGATATCGACAGGAATGTGCGATTCGCGTCCCCCCAGCCGCAAGTCAGCTGCGCCCGGTGCGCGCGCCATGCATGCGAGCGGCGACGGCTTTTGGGAATTGGACCTGGCCGACGGCTCCGCCTGGTTCAGCGACTGGTTCTGCCCGCGCCTCGAGTGGACTGAGCCGGTAAAACGTCCGGCCTTCAGCGATTTGCGGCCGCTCATGGCGCCTGAGACGTGGGCTGCGCTCTTGCGCAAGATGCGATCGCATCTCGAGGAGCGCGCGCCGCTCGACACCGAATTTCAGGTGCAGCTCACCGGCGGCCAAACAGAATGGTGGCACATGCGCGGCTCAGCGCAGCGCAGCGACGCGGGGCATCCTACGCACCTTGCCGGCTGCGTGCGCGCCGTGACCGCGATCCGCTTGGGCGAAGCTAAAACGCCTTAAGGGTTCGAGCCCTCTGCCGGCGCGTGCGTGCTGCCTTCGCGCCCCGTGAACCAATTCACCGCGTACTGCACCAACTGCGTGCCGGTATTCAAGTTCAGCTTGCGCTTGATCCGCTGGCGGTGCGACTCGACCGTCTTGATGCTCAAGTTCAAGGACTCGGCCGTCTCCCGGGTGCTCATGCCCTTGCCGATCATGTGCAGAATCTGCAGTTCGCGATTGCTCAACCGGTCGATCGGATTTGCGGAAATGTACGAGCCGCCGGCCGCGAATTTCTGAATCATGTTGTTGCCGACGGCCTCGGACACATAGATGCCCCCGTCCAGCACCCGGCGCAGCGACACCAGAAATTGCTCGCTCGCCGCCTGCTTCATGATGTAGCCGTTGGCGCCGGCCGAGAGCATGCGCTCGGCGTAAATTGTCTCATCATGCATCGACAGCACCAGAATCGGCAGCTGCGGGTAATGGGCCCGCACGTCGCGCACCAGCTCGATGCCGTCGCTTTGCTTCAGGCTGATATCGGCGATCATGACGTCGGGATTCAGTTCCTTGATCGCCGTGCGCGCATCGCGCGCGGTCTCAGCCTCGCCGCAGACAATCAAGTCTTCTTCATTCTCCATGATGCGCCGCAGACCTTGGCGCACGATGGGATGATCATCGACGATCAAGACGCGGCGCACGCGGCGCTTCCCGGTGCTGCTCGCTCCCGAGGGAGCCATTGAAGACCGAATCCATCCGCTGCTCGCTGCCATGTTCATTTCTCCTTAAATGGCCTGATTGAACCGTATCTTACACCGAACGATTCAACCTGTGACCGTAACGGTGGCCCCGTGTGGTTTGTTCGAGGCGATGTCGAACTTTGCGCCGATCATGTCGGCGCGGTATTTCATGATTTTGAGTCCCATCCCCGATGGCGACGGCGCGGTACGCAGCAATCCCACGCCATCATCGACGATGCGCAAGGTAAAACCGTCGGAGTTCGCGATGAGACTGATCTCCACCAGGCTCGCCCGCCCGTGGCGCGCAGCATTCGTGAGCGCCTCCTGGGTGATGCGATAGAGGTGGCTGGCGTGGGTTTCCGACAGATCGAACTCCCGGCACAGCGCCGAGCTGAAGGTGACTTCCAGGCCGTACAGATCGCGGCTGCGTGCGGCGAGCGCGCGCAGCGCCGCGGTCAAGCCCCCGGTCTCGGTTCGCACCGGCAGCAGGCCCCGCGCCAGCGAGCGGGCCGTCTCGATCGATTGATTCAGGTGGCCGACGACCTCGTTCACATTCTCGACCACATCCGGACAACGTTCCTGAATGCGGCCTGCAAGTCCGCGCAGCATGAGCGCAATGCCCGTGAGCTCCTGGCCTAGGCCGTCATGCAGATCGCGTCCGATGCTCCGGCGCTCGCGTCCGGAGACATCGAGGATCTCCTGCTCGAGACCCTTGCGCTCGGTGATGTCGCGCATCGAAATGGAAATGCCGGTGGCCACGCCGTCGTCGCGCACCAGCACGGCGCGGTTCTCGAAGTAGTGCGCGCGCCCCTCCTGAAAGGACTCGAATTCAAAGGCAATGGTCTCGCCGGTCTCGAGCAATCCGCCGAGTTTGCGCAACACCCCGGCGCGGGCCGCGTCCGGCAGCAGCTTGTCGATCTCGCGGCCGATGATCTGCTCTGTTGATAAACCGTTGACGGATTTATTCACGAAACGTACGCGCATCGCCGTGTCGAGCAAAAAGAGCGTGTCGGCGGTATTGGCGGTGGTTGCGCGGAGCAGTTCCTCGGAGCGCCGTAGCCGCCGTTCCGAATCCCGCCGCGCGGTGACATCTTGGATGACGCCCACCAAGCCGCGTGTCGCGCTGCCTTCGAACAGCGGCCTGGCGGTGGTCGCGTAGGAGCGATAGCGGCCGTCGTTGCCGAGCAATTCGAATTCTTGACGCACCTCGACCTCGCCGGAAAATGCGCTGTCGACGGCGCGTTTGACCGCGCTCTGATCCTTCGGATGCACGCGCGCCAGCATGGTTTCCATATCCGGGAAGATGCTGGGCAGGTGAAGTTGCGGATCCTCCAGATTCGCGAATTCGAACGAGTTTTGCGCCCGATCCCAACGCCAGGCATGCATGTTCGCCATGTTCATCGAGAGCTTCAGCCACCCGGTGCTGTTCTCGAGCGCGATCTGTGCGAGCTTCTTCGCCTGAATGTTCTGCAGCGAGCCGCAGGCGCGAAACGGGTGGCCGCCCAACATCTCGAGATGCCCGATGACCCTGACCCAGATGCGCTGGTCCTCGAGCGTGTTGATTTCGAGTTCGAGGTCGATGTGGCCGGCGCCCGACTCGGCCCGCTGCAATGCCTCGCGAAATTGTTGCCGCGATTCCGGTACGCACTGGGCGAGCATCGATTCCCACGTCAGACGGAATTCCTTCGGATTGGCGCCGAAGATGCGGAACATTTCATCGGTCCAGGTCAGCTCCGCAGTTGCGTAGCTGTATTCCCAGCCGCCGATCTGGGCGATGCGCTGCGTTTCACCCAGAATGTCGGTGAGGCGCTTGATTTCTGAGATGTCGACGCAAGAGCCGATCACGCGCACCGGATCGCCGGCCGCATTGCGCTGCACCAGAGCTCTATCGAGGATGGCTTTGTAGCGGCCCTTGGCATCGCGAATGCGGTAGCTGGTGGTCCAGCTGCGCCCATTGAGCAGCGCCACGCTGATGGCCTTCTTGGCGGCATCGAAGTCGCGCGGGTGGATCCGTTCCAGCCAGGCTGCCGCCGAAGATTCCAGCTGCTCGGGGACGATGCCCAGGACTTCTTGGACGCCGCGCGATCGGTGCACCACGCCTTTGACGATGTCCCATTCGAAAATGACGCCATCCACGGCCTCGGCGGCGAGGCGGAAGACCTCTTCGCGCTGCGCGAGCCGAAACTCGGCCTGCTTGCGCTCGGTGATGTCGCGGGAGTTGATGACGATGCCGCCGATCAAAGGGTTGTCGAGGGCAGAGACGCAACGCGACTCCAGCCAGCGGTACGAGCCGTCCTTGTGACGCGTGCGAAACTCGCGCGAGAAGCCCTTGATTTCGCCGGCAACCAATTGCCGGTACTGGGCGAGCAGCTCCCCACGGTCATCCGGATGCGCATGCTCGAATACATAGTTCGACTCGCGTTCCTCGGATGTGTAGCCCAGCGAGTTCTGCACGCCGGCGCTCACGTATTGCATGCGGCCATCGGCGTCGGCGACGGTAATGATGTCCTGAGCATGCTCCGTAAGGGCGAGCAAACGCCGGTCGGCACTTCCCTGCGCGCGGTTGTTGAGGCGCCGTTCGGTCACCTCGAGACACATCACGACCAGTCCGCCGATGCCGGACGCCCCTTTGAGCGGTTGCACGTCGATCTCAAAGCGGCGCGTCGGATGCGCGGGTTCCGAAAATACCAGCGACTCATCGTGGAACGGCTGGCCCTCGAGCGCGCGTTCAAACACCTCCGGTTTCAAGAGCAGTGTCGGCATCAGCATCAACGCAGAGCAACCCTCCACGCCCCCCGGGATGGAACCCGCGGTGCGGATCGCCCCGGCATTGGCATGCGTGACTTTGAGGTCGGCATCCAAAATGAGCAGGTCGTACGGCAGTTGATCCACGGCCGCCACCAAGTCCGGTTGCGGCGTCGGCAGCGGAAAACTCAGCATCACCAAGCGCTGACCCGGGGCCGCTTCCAGCGCCTTCAAGTCAGTCATGGCGGCTTGCTCTCCGCCGCTGAAGCGAAAGCTCAGCACCCGACTACAGGTCACGTTGGGATCAGTAAGGGATGCCAGAAGGGCGTCGAACTTTGGGGCCGATGAGGAACCCAAGACGCCGGCAAGCGGACTCTTCAAGAGTGCCCGGCCGCCTTCCAGACATCGACGCGCAGCAGCATTGGCCAGCACGATAGGTAAATGTTTATGGCGGGCGTCGACCACCAGCACGCCATCGCGCAGGCTGTCCAATGCCGAATCCGCCAACGTACGTGTCGCACTCGAGGCGAGACGCAAATAATCCGGAGACGTCGCCATCCTGGAAACTCCGGGGTCGTAATATATCAGTCCACAATACCTTATACGCTCGCCCTAATGTGAGCGTATCCCCGGAGGTTGAATATGCGGGAATCCCCTAATTTAGCAGCCGCGGGTGTTAAGATTTGCAATGACTGCGGCTTCGCCGGCGGCGGAAGCCGCGCGATAGGTCACCGCGCATTCACTTGCCGACGCCGCGTCGGATTTCGAAAACACCACGACATCACCGCTCGCCCTCATTGCGAAATCCTGTGATTCGAATACGGCGTTACCGATCCCGGTTGAACTCGCCTCCGGATAGCCGTTTTTCAATTGCACGGTTTTCCCTTCCACCACGGCCGCCGACAGGCGAGCACCTGACATGATGTATTGAACATGCGCCGTTTCGGCCGAGTGGCGAAGGCGGCTGCCCAGCGCCACCACTTCGGAGGCGCGGGCGCCATTGGAGAGCCGGGTGAAGTGCGGCATCGCAAAAGCCGCCACGATGCCGACCAAGCTAACCGATACCACCACTTCGGTGAGGGAGAAGCCCCTGCTTTGAAACGGGAGCGCCTGCTTGGAACCATATTGCATGGTGCGAGCATCGGCGTCAGTTGCCGGTGCTCGAGAAGATCCACGCAAGGCTGTGCGGCGGGTCACGCGGCCGGTGCGGCCGCGCCTGTTCGTCAGCCACCGAGACTTACGGTTAAACTTGAAGTGTGAGCGCCCATGCCATCAAGCATCTTCGCAAATGCGATCCGCGCTTGAGCGAGTGGATTGATCGGATCGGTGCGCTCGCCGTGCCGATCCCGCCCCCGCGAGAGCCTTATGTTGCGTTGCTCGAGGCCATCGCTCACCAACAACTGGCCGGCGCCGCCGCTCGAGCCATCTGGGCGCGGGTGGTCGGTTTGTTCGAGGATGGCGTTCCCTGTTCAAAGTTGATCGCCGAGATGACCGAGACGCAGCTGCGTTCGGCAGGGCTGTCGCGCAGCAAAACCTTGGCGATGAAGGATATCTGCGTGCGCTTCAATGCCGGGCAGATCCCGAGCGCGGCGCTGATTGCGCAAATGTCCGATGCCGATATCTCTGCGCAGCTGCTGCAGGCGCGCGGCGTCGGCGCCTGGACCGTGGATATGCTCATGCTGTTCACGCTGTGCCGGCCCGACGTGATGCCGGTAACCGATTACGGCGTGCGCAAGGGTTTTCAAGTGCTGTATCGAAAACGCGCGCTACCGTCACCGAAGCAGCTGTTGAAATTCTCCGAGAAGTGGCGACCCCATCGGTCTGTGGCGGCGCTGTACCTGTGGCGGATCGCGGAGACCGCCAAGAAGCCGAAAAAGAAAAAATCACTTTCTAAATAGGTCATCCAGCGCGGACTTCGCCTTTGCGATCTCCGCTTCGTTTTTCGCAACATAAGCCCCGGCCCTGGGTTTGAAGTGATCGCAAAAATTGGCCTCGTCCTTCTTGCGAACTTCTTCGGCTGTGGGTTCCTTACAATGCTTGGCATAAGAGGTGTCGTACTCGATGCACATTTTGCACACGTGCAACTCCGCATTGCAGGCCTTACAGACCTCAAGCCGACGCAGGGGCAGGCTAAGCGAAGCGAGAGAGGCGCCGCAGCGCCAGCACACTAGAGAGTGGGACATATGAGATACGCGATACGTGAGTTTGTGGGTTATCTCGTCAGATTTGCAAATTGCGGTCAACGACAAGACCAGGTCAATTG
>DATATA010000021.1:0-19016 GCA_036263775.1 Steroidobacteraceae bacterium | reverse complement strand
CGCTCGTCCACCTTCATTTCGGTAAGCGGCACACGCCGATCGATGTCTTCGCCTGTGATCAACAGGCTATCGCCGGCGGCGTCCAGTTGGACCACCCGGACGCGCGTCGAGCGGCCGTCGAAGTACTCAGCGATCAGCACCGCGGCAACCTGGCGCTACAAGGAAATATCGAAGTCGAATGCCGATGCCGCTTCCTCTCCGACCGCGCCGATCTGGTCAGGCTCGGCGTCGACAAATTGCTGCAGGTCCCCCGCCGGTACCAGACGCACCGCTTCGAGCTGAAATTTTGCCATGCGCACACTGGCCCACGGCATGAACAAGCCCAGCGTGAGCGCCACCAGCACCAGATTACTGACGCTGATCCAGATCAATCCGAGCGGCGATATGCTGCATTCGATGCGATGTTCGCCGACGCGCGTGTTGCTCCAAATCAGGTTGGTCATGAGTGCGCGGAATACCGGTCCGATCGAAACCCCCATGATGATCAGAGCGCCATACAGAATCGCCAAGGCCTTGAACGTGGCATAGGGGTTGATGCGATGGCCATGCTTCTGAGCCTCGGCGAGCGCCGCAAAGGCACCGAAGACGCCGCTGAAACCCAACAGAAATACGAATGCCACCATCGCAGCCAGCAACAACAGATATATTTTATAAAACTGTCCGGCTCGCGCATGAAACGAACACTGGGTCTGCCCGAACCACGAATTGTTGTGCTGATAGGCCTTGACCCGCTGATGCATGAACGGCGCCAGGATGTAGAGCGTGACCAGCGATAAAATCCCGTACAAGAGAAACACTCGATACGTCCGTGCCACGGTTCCGCGAAAGTGGAAGCGCACACCGCGCCAACTGGTGTTGTACAGCCGAAAGCGCAACGAATTGCGCAGCATCCAGGGCATGATGAGGGCGATACCGCCGATGACCGCCAGTGTCCACACGGATTGAATCCGTATCGTGTAGTTGTAAGCGATCAGCATGACCAGGGCAACCAAGCGCCCGATCAAGATCTTGACGGCACTTCCGTGGAAGTCGAAGCTGGAGCCTGCCAACTCGGTATGCCGATAGAAGTATTGCAGTCGGCGTACCTTGGCCCACGCCGAATAGATGCCGACGGTGACGATCGTCAATAGGAGATTGACGATCCAGATGCCGAAATATTCGGCTCCGCTGCCGGTAAAGCGTACCGGTTCAGGCGCAACAGCCGCGGGACTGCCTCCATGCGATTCGCCTTCCGTGCCCTGATCCATGTCCACTCCCTTTCCTGGCGCTATGAACGGAGCCTATGCCCTTGTGAAAGCGTTGCAAATAGCAGCGCCTGAAACCGTGAATTCCGGCAAGTGTACCGTTTTTACGGGACAAAGCATTGCCATCACCCGGGCGGCGCAGCCTAATCGCGGCAAAGCAACTCAAGAGCAGGGAATCTCACATGATCAGAATAACAACGCGGCGTGGATTTCAAGGGCTTGGGCTGATTTGCATGGCGGCATTGGCCGGCTGTGGCGGCGGCGGCGGGATTGGAAATCCGACGCCACCCCCGCCTGCTCAAACCTACACGGTTGGCGGCGCCGCAACGGGCCTTGCAGGTTCGGGTCTCGTGCTTCAGAACAATGCCGGCGACGATTTGGCCGTCGCAGCGAGCGGCACCTTCAAATTCGCCACCGCACTGGCCGGCGGCACCGCGTTCAACGTAACCGTTAAAATCCAGCCGAACACGCCGACGCAGACCTGCGCAGTCACCAATGCGGCCGGAACGGTCGGCAGTGCCAACGTCACCAATGTCACCGTCACCTGCACCACCAATACCTACACCATCGCCGGCCCCGTGACCGGACTGACCGGCTCCGGACTCGTACTGCAAAACAACGCGGGCGATGATCTGACGGTTGCGGCGAACGCCGCCGGCTTTACATTCGCGACCAAGATTGCGAGCGGCGCCTCCTACGCGGTGACCGTCAAGACTCAACCGACCGGCCCCACGCAAAGCTGCGCGGTGACCGCGGGGGCGGGTACCGTCATCAGCGCGAATATCGCGGATGTCGTGCTGACTTGCACCACCAAAAAGTTCACCGTCGGCGGCAGCATTACCGGCCTTACGGCCGCGGGCCTCGTGCTGCAGAACAACGCCGGCGACGACCTGACGGTTGCGGCGAACGCGACCGGCTTTACGTTCGCCACAGCCGTTGCCAGCGGTGCGGCATACGCCGTGACCGTGAAGACTCAGCCGTCGGGGTTGAGTTGCGCGGTCACGAGCGCATCAGGCGCCGTGGGCGCCGCTCCGGTCACGAGTGTGGTGGTCACCTGTACGGGAAGCGCGCCGTTCGTGTGCGGGACTACGGAAAATGGCGTCGTTGTCACGCATGCCGGCAACATTTCCGCCAGTGAAACCTGGGCGGGTGCCGGTACGGTGCATCTCATCCCGAACTCGATCAGCATTCTGGCGCCCGCCATCGTGACCATCCAACCGTGCGCCATCGTCAAATTGAACGCGGCGGTGGGGATAACCGTCCAGGGCAACTCGTCCGGTACCGGCACGGCCAAACTGCTGGCGGCGGGGGATGATTTCATTACCGGCAGGGTCACCTTCGAGGCCATGGATTCGACCCAGCCCTGGGGCCGATTGCGCGGCTTCAATCAAAATTCCCTGATCGAACTGAACGACGCCGTGATTACCGGCGGCGGCAGCGTCGGCGGCGCGCAGCGCAATGCGGTGCTCGCCATGGCGGGCGCCGGCACGCTGCCCGATCCGGTCCTCAAGGTCATCAACGTTTCGATCACCAATACTGCGGGTCCGGGCATTTACTTGAGTGACGCTGCGTTCACCAGCGATTCAGACGAGCTGGTCATCGCCTCGCCGGCGGACATCATCGCGGCTCCGGCCATGGCCTTGGGCTCGATTCCTCCGCAAACCTTTATCGAGACGACGGGCGGGGAAATCTTCGTGGTGGAGAACGCCAACATATTCGACAACCTGACCATCAAAACCAACATTCCGATTCACTTCAAGACGGACTCGGTGCACGTCGGCGGATTGGCGCCGACGTTTGTTGCGAACGTCACGTTGACCTTAGAGGCGGGTGTGACGTTGAAATTCGAGCGAGCATCGACCGCCCCGACCTTGGTAGCCTTCGGCGACATCGGCCAGTCAGCGGATAAAAACGCTGCCCTGGTGGTGAAGGGAACCGCTCTGTTCCCGGTCGTCCTGACGTCGGCCGTGGCCGGTCCGGCACCCGGCGATTGGGCGGGATTGTGGCTGATCACCAGCAACGGTTCGCAGCTGAATAATTTCATCATCGAATACGCGGGCGGCGATGCGGGCATCGGGCCCGCGAGTTGCGGACCGATCGACCCCAGCACGCATTCTCCTTATGCCCACACGGCGCCCTTGTTGGTGGGCGACGGCAGCGATCTACAGTACGCGCCGCCGCCTGGCTTGCTCACCAACGGCACGTTCCGCAACAACACGGGAAACTTTGCGGTCGATTCGGTGTGGCAGTCGGCCGTCTTTGGGCCCAGTCTCAATGCGACCAATACCTTCCTGGCTGGGCCGAAAGTCTGCACTCAGAGCAAGAACTTCATTACGGGCGGCTGCGTGGTGGCCGGCGTGGATCAAAGGGGTTGTCTGGTGCCTTGAGCGCTCAAACCGAGGAGACCTTCACGGGTTTGTTGAGTTTGACGGACGCTGCCGCCGCCTCGGCAAGCACGAGAGCGGCGATGCCGTCGCGGTAGCCCGCCATCGGCGTCTTCCCGTCCCGCAAGATATCGGCGAAATGCTGCATCTCGCGCCGATAGGCTTCCGCGTAGCGCTCCAGAAAAAAGTTCTGCAACGCATCGCTCACCGACCCGCGTTCAGTGCAGGTCGACACCGTGCTCTCCAGCACATTGTCGGCGCGCGCCGTGCCGCTAGAACCGTAGGCTTCAATGCGCTGGTCGTAGCCATAGCCTGAGCGGCGAGTGTTGCTGATGACGCAGAGCCGGCCGGTTCCGGTCTTGAGCAGAATCCTCGCCGTGTCGACGTCGCCCGCCGCGCCGATTTCGGCATCGACCAAGCAACTGGCGCTTGCGAACACCTCGATAGGCTCCTCATTCAGCAACCAGCGTGCCATGTCAAAGTCGTGAATGGTCATGTCTTTGAACAAACCGCCGGAAACGCGGATGTACGCCACGGGAGGGGGGGCGGGATCGTGACTGGTAATGTTCACGCTCTCGAGTTTGCCGATCGCGCTCGACTCAATGCGCGTCTTCAAAGCGTTGAAATGAGGGTCGAAGCGCCGGTTGAATCCCACCAGCATCTTGGCGCCGGCCAATTGCGCACCTGCCTGCCGCGCGCGCACCAGATCGAGGTCCAGCGGCTTCTCGCAGAAAATCGCTTTGCCGGCTGAAGCGGCCGCGAGCGCCTGGTCTAAATGAACGTTCGTCGCGCTGGCGATGATGACGCCATGGATGGAGCCATCGCCCAAGACCGCATCCACGTCCGCAACGCTGGCGCCGGTTTGCGATGCGAGCGCCGCCGCGGCCGCGCGGTTCGGATCGACGACAAATTTAAGCTGCAATTCAGCTGATTCGGCCGCATTGCGGGCATGTATCTGTCCGATCCGGCCCGCCCCAAATATCGCGACGTTATACATTGCGCTTCCACCACCGCAACCCACGCGGCTCTCAATTCGAGTTCCCGTTGAAGCGCAGAGTATAATGAATCACCCCGCTTCTCGTTGCGAGAGATCTTGCCGGTCACGGATAACAGCATTGATTTGATTGCCATTGGCCGCTCCAGCGTGGACTTATATGGCGAGCAGATCGGCGGCCGCTTGGAAGACATGGGCTCCTTCGCGAAGTATGTGGGCGGCAGCCCGGCCAACGCGGCCATCGCCGCGTCACGGCTCGGATTGCGGTCGGGCCTGGTGACGCGGGTGGGTGCCGATCATATGGGCCGCTTCATCCGCGAAGAACTGATTCGCGAAGGCGTGGATGTGCGCGGTGTGCGCACCGATCCCAATCGGCTGACCGCCTTGGTGGTGCTGGGAATCCGCAATCGCGACACGTTTCCACTCATTTTTTATCGCGAGAACTGCGCCGACATGGCGCTTTGCGAGCAAGACCTCGACCGCGCACTGTTGGCGAGCGCGCGAGCGGTGCTGATTACCGGCACGCATCTGTCCACACCGGGTGTATTTGCCGCCAGCATGGCGGCGGCGCGGCAGGTCAAGGCCAACGGCGGGCGCGTGGTGTTCGACGTGGACTATCGCCCTGTGCTGTGGGGACTGACCGCCAAAGATCTCGGTGAAAATCGCTTCGTTTCCAATGCCCGCGTCACCGAGTGCCTGCAGACCGTACTGCCCCTATGCGACCTGGTGATCGGCACCGAGGAAGAGTTCTGCATACTCGGCGGATCCGTCGACGCGCTCGCCGCAATTCGCAACGCGAGGCTGCGAACGGCGGCGACGCTGGTCTGCAAGCTCGGCGGGCGAGGGTGCGTGGCTTTCGATGGGCAGATTCCCGGCTCCTTCGAGCAGGGCTTGTTCGTCCCTGGTTTCAAGATCGATGTCTTGAATGTGCTCGGCGCCGGGGACGCATTCATGGGCGGCTTTCTGCGCGGCTGGTTGCGCGACGAAGCGCTTACGGAATGCTGCCGATACGGCAATGCCTGCGGTGCCATGGTGGTCACGCGCCATGGCTGCGCGCCCGCGATGCCGACTTGGGCCGAATTGCAGCTGTTCTTGTCGGTCGACGATCACCGCGCCGACACGTTTGTCCGGCGATTGGACCATGTGCACTGGGCCTCGACCCGCCGTCACCCGTATCCGGAGTTGATGGTGCTCGCCATCGATCACCGCAGCCAGTTCGAAGAAATCGCGGGCGCGCTCGCTGCCGCGCCCAAGCGCATTTCGCAATTCAAGACCCTTGGTCTGCGCGCATTGGATGCCGCCGCCGGCCGAGATGGCCGCTTCGGTGTGCTTCTCGACGGACGCTACGGCGCCGATGCGCTGGCCGAGGCCGCGGACTTGCCGTATTGGATCGGCCGGCCCGTCGAAGTGCCGCAATCGCGTCCGATCGAATTCGAGGGGTCGGCCGATGTGGCGGCCGAGATAGCGGCGTGGCCGCTCAATCACGTGGTCAAATCTCTGGCGATCTATCATCCGGACGATGCCGCGCCCGTGCGCGAACGGCAAGAGCGGCAGCTCAAGCGCCTGTTTGACGCATGCCGCAAGACGCGCCACGAATGGTTGCTCGAGATCATTCTGCCCAAAGACATGCCGGCCGATTCCAATACGACCGCGCGCGCACTGCAGCGCATTTATGCGCTGCACGTGCGTCCCGATTGGTGGAAACTCGAGCCCCGCGCCGGCGCCGACCATTGGCGCGCGATTCAGGCCACGATTGCTCGAGAGGACCCGCTGTGCCGGGGCGTTTTGCTGTTGGGACAGTCGGCGTCCGCGGCTGAACTCAGCGAATGCTTCGAAGCCGCGGCGCCTTTTGACATCGTGAAGGGATTCGCAATCGGTCGCACGATTTTTCACGACGTGGCGCGCGCGTGGTTTGCAGGTTCGATGAGCGATGGCGAAGCCTGCGACGCGATGACGCGCAGATTCTCGGCCTTGGTGAGCGCGTGGCGTAGGGCACGCGCGGTGGTTGCTGCATGAAAACGGTCCGATGCTCCGCCGCGCAAGCGGCGATTCGATATCTGGCGGCCCAATGCGTCGCGGCGCCTTCGGCAGAGGTGCGCTACTTTGCGGGCGTGTGGGCCATTTTTGGTCACGGCAATGTCGCGGGTCTGGGCGAAGCCTTGCACGCGGCGCAGGATCAACTACCCACCTATCGCGCCCACAACGAGCAGGGCATGGCGCATGCCGCCGTCGCCTTTGCGAAACAGGCACGACGGCAACGCGCCATGATTTGCACCAGTTCCATTGGACCCGGCGCGACCAACATGGTGACCGCGGCGGCGCTGGCGCATGCCAATCGACTGCCCGTGCTGTTTCTTCCCGGCGATGTCTTCGCGTCGCGCGGTCCGGACCCGGTGCTGCAGCAGATCGAGAGTTTTGCCGACGGCACCGTTTCGGCCAACGATTGCTTTAGGCCCGTTTCGCGCTATTTCGACCGCATCACGCGCCCCGAACAGCTGATCGATGCACTGCCGCACGCCATGAATACGCTGCTCGATCCGGCCGCATGCGGGCCGGTCACATTGGCATTCTGCCAGGACGTGCAAGCAGAGGCGTTCGAGTATCCGGAGGCCTGGTTTCGCCGCCGGGTATGGGACATGCGCCGGCCGCGCGCCGGTGAGAAGGAAATGGATCAGCTCGTGACGCTGCTGAAAGCGGCCCGGGCTCCTCTGATCGTGGCGGGCGGCGGGGTTCACTACAGCGGCGCGGAAGAGTTGCTCGCAAAATTCGCGGCCGGCCGGCACATACCGGTAGCCGAAACTCAGGCCGGGAAGGGCTCCTTGCCGTGGGATCACCTGTTCAATCTTGGCGCGATCGGCGTCACGGGAAGCAGCGCTGCCAATGCGGCGGCGGCTCGCGCGGACCTCGTGATCGGCATCGGCACCCGCCTTCAGGACTTTACCACCGGTTCGCGGGCGCTGTTTACGGCGGCGAATCGGCGCCTGGTGCAAATCAACGTTGCGGCCTACGACGCCGGCAAGCACGAAGCCGCCGCCGTGGTGGGCGATGCCGGTGCGGTTCTCGCCGAACTCATGCAGCGTCTTGGCTCCTGGCGCAGTGGCCATGATGAGGCGATCACCCAGCGCGAAGTGGCCGGCTGGAACGCCGCGTGGCATGAGGTCACCGCGGCGCCCGCGGCAGGTTTGCCGTCCGACGCGCAGGTGATCGGCGCGGTGTGGCGCAGTACGTCGGCAAACGCCGTGGTCGTTTGCGCCGCCGGAGGACTTCCCGGCGAGTTGCACAAGCTGTGGCGCTCACGCAGCCCCGATGACTATCACGTTGAATATGGCTACTCCTGCATGGGATATGAAATCGCCGGCGGTCTGGGCGTGAAAATGCTGCAGCCGAAACGCGACGTGCATGTCCTGGTCGGCGACGGCAGCTATCTGATGCTCAATTCCGAGCTGGCAACCTCCGTTGCTCTCGGGCACAAGCTCGTGGTTATCGTGCTCAACAATCGAGGATTCGGCTGCATCGACCGCCTGCAAAAGAGCACCGGTTCCGCGGCATTCAAGACCATGTGGTCGGATTCTTCATCCGCGCCCGCGCCGGACATTGACTTCGTGGCGCACGCGCGCAGCCTCGGTGCCATCGCGGAAAAGGCCGACTCGATCCAATCCTTGGAGCAGGCGCTCAAGAGCGCCGCGCAATCCGATCGCACGCACGTGATCGTGATCGATACCGATCCGGCCATTGCAACCGAGCAGGGCGGCGCATGGTGGGATGTCGCCATACCAGACGTATCCCCGCGCCGCGAAGTCGATGCCGCGAGGACTGCCTCCTTGGCCCGACGCACGCAGCGGCGGCTGGGAGACTAGCTCAAAATGAGCATCCGCTTCGGAGTCAGTCCGATCGCGTGGATCAACGATGACCTGCCTGCGCTCGGCGGCGACACCCCGCTCGAGTCCGTGCTCACGGACGCGAGCGAGTTGGGATTTGCAGGCATCGAACTCGGCGGCAAGTTTCCGCGCGAGCCGGCGGCACTGCGCGCCATGTTGGAAAAGCGTCACCTTGCCTTGGTCGGCGGTTGGTACAGCGCCAGTCTGTTGACTCGCTCGGCCGAGGCTGAGATCCAGGCATTGCAACCTCACCTGGGCCTGCTCAAAGCGATGGGCAGCGGTGTATTCATTCTCGCGGAAACCAGCAACGCCATCCACGGCCATCAGTCATGCCCGCTCTCCATGACGCCGCGGCTTGCCGATTCGGACTGGAATGACTTTGGCCGCAAATTGACCGCAGTCGCAGACTATCTTGCCGGCGCAGGTCTGCGCATGGCCTACCACCATCACTTGGGTACCGTGGTCGAAACGCAGCGCGACCTTGAGCGTTTTCTGAAGTCCACAGGCTCATCCGTCGGGTTGACGGTCGATACGGGGCATGCCGCGCTCGGCGGCGTGGAGACCCTGTCGCTGATTCGCGAGAATCCAGAACGCATCGCGCACGTGCACTGCAAGGACATCCGGGCGTCCATATATAAGAAGCTGCGCTCAGAAGGCGGCAGTTTCCTCAGCGGCGTCTTAAAGGGTATGTTTACCGTGCCGGGCGATGGAAACCTTGAATTCGGCGCGGTGATGCAGGCGCTTGCGCAAGTTCGCTACAGCGGCTGGATCATCGTCGAAGCAGAACAGGATCCTGCGCTGGCAAACCCGAGAGTCTACGCGGCACTGGGTCTGAAAACACTGCGCCGCGAGGCATCGGCGGCAAATCTGTTCAAGGAACGCTCATGAGCAAGCTTTTGGTTCGGCCGACCGCACCCGACAAGGCGGGCTGCGTGCTCAACGTCACGCCGCAGAGCGCGGGTTGGCGGCATATCGGATTCCGGATCCATCATCTGAAACCGCAGCAGGTGGTGCAGGGGGCCTCGAGCGACCGCGAGACCTGCCTCGTGGTGCTGGCGGGAATTGCCGACATCATCATCGACGGCAAGCACTTCGATGGCGTCGGCGGCCGTGCCTCGGTGTTTGAGGATGCGGCGCCCGGCGCCGTGTACGCGCCGGCCGGTTCCAATTACGCTGTGACGGCGCAGGGCGAGGCGGAGTTGGCTGTGTGCTCGGCTCCCGGCAAGCCCGGCCGTTCACCGCGCGCCATCGCCGCGGCCGACATGAGCCGCGAGGTGCGCGGCAGCGGCACCAACACTCGGTACGTCAGAAATATTCTTCCGCAAACCAAGGACGCGGATAGCCTTCTGGTGGTAGAGGTGATCACTCCCGGCGGTAACTGGTCGAGCTACCCGCCCCACAAGCACGACACGGCGGCGGCCGGCAAGGAAACCGTATTGGAGGAGACCTATTATCATCGCCTGAAGCCCTCGCAGGGTTTTGCATTCCAGCGGGTGTATACCGATGCGCGCGATATCGACGAGACGATGTGCGTGCATGACGGCGATTTGGTGCTCGTGCCGCGCGGTTACCATCCGGTCGGCGCCGCGCACGGCTATGATCTTTATTATCTGAACGTGATGGCGGGTCCGGAGCGCAACTGGGTTTATCGCAACGACCCTGAGCACGAGTGGCTGGCCTTGAAGTCATACATGGCGCCGCAGTGATGCGCTCGTTGCTGTGCGTGGGGATGGCGATGCTCGCATTGAGCGCCTGCTCCGGGAAATCCGGCGGCAATTCAGTGCAAATCGTCGCGAGTCTGCATGACATGACCGAGCCGTTTTTCGTCGCGGTAAAGCGCGCGCTCGATAACGAGGCGCGCGATCTCAATGTCACGGTTTCGGTCGAGGACGGTCAGTCCAATTCCGCCAAGCAGACTGCCGACATCGAGGCGGCCATCGCAGGGGGCGCCCAAGGCATCATCCTTGCGCCCAACGATGTGAATGCGCTCGCTCCAGGCGTTGAGGAAGTGATCAAGGCGGGGATTCCCATCGTGACGTTGGATCGGCGGGTCGACAACACCAGCGTCAATGTCCCGCATGTCGGTGCGGACAATGTCCAAGGCGGCCGAATCATGGCGAAGTGGGTGATCGACTCCTTCCCCGGCGGCGCGCGCATCTTGCTGATCACCGGACAACTGGGATCGAGCCCCTCGATCGACCGCACACGCGGCATCAAGGAAGCCCTGGACGCCGCCGGCGAGAAATACCAAATCGTCGCCGAGCAAACCGGCACCTGGAAGCGGGAACAGGGCCTGACGGTGACGCAGAATGTGCTGACATCGCTCGGCGGCCAGTCCTTGCAAGCGATCGTGGCGGAAAGCGACGAGATGGCCTTGGGTGCCTTGGAGGCGTTGCGCTCGAGCGGCGTCGCCGGGGTCAAGGTCATTGGATTTGATGCGACTCCGGAGGCGCTGAAGGCGGTGCGCAGCGGCGAACTCGCGGCCACGGTGGAGCAGTCGCCGATCAACCAGGCGCGAACCGCGTTGCGGCAGCTCGTTGCGCGTATCCGCCGGAAGACGCCCATGACGGGCGCCAGCATTGCGCCGGTGTTGATCACGCAATCGAATCTCGATCGAGCCGAACGGATAGGCGAAGTACGGTAGCCCGATGCCTGCCGCGCCCCTTCTGGATGTCCGCAAGATCTGCAAACAGTTTCCGGGCGTCAGAGCATTGGACAGTGTCGACCTGCAAGTGCAGCCGGGCGAAGTGCACGCGCTGCTGGGTGAAAACGGCGCCGGAAAATCCACGCTGTTGAAAATCCTCTCGGGCGCTTTGCGCGCAGATCGCGGTGAGGCCGTGCTGCAAGGAGCGGCGCTCGAGCCGGAGCACACGCCGCGAGAGCGCCAGCGCCTCGGGCTCATCACCATCTACCAAGAATTCAATTTGCTGCCCTTCATGTCGATTGCGGAGAATCTATATCTTGGGCGGGAGCCCAAGCGCTATGGGCTCATCGATTGGGCGGCGATGCATGAAGGTTCGCGCGCCGTGCTTGCAAGCCTCGGTTTGAACCTGGATCCGCGCACGGAAGTGCGTCACTTGAGCGTTGCTCACCAACAAATGGTGGAGGTCGGCCGCGCGGTCGCGCAGCAGGCGAAGCTCATCGTCATGGACGAACCCACGGCCGCCTTGAGCGGGCGGGAAGTGGAAATACTGCACGCGGTGATTCGCGGCCTCAAGGCGCGCGGGGTGAGCTTTATCTATGTCACGCACCGCTTGGACGAGGTAAAGCAGATCTGCGACGGTTTCACGGTGTTGCGCGACGGCCGGTTCGTTGCCAGCGGCGAGGTGAGCACGGTACAGATCCGTGATCTCATCCGGCTCATGGTGGGGCGCGAGGTGGAATTCGCGCGGCTTCCGCGCAGCGCGCCGGCGGGAGCTGCGGTGCTCAGCGTGAAGGGGATCTCGCGAGCGCTGGGCGCCGGCCATCGGCACGCGATGGCGCTCGAAGACCTGTCGATCGAGGTGAAGGCCGGTGAAATCGTGGGCTTTGCGGGACTGGTCGGCGCAGGGCGCACCGAACTTGCGCGCATCATTTTCGGCGCTGATCGCTGCGATCGAGGCGTTCTGTACTTGAACGGGCGGGAAATGCGCCCATTGCGGTCGCCGCATGAGGCCATCCGCGCGGGCGTGGCGTTGGTCCCCGAAGACCGAAAGCAGCAGGGATGCTTTCTTGAGCAATCGATTACGCAGAACATGACGCTCCCCAGCTTGCCGCGCCTGGCGCGGTGGGGAATTTTCCTCGACGAGGCCGAAGAGCGTCGGTTGATCCACAAGTACCAAACGGCACTGCGTATCAAGATGCCGAATCCGTCCACGGCGGTCGGAACGCTGTCGGGGGGCAACCAACAAAAGGTACTGTTGGCGCGCTGCATGGCGCTTGAACCGAAAGTGCTGATTGTCGATGAACCGACTCGCGGCATCGACATCGGTGCCAAGGCCGAAGTTCACCAACTGTTGGTCGACATGGCGCAAAGCGGCATCGCGCTCATCGTCATTTCCTCGGAAATGCCGGAAGTGCTGGCCTTGAGCGACCGCATCGTCGTGTTTCGCGAAGGGCGCATCAGCGGAACTCTGGATGCCGCCGCGGCGACGGAGCACAAGCTGATGCAACTCATGGCCATTTCCGCAAGTGCCGAGGCGCCGGGCGCCGCTGCGCCGCGTGCCGCTGCCGTATGACGGACGCCGCGCCGGCCGCGCAACCTCGACGCCGAATCGACGTCGTCGGCTGGCTGCGCCGCTATGGGACCTCGCTTTTTCTGGCGGTGCTGATCGTGTTCTTCGCCGCGGAGAATCCGCGCTTTCTCTCGATGCGCAATGTCACCAACATTCTGACCGAGGTTTCGATCTACGGCATCATCGCGGTGGGCATGACCTTCGTCATTTTGACGGCGGGCGTGGATCTGGCGGTCGGTTCGCTGCTGGCATTCGCGGGCATGGCGGGTGCCTATGTCATGAAGGCGCTCGGTGCGGACTATTCCTCGAGTTGGTTGGTGGCCCTGTCGACCGCCGCGGCGGTCGGTGCATTGGTCGGCTACGTGCAGGGAAAGGCGGTGACGGTATTCAGCATCCCACCCTTCATCGTGACCTTGGGCGGCTTGACGGTTTGGCGGGGCGCCACGTTGATCCTGAACGACGGCTCGCCGATCGCCGGCTTCGACGCGAACTATCGGTGGTGGGGCACCGGGTCGCTCGTCGGCGTGCCGGTGCCCGTGGTGTTCTTCGGCGTCATCGCCATCGCCGGATATATCGCGCAGCGCTACACGCGCTACGGGCGTTACGTTTATGCGGTCGGCGGAAATCCGGAGGCAGCCCGCCTCAATGGTCTCGACGTCGCGGCCATCATCACCAGCGTGTACCTGATCGTCGGCGCGTTGTCGGGTCTGGCGGGATTTTTGTTGTCGGCCAGGCTGGGTGCGGCCGAAGCGGTCGGCGGCGTGGGGTATGAGTTGCGCGTGATTGCTTCGGTGGTGATCGGTGGTGCCAGTCTGGCGGGCGGCCGCGGCGGCATCGGCGGCACCGTCATCGGAGCATTGTTGATCGGCGTGCTCACCAACGGCTTGGTGATCATGCACGTATCGTCTTACTGGCAGCAGGTGGTGATCGGCTTGATCATCGTGGCCGCTGTGGCTTTCGACAGCTACGCCAAGTCGCGCCGACGCTAAGCGTTTGATTTTACGGCAATAGATGTTCTACGAAGATTTTCGTTGATTCTACGAATAGATTCGTAGTAGGCTGCTTTACATGCAGAATTCAACGACCCCAAAACCTACCGTCATGGAATTGGCGATCTTGCGCGTGCTTTGGGAACGCGGGCCCGCCACGGTACGTGAAGTTCACGAAGTGCTCGATAGCAGCAAAGCCACGGGCTACACCACGGTGCTCAAGCTGCTGCAAATCATGACGGCGAAAGGCATGGTGGTCCGCAATGAAGATGAGCGGGCCCACGTGTACGAAGCACGGCAGCCGGCGGAAAACACCAAGCGGCAACTGGTGAGCGACCTGGTGCAGCGCGCCTTCTCGGGGTCGGCGAGCCAATTGATGATGCATGCCTTGTCGGGAAAGAAGACATCGCAGGCGGAGATTGAAGAGATCCGCCGCATGCTGGATGAACACGAGAGGAAAACCAAGTGACGAATCCTGAAACGGTACGGGTCTTGGGGTGGTGCCTGCTCCATTTTGTCTGGCAGGGAGCGGTGCTGGCGTTGGTTCTGTGCGCGCTGCTGGCACGCTTGCGCAGTCCGAGTGCTCGCTATGCCAGTGCGGTATGGGTCCTAAGCGCGATGATGATCGCGCCGTTCGTCACTTTTGCCTTGCTGCAGCAGTCTCCCGAGTCCATCCGGCAAGTATCGGCGGGCGGTAGCGCACAGATCAGAGACGGTCTCGATGCCATGCAGGCAATGCCCGCGGCACCGGACGCGCGCCAGTTTTCTGCCGTTTCGCCGGCGGCTTCGGTCGACTGGATGAGCTACGCGGTACTCGCGTGGCTCGCGGGCGTCTACATGTTCACGCTTCGCACGCTCGGGGCGTGGATGCTGTTGATACGGATGCGGCGGCAGCATGCCGAGTCGATCGCGGGCGATCTCTTGAAGACCTGCCTTGCGTTGCAGGCGCGGCTCGGCGTGTCGCGCGCCGTGCGCTTCGTCTGCTCAAAGGCAGCGGAGTCGCCGGCGGTATTGGGCTGGTGGCGGCCGGTGGTGGTGCTGCCGCTGTCAGCGCTCGCCGGCCTGTCGCCGTGGCAGGTCGAAGCCATCATTGCGCACGAACTCGCGCACATCAAGCGATGGGATGGTTTGGTAAACCTGTTTCAAATAGCCAGCGAGACCCTGCTCTTCTATCACCCGGCGGTCTGGTGGGTAAACCGTGTGATTCGCAACGAGCGCGAACATTGTTGCGACGATGTGGCCGTGAACGCCTGCGGCAACGCGCCTGGCTATGCGCGCGCGCTGGCGCTGCTCGAGGAGTCGCGGTCGACGACGGTCTGGGCGCTGGCGGCCAACGGCGGCGTGTTGACATCGCGCATCGGCCGGCTGCTCGGCGTGCGAGGCACGACGCGCAGCATCTCCGCCGGCGGTTTGGCCCTCATCGGCAGCCTATGCGTCGCAGGACTTCTCATGGCGGGAACCGCGTCCACGCGAGTCTCGAGCGACGAGGCGGAGCGGGTGCTGGATGCCTATGTCGCGCCGGCAGCGCCTCCAGAGCCGGCCGTACCGGCCGCGCCGGCTGCTCGGATGGAGCCCACGGCACCGCTGCCCGCGCCTGAAGCGCCTGTGATGGATGCGCCCGCGGTTCCCTCGGTTCTATCGGTACCGGCGGTCGCGGCGGTACCGGCGGTCGCGGCGGTGCCGATGGTGGCGGCGATGCCGGCGCCGAAGGCGCCCCCTACGCCAAAGGCGCCGGCCACGCCCAAGTCGCAGTCGACGACGACGGCCGGGGCGGAAGAGGGCGGCTCGTACATCGGCGGACTGCAAGCCGCGGGCCTCAAGGATCTGACCGTTGACGAAATCATCGCGTTGAAAATCCATGGCGTCACGCCCGAGTACATACGCGAGATGCGCGCCGCAGGGCTCGATGCCAACAGCCGCGAATGGGTGTCTTTGAAGATTCAGGACGTCTCGCCGGAGTTCGTGCGCGCGCTCACGGCCGCGGGCCTGACCAACCTGCGCATCGGGGAATATCTCTCTGCCAAGGTTCAGGGCATTACGCCGGAATTCGTGGAAAAAATCCGCAGTCACGGATTTAAGGACCTGACCATCCGTCAATTGATCTCGCTGAAACTCGCCGGAATCTCATAAGAGGTATTTGATTCATGCGCATCTCCCACATGCTTGCGGCGCTGGTGCTGTGTCCTCTGGCGGCCGCTGCCGCTACGACTGCGGGTACATGGACATTGGACTCGGCCGACGAGCCCGGCAAAGTTCAGTTCTCCCTCCAGGGCTCGAGCGGCGCCGATCACTTCAATTCCTCTTCGCCTTGGGCAATGTCGGATTTGCACGGGCTCGACTGGGCGGGCACCGCCAAGCACGATGTGCATTTCACGGTTCAACGCGACGCCGGCAGCATCGACTGCGAGGGCTTCGTGCAAGATCACCGCGGCAGCGGATTGTTTTCCTTCAAACCCAACCCGCAATACGTCGCGGAGATGGCGAAGCTCGGTTTTTCGTTCCAGGACAGGCATCTGTTGTCCGCCACGCTCTTTGACATCAGTTTCGATTTCGCACGCGCGATGAAGAGTGCAGCGGTGCGCGGCCTCGACGCCGACAAGCTGTTCGCATTCAAAATTCACGGCGTCACGCCGGAATTCATTCGCGGTCTGCGCGCGGCGGGACTCGAGGCGGCGGATGCCGGCAAGCTGGTCGCGTTTCGCATTCACGGCGTGACACCGGAGTTCGTCGCGGACTTGCACGCCGCCGGTGTCAGCACCACGGATGAGGACAATCTGGTTGCTTTCCGCATCCACGGCGTCTCAGCGGAGTTTGCCGGCGAAATCAGCCACTTGGGATTCCCGCACGCCCCGGCTGACAAGTTGATCGCATTGCGCATCCATCAGGTCACGCCCGAGTACATCGAAGGTCTGCGCGCCAAGGGATTGCAAAATCTCACGCTGGATCAATTGATTAGCATGCGTATCCACGGCATCGATTAGCGCCTTCGGCGCCGTTTTGCGCGGCGCTTGCATTGCCTCCCGACCCTATGTAGACTTTCTACTATGGGTAAGCCGGAACGTGATGTGCGGATGTCTCTACAGACCTTGAAGGTGCTGGAGAGCTTTCTCGACAGTCCTACCGATCAGCTCTCGGGCGCCGATGTGCATGAGCGTTGCAAGCTCGCTTCGGGGACCCTGTACCCCATTCTGCTGCGGCTCGAAGCGGCGGGCTGGTTCGTCAGCCGCTGGGAGTCCATCGACCCATCGAGCGCCGGCCGGCCGCGCCGCCGGCTCTATCGGCTCACGCCAACCGGACTCAAACGAGCCAGCGAAGTGTTCGCAAGCTTCAATCGCGGTGTACTTGCATGAACCGGTAGCGCCGGTGCCAGGAGGGAGTCATGACTTCTGAGCGAACGTTGGATTGGCTGGACAGGCTGACGCAGGGATTGATTCATCACGCCGCTCAGCGCGCCCCGGGACCGCTATCTGAACGTCTGGAAGAAGAATGGCTGGCAGACCTCGCGGAGCGCCACGGAAAGTTTTCCCGACTGCGTTTAGGCATAGGTTGTTGCTGGGCGACCTACCTCATCGGGCGTGAACAGCGGGCGGCAATCGTTCCGGCGGCAAGCGCATCCGTTGCGCACGCCGGTTTTGTAACCTACCCGCGCGAGGACTTATCGCGTTTCTCGAGCCGCTCCGCGACGTTTTTTATAGTCGTTGCTTTGCACGTGGCCGTGTTGTGCGGCCTCGCGTTGGGACTGAGCGGCCATTTCACCAAGCCGGCGGCCGCTCCATTCGTGACTCGCGTGATCGAGCACGTGCGTCCTCCGATCGATATACCGCGGCCGTCAACACCGAATTTTTCGGCTACCACGATCACTCTGCCGCGCGACGTGGAGTTACCTCCTATGCAGCCGCCTCTGCCGTTGGTCGGCGCAACGGCAGATATCTCGCCGGAGCCGCGCGTCACCAGCTCGCCGCCTCTGCCGCCGGTGCTGCGGGCCGTGGTCAGGCTGAATGGCAGTCCCGGAAAGAGATTTCCCAGTACCGATGAGTTCTATCCCGATGGTTCCATTCATGCGGGGGAGCAGGGCCTTGCCACAATAATGGCATGCGTGGATGTCAAAGGGCGCCTCACCTCCAATCCAACCATCGTTCAATCCACAGGATACCGGCGCCTTGACGAAGCGGCGCTCAGGCTGGCGAAAGCTGGTTCCGGGTACTATCTTGCTTCCACTGAGGCCGGCCGGCCGGTGACCGCCTGCTTTCCGTTCGGCATCCGCTTTAATCTGAGAAATTGAATGCGGGGCGCCGAGCGATAAAATCAGCGATTGGCGACACCCAGCAGGCGCGCCACGGTTTCGCGCCGCGTTACCGCTTCCACAAGCACGACAACTCGATGCCGTTGCCTACCGGCAGAAGCAGACTTTGCAAATTGCCCTTCGCCTTGACGGCATCGCGGTAGGCGTCGGCGTCCGCGCGCACCGTCTCGGGATACAGCATGTTGTCCGCGGCAATCACGGCGTTGTCGGCCAGCTTGCCGTAAAACGAATTCAGGCAGGGCACATACAAGTTCTTCCACAGGTCGACGAGCACGAAATCAATGGGCCCGTCGAATGTCTCGAGCATTTCGACGGCGTCTCCCAGCATCCACTCCACCTGCGCGCCGAGTCCGACTTCCTCGATTTGCGTGCGCGCGTAGCGTTGCTTGTCGGCTGCCACGTCCATGGTGTAAACCGTGCCGCCGGTGCGCCGCGCCGCGTCGGCCAGGAACGCGGTGGAATAACCGTACGAGGTTCCCAATTCCAGAATGCGCTTGGCGCCGCGCCCGACGATCAGCGCGTGCAGCAGCCACCCAACCTCAGGTCCAATGGGCAGGAGAAAGTCGTCGAGCCGATTTACAAAGCCCGCCGGGTCCTTCTTCATGATCGCGTCTTCGTCGGCCATGCGCGCGTGGTAGCGCGCCAGCAGCGCCTGGAACTTCGGGTCCACCGAATAGTCGCTATTTTTGGCCAGCATTGGCCGAGTCGCTCAATTCGCGCACCCAAATGTTACGGAAGCTGATGGGTGCGGACGGATCGCCATGCGCCTGCAGCTTGATCGGCGCACGTTGATATGGCCGGTACGAGGGCTCGCCGATGTAGCGCGTCTCACCCGTCAGGCTATAGTGGTTCTGCACCAGAATGCCATTGTGAAATACGGTGACATAGGCCGGAGACGTGACGGTGCCGTCCGGCGCGAAGGCCGGTGCGGTCCAGACTATATCGTAGGTCTGCCATTGGCCCGGCGCGCGCATGGCATTGACCAGGGGCGGCGACTGCTTGTAGATGCT
>DATATA010000016.1:0-9101 GCA_036263775.1 Steroidobacteraceae bacterium | reverse complement strand
TGACTGCCGGACAATAAGCTATAGGCGAATTGCAGCGGCTGCATGTTTTCATAGCGCGCCACATTTTCAAACCACTCCATGCGGTTGCGCGCCGCGTTTTGCAGCCGTTGAGCCTCGATGCTGCGCTCCGACTGGTACGTTTCGAGGCCGGAAGGAACATCTTTCGCGTGGCTCACGTGCCGAACGAGCGAGATGGCGTCTTCCATGGCGAGCTTGGTGCCGGAGCCTATCGAAAAGTGCGCCGTGTGCGCCGCATCGCCGATGAGGACCCGATTGCCGTCGTGCCAACTCCGGCACGCCACTCGGTTGAAATTGAGCCACGCCGAGCCGCGCAAGTGGCGCGCATTCGACAGCAGCGGCGCATTGCCAAGGTAAGCCGAAAACAATTTTTCGCAAAACGCGATCGACTGGTCCACGCCGGCTTTGTCCAGGCCGTGCGCCATCCAGGTCTCCTCGCGCGTCTCGACGATCACCGTGGAAAGATCCTTGCTGAACTGGTAGGCATGTATTTGAAACCAGCCAAATTCGGTCTTCTCGAACGCAAAGGTGAAGGCGGAGAATTTCTGCGTCGTGCCCAGCCAGATGTAGCGGCACTTTCGCACCTCGATATCGGGAACGAACTTTTCCGCTTGCCGTGAGCGCGCCTTGCTGTTGGCTCCCTCGGCGATCACCACAAGATCTGCATCGCCGAATTGCAGGGTATCGTCGAGCTCGTGTTGAAAGGATTGTTTCACGCCGAGGGAGGCGGCGCGTCTCTGCAGGATGCTGAGCAGGGTACGGCGCGAAATGCCGGCAAAGCCATGACCGCCGGAGCGGATGGTCTGGCCTTTGAAATGCACGTCGATATCGTCCCAATGGTAGAACTCATCCACGATGCGCGCATGCGAGACCGCGTCGGCATCCAGAAAGTTGCCCATGGTCTTATCCGAGAACACCACCCCCCAGCCGAAGGTGTCGTCGGGGCGATTGCGCTCGAATATTTCCACTTCCGCGCGCGGCAGCGCCTGCTTGAACAGGATCGCGGAATACAGGCCGGCGGGGCCGCCGCCCATGCAGACGATTCGCTTCATACTTCATTATACTATATTTAAATAGTTCATATATAAAGTATATGCGGTCATATTTTGTACACCCGGCTATTCGCTCTCCAGGCAACGCGCGAAAAGTTCCACTGCGGTCTTGAGTTGTCCTACCGAGAGTCCGGCGTAGCCGATGAGAAGTCCGGGCCGCTCCGGCGGCGTGCGGTAGTAGGGATGAATGGGATGCAATCCCAGCCCCAATGATTTGGCGCGAGCGATGAAGCCGCTGAGCCGGTCGAAACTCATGTGGCGAAACCAAATCACAAAATGCATGCCCGCCTGGTGCGGGCCGATCTCGATGTGCGCTCCTGCCAGCCGCTGCAGCGCTTCGATGACGGCGCGCCGACGATCGATGAGTTCCTTGACCGACTTGCGCAAGTGCCGCTCGTACTGCCGGCTTTGGATAAAGGTAGCGAGAGCGGCTTGCTCCACCGAAGGCGAGCCCAGATCGTCGAGCAATTTCGCCTTGTAGAGCGAATCTCGGAGCGCAGCAGGGCACACGATGTAGCCCAGGCGCAACGACGGAAATAAGGTCTTCGAAAAACTGCCGACGTACAGCACACGTTCGGCGAGGTCCAGGGAGCGCAGTGCCGGCAACGGTCTGCCGCCGGCGTGAAATTCCGTGTCGTAATCATCTTCGAATATCCAGCTCCCGGCGCGCGCGGCCCACTTCAGCAGTTCCAAGCGCCGGTTCAGAGTCATCACCACGCCGGAGGGAAACTGATGCGAGGGCGTGACGAAAATGAGCCTCGTCGGGCGCTGCGGCAACTCGCTCACCACCAGGCCTTCCTCGTCGATACGTGCGCTGCTCACCCGCGCGCCGTGCGCGAGCAGGCTGTGCACCGCCAACTGGTAGTGCGGATCTTCGACGACCACGCGCTCGCCCGGATCCAGCACCACCCGCTCGACCAATGTGAGTGCTTGTTGCGTGCCGGCCACGATCAAGATATCCGAGGCGCTGCACAGCACTCCGCGCCGCCGCGCCAGATAGTCGGCGATGGCCCGGCGCAACGGCAGATAGCCGCCCGCGGCCGGATAAGTCGGACCGGCGCGAAGCGCAGCGGCGGCCAATTTGCGCCGCCAGGAGTGAAACAGCGCCGAATCGATGAGCGGCTCGCCGTAAACCATGTTGTATCTTGGTCGGCCGCTCACATGCGCGCCGGCGAGCGTGATCGGCGGCAGCGACCGAACCCGGGTCGCGTATCGGGAAGCGGAGACGACGCGGGGCCGAATCGGCGGACGCGCGGCGGGATTTACCGTCGCGACGCGCGTGCCCGAGCCGGCGCGGGCAATGGCCAGCTCCTCGGCGCACAACAGATCGTACGCTTGCAGCACTGATTTTCGTGCGACGCCCAGGGCGGTTGCCAGGGTGCGCGTCGAGGGCAGCTTGCTGCCCGCGACCATGCGCCCTTCGAGGATCTCCAATTTGATGGCCCTGGCGATTTGCTCGTACAGGGTGCCTTTCCCGTCCAGAGTGAGATACATACGATCTTTAGGACCCTTAGGCGGCGTCCAACGCGTGGGCGCGGAGCGACGAGATGGCCCGCTCCAGATGCGTACCGTTGTCGTCGGCCAGCGCCGCCTCGCGCAACGCGCGAAGGTGCGCAGCGCCCTTGGGGTCGCTCAACAGGTTTGGCAGCAGGGAAGTAATTTGACTGAACGAGAACCAGCCCCGCTCATGGGTGTCGCCGTAGCCCTTGACCAGTGTCTGGCATTCGGCGAGTTCCACGGCCAGATCATAGTTTTTAGGAGCAATGGCGGCGATCTGCTCGAGCCACGCCTCGATTCGCTGGTTCTCGATCTGGAAACGCAGGGTGCCGCGTCGGAGGTGCCTAAGGGCGGCAATGCTGCGCAACAGGGCAAAGCCGCTGATCGTGGAAGTCGAAATGCGCCGCCCGGCGGTGAATCGAGCCAGTGTCCGCTGCGCGCGCGGCGATGCCAACAGCCGGCGGCCCAATGCTGCGGGCAGCGTGCCGCAGATTTCCTCCACCCGCGGCTTTACGAATTCGCGGACTTGCACAAGATCGGCCGGTTGGGCCTTCACCTCGCGTCGGATACGTTCTGCCCGGCCGCGCCGCGTCTTGACCTGCGCCACGCGCATGACATCCTCGAAACTCATCCACAAGCCCAAAGCGCGTGCGGCGGCCCGGGTCAGTCTCGGGTCATCCGGCTGGGCCGCGTCATGCGCTGCAATTCGCTCGATTCGATCCAGAAACAAAGCCGCATAGGCTTCGTCTTGATAATCCGACAGACGTGCCGCGATCATTCCCGGTAAATCGCACAGCGCTGCGTGAAACCGGTTCTCGATCCGCGCCCGCAGCGACGGGGAGACCTGCGCGAGCGTGTAATCGGAGGAGTCGATGATGCCGCGGTCGTCAGGCCATGCGGCCGCCGTCAACGGCTTGAGGGCGGCAGCGACGGCGGCCTCGCGGCCCGCTTCGAATGCCGCAAGGCTGGCTTCCACGCCGACGCCGGATTCCTTGATCGCATGCTGATATTCCTCAATGCCCCAGGGCAGCACCGCCGCACCGGCAATACTGCCGAGAATAACCGCGCTAATCCGGCCTTCCGCCGCCTCGGCGACTCGGACCATGTCAAATCCGATCAGTTTCGCCGCCGCGGCTGATGCGATTTCGAACAGTTCGCGGGAACTCGCCCGGCCCTCGCCGAGCGCGATCTTCTCGCCGATGGTGTAGTCGCGATGCGTCGAGGCAATCAGCGTGGTCCGATCCTTTGTGACCAAGCCGCGATTGATCGCGCGGCCCGCTTCCATCCACTCCGACGCGACGACAACGTCCACGTCGCCCGGATTCGGCATCAACGCCATGATCGGCTCGCGTCCTGAAGGCGCGTCGCCGCGTGGAAAAAATTCCAGGTAGTAGATCGTCGCGCCGGTGCGTTGTGCGACGCCCGGAACCGACGTTGCCTGGACGAAGTAACCGGCTCGCCGTGCCGCCAGGACCAACCAGTCGGTCACGACGCCGCCGCCCTGGCCTCCCAAAGCCGCGATCGTCAAAGTGATGGGGCGCGATCGCCTCAAGTCAGCAGGCGGATGACGGCTGAGCGCAGCCGAGCCTTGACCCGATCCCAGGCGGTTGGATTTACGATGACGTCGGCGCGGTAAAACGACGGACACAGCACTGCGGCATGAGCCACTTCGCCGCAAACCCCGCAACCGACGCAGCTATTGTCGACATAGGCAACCGGATCGCGGCGCAAGGGATCAGGATTGGTCTTCACCGTGAGCGAGGGGCAGCCGGAGAGGCGGATGCAGGAGTGATCGCCGGTGCAGACGTCGGCATCGATGCCGAAGCGTTCTCTCACCACGCGTTCCCCATCGCCGATCAATTTCTTGATGGCCGGTGCGATGCGCCGTTGCCGGTTCAGCTGACACTCGCCCTCCGCGATGACGATTTTGGGTCCCGTGAACTTCGTGAGCAGCGCTTCTCTCAAGACGCCCATCGTCTGCTTCATGTCGTAGGTGCGGATCGTACGCACCCACTCCACGCCCACGCCGCGCACCGCGGTTTCGATGCGGTTCTTTGCGCGCCGGCCTTTGATCTCCGCCGAGGAGGAGGGGATGTACTGCCCGCCGGTGGCGGCCGAGTAGCCGTTGTCCACAATGATGGTCACACCGTCGTGACGATTGAACACCGCGTTGCCGATGCCGCTGGTCAAGCCGTTATGCCAGAAACCGCCGTCGCCCATCATCGACAGGGCGCGGCGCGGGTTCGGCACGTTGAAGGATGCGCCGCCGGCCGCGCCCAAGCCATATCCCATGATGGTGCCGCCGAGATCGAACGGCGGCAGCGTGGAAAAGGAATGGCAGCCGATATCGGCGCTGACCTGCATCGGGCCCATTTCCCGGGCCAGCAGTTTCATCGATGCGAACAGCGGGCGCTCCGGGCAGCCCGTGCATAGTCCCGATGGCCGCGTGGGCACGTTGCGCGCCAGCATGGCCGCCGGCAACAGCGGCACATCCGCAGCCGGCAGGCGCCCGAATTCCGACAGGAATTTGCGCAGGCCCGCGATGACCACCGCGCCGGTATATTCGCCCGCCATGGGCAACGGACCCTTGCCGATTATGCGGGTCTGGATGTCCGCCTGACGCAGAAACAGACTCGCCGCCTGCTCGATGAACTCCGGCTGGCCTTCTTCGATGATGAGGATGGCTTTCTTGCCCTGTGCGAAACGGGTGAATTCGTCCGGCACCAGCGGGTAAGTCACGTTCAACACGTAGAGCGGAATCTTCGACTCGCCGAATACATCGGCCAGCCCCAGGCGCTCGAGTGCGCGCAGCACGGTATTGTACAAGCCGCCCTGCAGCACGATGCCGACGTCGCACGACTCATCGTCGTGCAAAAATTCGTTGAGCTTGCGGTCCTTGATGAAATTGACTGCAGCGGGCCAACGTTGCTCGATCTTGGCGCGTTCCTGGGCGTAGGTCGATGGCGGCAGAATGATCCGTTCGAACGTGCGGCTGGGATTGTTCATCGCTTGCTGCAGCGTGAAGGGCGGCCGGCGATTGTCTTTGGCGCGAAATTGTCCCACCACGTGACAGGCGCGGATCCGGAGCATCAGCATCACCGGCGTGTTGCTGGCCTCCGAGAGTTCGAAACCTTGTTCCACCGCTTGCACGATGGACGGCAGACTCGGCCGTGGATCGAGCAGCCACATTTGGGACTTCATCGCGAAGGCATGCGTGCGTTCTTGCATGATGCTGGCGCCTTCGCCGTAATCTTCGCCGAGCACGATGAGCGCACCGCCGATGACGCCCGCGGATGCCAAGTTGGAGAGTGCGTCGGATGCGACATTGGTGCCGACGGTGGACTTCCAAGTCACCGCGCCGCGTATCGGGTAGTTGACCGACGCGGCCAGCATGGCCGCCGCTGTCGCCTCGCTTGCGGAGGACTCGAAACGGACTCCGAGCTCGCTCAAGATCACGCTCGCGTCCGACAGCACGTCCATCAGATGCGAGATGGGTGCGCCTTGGTAGCCGCCGACATACCCGACGCCCGACTGCAGCAGCGCCTTCGTAACGGCCAGAATCCCTTCGCCCTCGAACTCGGCGCCCTCGGTCAGGCGCAGCGTCTGCACTTCCTTGGCGAATGAACGTTCAGCCATGGGTTGCGCTCAGAACGGGAGCTGCCGCTGCCCGAGCACGCCCGCGGCCAGGCCGTATGAGGTGTCATTGGCGATCGCCAGCGGTAAATCCGACCGAACCGCGTTGCTCGCACCTTGCGCCATGAAATTCCTCTAAATAAATTCAGACCCAGACTTGCAATACATGATCGAATGGCGCCTGCGCATTCAGCCTCGAGGGTATGCCGATAGGTTCCCGCAAAATGGCGCAAGTCATCGCGGCGCAGCGCTGGTGCCCCAATTCGACTCCTCCGACCACGCGTTCGGGTGCGTCACCCGACGCATGCGCATCCGCATCATGCTTGTCTTCGGCGAAGATGGACGGCGAATCCAGTCGGTTTGCCCGGGCGCAACCGGCATCCAGTATATTCCATCATCTTCAAAAAGGTCGATGTGGCACCCCATGGCTCTAGGGCTGTAAGCGGGTTGCGCTCCAGGGTCCCGGCCCAGCGGGCGCTTGCCCCAAGGTGCGCGTCCAGCGTGCGCGGTCGTGGATGCGATATTCGCCTTCGACCCATAGCTCCACCGCGTCAATCCACAGGCGGTAGCCGCCCCAATTAGACGGCCGCGGAACTTGAGTCGAAATCTGATCCGGCTCCGCCGAACCCGGACCATCGTAGGGGATGCCGAAGCGGCGAGCTTCGCGCGCCACGGCGGCGCTCAAGGCCTCGCGCGATGCCACCGGCTGGCTTTGCTGACTCGCCCAGGCGCCCAGCTGCTTTTGCCAAACCCGGGTGCGGAAATAGGCATCATTCTCCGAGTCCGACAGCGGCTCTACCGCGCCCTCGGCACGTACCTGCCGATGCAGGTGATCCCAGTGAAACACGACTGCGGCGCGGGGATTGAAGTGCAGCTCGCTGCCTTTTCGCGAACGATAGTTGGTGTAGAACAGGATGAATCCCTGCTGCGCCGCGATTTCCTTGCACAGCACCACGCGCGCCGAAGGGTAGCCGCGGGCATCCACGGTCGCCAAGATCATAGAGGTGGGGTTGGGCTGGGCGGCATCCCGTTGCGCCTGGGCCAGCCACTGCGAAGCCATTTCCAGCGGATTGGCCGGCAGGGGCTCAGGCAGGGTTTCGCTCCAAAATGTCTTTTTGCCGCCGCTCATTGGAGAATGGTAGCCGTGCCGATGGAAACATGGGGTTTTCTTTAATTATGAATCTGGACGAACTCAGAACGGCACTGACTGACTTGGATGGCCGGTTGTTGGAATTGGTGGCACGGCGTCAGGCTTTGAGCGAGCAAGTGGCCGCCGTCAAACGGGCCACCGGGCGGCCCACCCGCGACTTCGGCCGGGAGCGGGAGGTCATATTGCGGGGCCGCACCACTGCCGACCGGCTGAAAATCTCGCCAGATCTGGCCGAGTCGCTGCTTAGGCAACTGATCCAATCCTCCCTCGCCACCCAGGAGCAGGCGCGCGTGGCGGCGCAGGCGCATGGCAGCGGCAAGCGGGCACTGGTCATCGGCGGCCACGGCAAAATGGGCGGATGGTTTGCCGACTTTTTGGCCTCGCAGGGCTTTCGCGTCGCCATTGCCGATCCCAACGGGGGCTTGGCGGGCTTCGATGTGGTCAACGACTGGCCCACCGACGCCCTGGATTTCGACCTCATCGTTCTCGCAACGCCCTTGTCGGTGACCACGGCGCTGCTCCAAGTGCTGGCGCGGCGCGCGCCGCGGGCGCTGATTTTCGACCTGGGCTCCCTTAAAACACCGCTGCGCGCCGGACTGGACGCACTGGTCAAGGCAGGTTGCCGCGTCACATCGGTGCATCCCATGTTTGGGCCCGACACGGAACTCTTGTCCGGGCGCCATGTAATTTTCATCGACTTGGGAAACAAGGAAGCGCTGGCGCAGGCGCAGGAATTGTTCGCGCCCACCATGGCAGAACGGGTGGTCATGGATCTGGACGAGCATGATCGCTTGATCGCCTACGTCCTAGGCCTCTCGCACGCACTGAATATCGCCTTCTTCACCGCACTGGCGGACAGCGGCGAGGCCGCGCCGCGCCTGGCGCGGCTATCGAGTACGACCTTCGATTCGCAGCTGGAAGTGGCGAGCCGCGTTGCGAGCGAAAGCCCGGATCTGTATTTCGAGATCCAGAGTTCGAATGACTATGGCAACGAATCGTTGCTGGCCCTGCAAAAGGCGGTGGAGCGGCTGGTTGCGACGGTGAAGACCAAGAATGCGCAGGAGTTCACGGCGCTCATGACCCGCGGCAGGGCCTACTTGGAAGTGCGTGCCGCGGCGCGCGCGGGTTGAAGGAATGGCAATGGCGGAACTGGGTGACATGGATAAGGAGATCGAGGAGCTCAAGAAGCGGCTGGCCGAAATGACGGCCGAGGCCTCCAACAACGAAACCATCATGAAGCGCACCCAGGCGCGCGAATTGACGCTGCTGCGCGCCGACAGCCTGTCGCAGCTGCTGCACGCCATGGTCGGCGGATTGCGGGAGTCGTATTCGCTGGACGCGGTCAGCGTGGTGCTGCTCGACCCGCAGCACGAAGTGCGGCATCTGCTGGTGGCCGGCGGCGATCGGCCGGAGGAATTCAAGCAGATTTTCTTCGTCGATTCGCTGGTGGGCCTCGCGCCGCAGCTTGCGGCACTGCACAAACCCTGGCTTGGACCCTACGTGGGCGCCGACCATCATCTGTTGTTTCCGGGCGTCCCGAATCTCAAAAGCGCGGCGCTGGTGCCGCTGCCGCGCAAGGACCGCGCCACCGGCGCACTGTGCTTCGGCAGCCGCGAAGCGGCGCGCTTCACCCGCCATCACGGCACGGATTTCCTGGCGCACTTGGGCGCCGTCGCCGCCGTGTGCATCGAGAACGCCGTGAACCGCGCGCGGTTGTTGCGCGCCGGCATTACCGATTTCCTCACGGGCTG
>DATATA010000089.1:0-24686 GCA_036263775.1 Steroidobacteraceae bacterium | reverse complement strand
GCAACGCCGAAGCCGACCTGTTGATTCGCGGCGCTCGAGGGCGCCACGCCGAAGCCCGGCAGCTCATTCAGCGCCTGGCCGACATCGAGATAACCGCGCTGGTCGAACGTCTTCGAGTCGACCGAGGTTGTCGGCTCGAGGTTGTCGAATTCCGGGCGGGCGATGCGCGATCCGGTGACGACGACCTCTTGAAGCGTGGTGTCCTCCGGCGCCGCCGCCTTCGGGGTGACTTGAGCGTGAACAGGCATACCCAGCGCAAAAAGAGCGGGCAGCGCGAATAATTCGCGCCACACACGATATCGACGCAGTCGTGTAGTCATTTGTTTTCATCCCCTGCAGCGTTATATTGTCTATATCCGGTATATGAGATACCACATAGCCGTCTCAAAATAAGTAACAAATTCGCCCGGAACTGTAAAGAAAAACGCACGAAATAATTGGCGTCGCTGTCCGCAATGAGAACGGCAGGCCGACGCGGTGATCCGAATTCCAAATTTAAACGGGAGAATTCATGGACCGTAGAGGCTTTCTTACAACGGCGGGAGCCCTTTCTCTGGCTGCAGCCGCGGGCGAGCTGCGCGCCGCCGATCACGCCTTTGACCCAACCGAGCAGTCCATCGCCTCGCTGCTGCGGGACTTGAGCGCAGGCGCCGTGACTTCCGAAGCCTTGACGGCAGCTTACTTAAAGCGGATTGCTCGCTTCGATCATCACGGACCCCAGTACCGCTCGGTTCTTGCCCTGAATCAAAACGCGCTCAAGGACGCGCGAGCGCTTGATTTGGAACGTAAATCGGGAAAATTACGCGGACCGCTGCATGGCATTCCGATTATCGTCAAAGATAACATTGAGACGCGAGATCCCATGGCCACCACCGCGGGGTCTTACGCACTCGCCAACTCCTTTCGTACCGCGGATGCTCCGCTCGCGGCGCGACTCCGCGCCGCCGGCGCCATCATTCTCGGCAAGGCGAACTTGAGCGAATGGGCGAACTTTCGCTCGACGCGTTCTTGCAGCGGCTGGAGCGGCATCGGCGGCCAAGTGGGCAACGCTTACGATCCTAGGCGCAATCCATCCGGCTCCAGCGCCGGCTCGGGCGTTGCGGCGGCCGCGAGCTTCTGTGCTGCGGCGATCGGCACCGAAACCAACGGCTCCATCCTTTCACCGTCGTCCATCAATGGTCTGGTGGGTCTCAAGCCCACGGTCGGCGTCGTCAGCGGCAAGGGCGTGGTGCCGATCTCTCCGCGCCAGGACACGGCCGGCCCGATGTGCCGCACCGTGGGAGATGCGGCGGTGCTCGCAGGTGTGATTGCCGAACGGCCGCTCGGCTTCGGTTCCCATGGTAATGATATCGAGTCCTTTCGCTTGCGTGGGGTGCGAATCGGCGTCATGCCCGTGCCGCAGGGCGCTCATCCGGATACCACCCGGCTGTTTGGCGACGCGCGTGCCGTGCTGGGGCAAGAAGGCGCGGTGCTGGTGGACTTGAAGCCCCCGAAGGCCTTCGACGATATGGGCGAGCCGGAATTCGAAGGATTGCTCTACGAGTTCAAGGATGCCATCAATGCATATCTGGCGACGCTCGATCCGTCGCAGGTGGACTGCAAAACCCTCGCCGACCTGATCGCCTTCAACCGGGCGCATGCAGACCAGGAACTGATCGTCTTCGGTCAGGAAATTTTTGAGATGGCGGAGGCGAAAGGTCCATTGAGCGATGCTGCCTATCAAAAGGCGCTCGCCACTCTGCAGCGCACCGCAGATATCGAGGGCCTGGCAACGCTACTCGGACAGCAGGGCGTCGAGGTACTGATGGGTCCCAGCAATGGTCCTGCCGACCTGATCGATCCGGTATGGGGGGATCGGCGCGGCGGCGGATCGTCGCAAATCGCCGGCGCCGCCGCAATCGCGGGCTACCCCAGCCTCACGGTTCCCGCAGGATTGGTGAGCGGTTTGCCGGTGGGCATCACTTTGGTAGCACGCCGCAATCAAGACGGCTTGCTGCTGCAAGTCGCGAGAGCCTACGAACGCGCGGCCAACGCCCGGGTGCCGCCGCACCTTATGATCTGAGGCGCGGCAGCTGCCATGGATTGACGGCAGCTGCTTCGATCGCCGCGTCAACGGCGCAAATACGCGTCCGTGCCATTCAGCCAATCCTGGCGCGGCGGATTGAAGACATCGACGTCGAGCGTCTGTTCCAGCGCCACGGCGCGGTGCTCGAGATTCGAGGGAATGACCAGCACTTCTCCGGCGCGCACCGTCACCTCGCGATCGCCTTTCGGTCCCAGCCAGAAATGCAGGGCCCCTTCGAGTATGTAGGTGATTTGCTCGTTCTCATGCGAGTGCGTCGGGACCTCGTCGCCCTTCTCGAGACGCACATGAGCAATCATCATGCGGTCCGAAGTGATGAGTTGGCGGGTGATGCCGCCCTTCATGGGCTCTCTCGGTATCTCCGCCCAGCGATAAAGTTTGGCATCTGATTTTGCGTCGACCATGTGCTGTTTCCCATGCTGCGAAGTATCTGCTCAGGCACATCCTATGTAATTATCACCAAGAAGAACATCAGGAACCGATCAAAAAATGTCATCCAAGAAAATCTTGACCGTGGCCGCCGTGCTGGCCTTCTGTTGCGCCGCTTCCACGGCCTGGCCGGCCGGCGATGCGCCAGGCCGCAGCGGCTATTACCGCTACCCTGCAGTTCACGGCGACACGGTTGTGTTCACGTCGGAAGGCGATCTCTGGACGGTTGCCATTCGCGGCGGCACGGCGCGGCGCCTCACGTCGAATTCCGGCGTCGAATCCATGGCGCGGATTTCGAACGATGGACGATTAGTTGCCTTCGTCGGCCAATACGAAGGGCCGAGCGAGGTGTACACCGTACCCCTCGCCGGCGGCATCCCGGAGAGGCGTACTTGGAACGGCGATTCGGTGCCGGCCGCCTGGGCACCCGATGGGCGCCTCATGGTGAGCACCAACCGCTTCTCGACGCTGCCTGACCCTAAGCTCGTGTTGCTGGACGATCGTGGCGGCCGCGAGATCGTGCCGCTGGCCGAAGGCGCGGAGGCCGCGTACTCCTCCGATGGCCGCACGCTGTTCTTCACGCGCTGGCGCAAGCAACCCAGCTTCACCAAGCGCTACCAGGGCGGCTACAACGAAACCCTGTGGCGCTTCGACGGCCACAGCGAAGCCGTTCCGCTTACCGCCGACTGGGCGGGCACATCCACCAATCCCATGTTTTGGGATCAGCGCGTATATTTCTTGTCCGACCGCGACGGCGTGATGAATGTGTACTCGATGGACGCGCAAGGCGGCGGTGTGCGGCAAGAAAGCCATCAGCGCGGATTCGACATCGCCGGCGCTTCGTTGTCGGAAGGACGCATCGTCTACGCGTGCGGCGGGGAGCTCTGGGCGCTGGATCTGATGAGCGGCCATGAGGAGGTCATTGCCATTTCCATGGAGTCCGACTTCGATCAGCTGCGCGATCACTGGGTCAAAACGCCGCTCAACTATTTGACCAGCGTGCATATCTCGGCAGATGGGTCGCGGGCAATTTTCACGGCGCGCGGCGAAGTCTTCACGCTGCCGGCGAAGAACGGCCGCATCATCAAGGTTGCCGCCAAGCCGGGGGTCCGATATCGCGAAGCGCGCTTTCTTCCCGACGGAAAAAACGTGATTGCGCTGTCGACGGAGAGCGGCGAAACCGAATTCTGGAAGTACCCTGCAAACGGCGTCGGCGGGCCGGAACAGTGGACGCACAACGCAAAGGTGTTGCGTTGGGACGGCGAGCCCTCGCCCGACGGCAAATGGCTGGCGCACCGGGACAAGGATCAGCAGTTGTGGATTTACGATGTAAGGACCCGGCAGGACAGGCGCATCGCTCAATCCCGATTCGGCGACTTCGACAGTCTGTCTTGGTCGCCGGACAGCCGCTGGCTTGCCTTTACCCAAACGGCGGCGAATCAGTTCCTGCAAATAAACGTATTCAGCACGGTAGACGGTTCCATTCAGTCCATCACTTCTGACCGATACAACAGCATCAGCCCGGTCTGGAGCACTGATGGCAAGTGGCTATATTTCTTGTCCGACCGATCGCTCAAGACCACGGTCGAGTCTCCGTGGGGCGCGCGCCAGCCCGAGCCGCATTTTGACCGCCCGGTCAAAATCTATGAGCTGGCTCTGCTGCCGAACCTGCGCTCGCCCTTCCTGCCTGCCGACGAGCTGCATCCGGACATGCCTGCCACGGATGAAGAGAAGTCGGCCGATGCAAAGCCCGCCGAAGGCGAAGGATCGACGGAAGATAAGCATCGCGCCGACGGCAAGATGCCGTCCAAGCCGTCCACGGTTGTACCAGGTCCGCGCCCGCCTAAGGACGTGAAGATCGACTTCACCGATCTGCCATCGCGTCTCAGAGAGGTGCCGACGCCGCCCGGCAACTTCGACAGTCTTCAAATCACCGACAAGCGCCTCTGCTGGCTGGACGGCTCCGACGAGGCGCCGCGCAAGTTGTCACTGAAGTGCCTGGAAGTCGCCAACAAGGGCGACGAAGCGGAAACCATCGCGTCCGACATCAAATACTACGAGATTTCGCTCGACCGGAAAAAGCTCTTGGTAGCGAAGGCCCGCAACTTCTACATCGTCGATTCGAGCGCGGGCGCCTCTGCATTCTCCGATCCGAAGGCGCTGGGAAAAGCGACGCTCGATTTGTCGGCCTGGTCTTTCTTCACCAATCCGCGCGCGGACTTCCGCGGCATCTTCCTCGATGCGTGGCGGCTGGAACGGGATTACTTCTACGATCGCAACATGCAAGGCGTGGACTGGAACGCCATGCGGACACGCTACTTGCCGCTGGTCGATCGCGTATCCGACCGCGAAGAGCTGAACGATGTGATCGCGCAGATGGTGAGCGAGCTGTCGGCCTTGCACATTTTTGTGCGCGGCGGTGATATCCGCAAACCGCGGGACCAGGTCGCATTGGCGGCGCTGGGCGCCCGCTTGAGGCGCGATGAAAAGGCCGGCGGCTTCGTCGTGGAACATGTGTACCTGCACGATCCCGACTTGCCGAACGATGCCTCGCCGTTGAGCCGTCCGGAGTCGACGGTCAAGGACGGAGAGGTGATCTTGAGCATCAACGGCGAAAATGCACTCAGTGCCCCGGATGAACGAGCGCTGCTGCGCGGTAAAGCCGGCACGCAGGTGTTGTTGCGCGTCAAATCCCCCGCCGGCAACACGCACGACGTGCTGGTGACGCCCATCAAAGCCGCGGACGAGACGAACCTGCGCTATTCGGAATGGGAGTACACCCGGCGTCTCAAGGTGGATGCCGATTCCAATGGACAGATCGGCTATGTCCATCTGCGCGCCATGGGTCCGGAGGACATCGACCAGTGGGCGCGCGAGTACTATCCCATTTACAAACGCCAGGGCCTGATCATCGACGTTCGCCATAACCATGGCGGCAACATCGATTCATGGCTGCTGGAGAAGCTCCTGCGGCGGGCGTGGTTTTACTGGCAGCCGCGCGTCGGCGAGTCCGAATGGAACATGCAGTACGCGTTCCGCGGCCACATGGTCGTGCTGTGCGATCAGGAAACGGCCTCCGACGGCGAAGCCTTCACGGAAGGATTTCACCGCTTCAAGCTGGGCAAGACCATCGGCGTGCGGACTTGGGGCGGCGAGATCTGGTTGAGCAGCAGCAACTTCGAAGCCGATGGCGGGATCGCCACCGCCGCGGAGCTGGGTGTCTACGGGCCGGAGAGCAAGTGGTTGATCGAGGGACACGGTGTGGAGCCCGACATCGTCGTCGACAACCTTCCGCACGGCACCTTCGCAGGTTCCGATGCACAGCTCGAGGCGGCAGTGGATCTCTTGAAAAAGGAAATTGCGGCCGACCCGCGGCCCATACCCGCGCCGCCGCCGTATCCGAACAAGGCCTTTCCCTATGGAGCTGGACCCTAAGCGCTCACGTTCAATGGAGCGCCGCTGTCTTCAGCTCGTCCGCGACACGAGCAAAAAAAGGATCGTCACAGAAAACATAGTTCTCGCTGACGTGTCCTTCGCGCACACGGACTCGGTCGCAGCCGTTGAATCTGAACGGGCCGCTGGTATCCGCGCCTGTGGCGATCCATCGGATGAAAGTCAGGTCGCCGCTCGTCGCGATTTCCAGGACCTCGAGGCTGAAATCTGGCGCCGCGCGCAGCATGGCCTCTATGACCGCCGTGTAGGGCCGTGCGCCGCGAATTTCGCCGATGGGGCGCGGCCAATAGCCGACGATGTCGGTTGTCAGCGCACCGATGACACGGGCAGGGTCTGGCTTCTTCCAAAATGCGATGAAGGCGTCAGGCGTCCAGCGACGGCCGGATTCGGCGGGGGTTTCGTTTCTCATCGGGCTCCTCCTTCTGCGTCAGACGGGGATTCGCTCCAATGGTAGGCCTCGATGTGACCTCGCATCAGTTACCGATCACACCCGCTCTCGCCGGAAATTTCTGACGGGCCCGCCCGCACAAGCGCTGTGCGGGTCTCGACGATCCGCTGGATGGGACGATCCGCTGGATGGATAGCACGGTGAATTACCGGTGAAACGCGCAGCGCGCGATAACTTAAATGATATGCTTGAGATTCGCCCCAGAAGATTTCGACTGTAGGAACGATTGGCGACAGCACCGATCGCCGCACTCGCACACGCGCGTTATCTTCAACGCCCGGACTCGTTATCGACAACACTCGGAGGCAATGTCTATGGACGCTCCCACCCCCGCCTTTACACGCCGAGACGTCATCAAGCAGGAGCTTCCTGGAAAGCCATCGCGTGAAATCACCCTTATCGAAGTGAATTATCCGCCGGATGGCGCTTCGCCGCCGCACCTCCATGTTAACGGCGTGATGGCCTTCGTCGTCGCGGGCACCGTCGTGTCCAAGATAGGTGATGGCCCGGAGAAAACGTTTGGCGCCGGAGAGTCTTGGTGGGAGCCGCCTGCTGCGCTTCATCGAGTGTCACGCAATGCAAGTTCTACCGAGCCGGCGAAATTGCTTGCGATCTACATTGCCCCCACGGGCGCGACGGAAGCCGATCTGATGAAGCCAATCTGAGGAGGGATACGTAATTTGGCGCCGGAACTCCGCGCGATGGCCGGGACGGATGCGGCAAATGACGTTTCCCGATGGAGCGGTGTAATGAAGATATTCTTGGCCGGAGCCACCGGCGCCATCGGCAAGCGGCTCGTCCCCCTGTTGGTTGATGCCGGGCACGAAGTGGTCGGCACGACGCGTTCGAAAAGCAACTGCAACGCGCTGTGCGCCGCGGGAGCCGAGCCGGTCGTCGTTGACGTCTTCGATCCTGCCGCGCTGTCTCGCGTGGTTGCCGCCGCCCGGCCGGCCATCTTGGTCGACCAGCTCACGGATCTGCCGCATGGTCTTGATCCGAACCAGATGGCCGAAGGGACGCGGCGAAACGCGCGCATGCGTAGAGAAGGAACACAAAACCTCGTCGCCGCCGCGCTGCAAGCGGGCGTCCACCGAGTTGTCGCCCAAAGCATCGCGTGGATGTATCCGCCGGACCCGCGGCCGCACACCGAGGACGACCCGCTCGATGTTCACGCCGAAGGCGACCGTGCGATTACCGTGGAAGGCGTTGCAGCGCTCGAGCGGCTAACGCTTTCGTCCTCGCAAATTCGGGGGACGGTATTGCGCTACGGACATCTTTACGGACCGGGCACCGGAGTCCACTCGGTCCCAGAGGCGCCATCGCTGCACGTCGATGCCGCTGCCTCGGCCGTGCTGCTGGTGATCGGAAAAGAACACCCCGGCGTATACAACATTGCTGAACAAAGCGGATATCTATCCATAGCGAAGGCGCGTAACGAGTTAGGCTTTGATCCGGATTTCCGCCTAGACGCTCGCGGTTGATCATTGAATCAGCCGAAGGCTTCGATTTCGACCAGCAGGTCCTCGCGGCAGATATCGGCCTTGAGGTACAGGGTCGAGGCCGCGGTGCGCGGGGACAGAGTCGCCCTGATCGCCGGCAGATCCGCGGGTCTGCGGACATAGACCTTGAGCTGCAGTGCGTCCAAGGAATAGCGCACCGAACCCACGATGCGATTGGCTTCCGCGAGCAACGCATTGATGTTGACCAAGCTCTCGCGAGTCTGCGCGACCACATCGCCGCGATGCAGGGTTTCATGACCGACGATGCTGGCGGTGCCGGAGACGAATAATCTACCGCTGCCCGGTTCGCCCCACAGGCAGGCGCGCGAGAAAATCGGACTATGGCGCCCGTATTTCGGCGGATAGTGATAGGCGCTGGTTTGCCGCGGGTTTTCGATCATCTTCGGCGGGCGGCGCGCCGCCAAAAAGTAAATGCAGAGCGGGCTGCCCGCCGGCGAACCCAGCGCGCTCGCGGCGGGCACGGTGCCCATCATTGCGCGTCCCGATTTGCGATACGCCGTTTGCCGCGCCGAATTGAAATGCCGGTAGCGCTCATCGCCGTCGCTTTGCGCATTGATCTGCGGCAAATAGTTCCAGATGCGGATCAAGTGCGGATGCTCGGTTTCGGTGAGCACGTCGAAAACTTCCTGATAGGCGATTTCCGTGGCGCGCAGCAGCGCTCCTCCTTCACCGCGCGCATCGATGCTCCGTTCCGCGAGAGTCAGGGAGCCGAACAGCAGGCCGTCGCTGTAACGATAGTGCACGTGCGACTGCTTGGGTCCGCTCGCCAACTGAACCTCCGGATCTGCGACGCGCCACACTTCGCACGTGTTGCCTCCGCTCAACGAGGGGATCATGCTGGCGGCCATCGGAATCCGAGCACGATCAAGGCTCGGCGGCTGCTCGAATCCCACGATGCCCAGCACGCCCTGCCACCAGGATGCCGGCTGGGACCCTACTTCGTCCGAAGACCAATATTCGAGTTGCAGACTGCCGGTGCCGGCCGCGGTGGAAGACGCCGTGTGGTTCATTTAAGAGGCAGTCTATCCTGCCTGTTAAGACCAAGGATAGCTGCGGCCCGCGCCGGCCTTAGAACGCGATATAGGGGCCCGTTCCGGCGGTGGTGACCTTGTCTTCCACGGCAATCGCAACTCGTTTGCCATAGAAAAATGCCAGGCCGTAATCGAAGCTTCCCGGATTCGGATTCGTGCCGGCCAGCTGCGGGAATGCGTTGAACGTGGGATTGGCCGAAAGCATCGCCTGGGCGTTGCCGACATCGAAGGTCAGGTTGTTTGCCATGACCCCGTTCATGCCCTGGATGCTGAGCCCGAGAGTGAGCGTGCTCGCGGGACAATAAAATTCCCCGAGATTCATGGCCGTGCACGTCGCAAGGCTGGTGTCGTTGAAATAAATCCCATTCGAGCCGCTGTCGATGAAGCTGTTCGACAAACTCTCGCCATTGAAAGTGATCAGCAGATCGGCATTCGTATCGACGGTCAACACGGTTTGGGTACCGGAGGCATTGTTCGTTTGCGTGTCGATTCCGAAGATGAGCGAACCGGTGACGGTAGGCGCCGGGGAGGGCACGCTCGGCAGCTGGATCATGACACCGTTGTTGTCCGCGGCGAACCGGGTCACGGGATTGGCCACCAGCATGGCGGTCGGCACCGCGCTGCTGGTGCACGAGGTAGCGGTGGCACACGCGTAGTAGCACGCGGCAAGCGCCGCATCCGCACAGGCCGGCTGGTCGATCTCGAACGGCCCGACTCCTAAGATGCCGTTTGCGCCGAACGTTGCGACGGTATCTTCGGAGGTACCGGTGCCCGAGCAATCCGACGGCACACTCGAGTAGCGCGCATCGCCGATCACCTGGACGGGCACGGACTTGGCGGTCTCGCCGGCCACTTGTACGTCAGCTGTTACGATCGGTCCCCATGTGAAGCCATCGACGAACTGGGTGCACTCGGCGATCGACATGCCGTTCGCGAGGGTCTCCACCGGCAACGCGGAGTTCAAGGCACTCGTCAATATCGGCGCCAAGAGGCGCAGGCCGTAGGAGCCGGTGTCCACTTGAACGTGATCGATGGTTTGGCAGTTGCCGGTGCCCGGAACGCACACGGTAACCGAAGTGAACAGCGTGTTGACGCTGGCATTGTTTGGGCCCTCATCGACGATGACACTCGCCACGTTGCCGGTCTGGCCCCCGCCGCCGCCACCGACGCCACGGCCGACGCTGCCGCCGCCTCCGCAAGCAACCGCCGTCATGCACAGAGCGGCGCACAGCCCTGACTTAAGTGCGTTCAGCGAAGCCATCAGTGCAAATCTCCGATGTCGACGCCGCTCGGGACGGCGCTGATGAGATAGGCTCGCCCGGAAAGGGCGCGCATGTGGCCGCCCAACTGTACTACCAAATCGCCTTGCCGAATCTGCACATGCCTGCGATCCGCAAATTTTGCCCTCGGCGCAGCCACATAGGTTTCAAAATACCGGCCCAGTGCCTGCCGCAAGTCGGGGTGGATCGGCCCGGTCCACGTTACCGCGAAGACCATGCCGTTCGGCGCGACAAACTCGCGCATGGACGTGCCCGAGGGAAGCGTGATTTCATGAACGCGGTAACCAGTTCGATCCTGCGAGGATTTGACCGAGGCGTGGGCGCGCGTCACGTCGTTCTGAACCGTGATCTCTGCTTCACCCAAGGTCGCGGATGCCATGCGCGGACTCAAGGCCACCACGAGGACCGCCGCGGCGAGCGCGGCACGTTTGAATTCATCCGAGCGGAACAATGGCATGACTTATCCTCGCATCAATCATTGGAGAGGCGCCGGGCCCTTTGGTTCACCGCCACGGGTCTTTCGAATTGCGTTGTCGGGCATCGACGACATCACTCCTTCACCGGCGGCTTGGCGCGGGCCTGTCCCTGAAAGGCCAGCATCCAGGCGGGATACTCCGCCGGCAAGGCGCTGATCTCGTCCAGCTGCTTGATCTCCGCATCATCCAGCGAAACCCGCGTCGCATCGATATTGTCCCGCAATTGCTGCATGGATTTCGCGCCGATGATCACAGTTGTCACGAAAGGCTTTGCCAAAAGCCAGGCCAACGCGATCTGAGCGACCGAAATCTTGCGCGCCGCCGCCATCGGCCGCATGGCATCGACGCACTTGAAGGCCCGGACCTTGTCCACCACGGGAAAATCGAACGCCGCGCGGCGCGCGCCGGCAGGTCCTTTGTCATCGGCGCTGCTGAACTTGCCGCTGAGCAGGCCGCCCGCCAGCGGACTCCAGACCATCAATCCCAAGCCCTGATCCTGGATCAAGGGAACGAGCTCGCGCTCCAGATCGCGGCCTGCGATGGTGTAGTAGGCCTGCACACTGACGAACTTGGCCAGGTACAAGCGCTCCGAAACGCTCAAGGATTTCATGACCTGCCAGGCCGGCATGTTGCACAAGCCGATGTATCGCACTCTTCCCGATCGAACCAGATCATCCAGTGCGGACAGCGATTCCTCGAAGGGCGTGAGCGGATCGAATCCATGCAGCTGGTAGAGATCGATGTAGTCGAGCTGCAGGCGCTTCAGGCTGGCATCGACCTGGTTGAACAAATGATGGCGCGACTGCCCGCGGCCGTTGGGCGACTCATCCATGCTGCCGGTCGCCTTCGTGGCCACGATCAGCCGATCGCGCTCGAGGCCCAGCGCCTTCAGCGACTGGCCTAGCAAGGATTCAGACTTGCCGGTGGAATACACATTGGCGGTGTCGATGAAGTTGATACCCGCATCAACGGCGAACTTCACCTGTTCGTTGACGGCATCCTGCTGCAGATTCCCGATGGTCTCCCAAATGCCGCCGTTGCCGCCGTAGGTCATCGTCCCCAAGCAGAGCTCGGATACGTACAATCCGGTTTGCCCCAATAAGCGATAGCGCATGTCCGCTCCAGTCAAATGGCAGGTATCAAATGGCGAATAACCTTGAGCAGCCGCAGCTTACAATGAATCCGCGACGGCCGGCCCGCGGCGCGGTGTCGTCATTAAACTACACATTTCTTCACGCTATTTTTCGCCAAAAAAAGCGCATGAATTCGCGGCGCGGTTGTCGCAGTGGGAAGTTGTAAGATTTTCCGGAGAGCACTCGTGAAAACACTGGCCATCTCGGCGCTCTGCGCCGCGGGACTCGCTTTGTCCGGCTGTCCGATTACGGGCGGCGCCAAGTACACGGTGGGCGGCACCGTGACGGGTCTGGCCGGGTCCGGGCTCGTGCTCGAACTCAACGGCGGCGACAGCCTGAACTTCAACGGCAGCGGCACTTTCGTCTTCGGCACGCGGCTCGCGAACAACGCCGCCTATGCCGTCACCGTCGCCACACAGCCCGCCAATCCGTCGCAAACCTGCACGCTGCACAACGGCTCCGGCACCATCAACAAAACCAGCGTCACCAACGTCACGGTTTCCTGCACTCAAGCCGGACGCTTTGCGTACGTCGCCAATCGGCAGTCGAATTCGATCTCCGGTTTCGGCATCGATCCGTCAAGCGGCGCACTCGTGCCCCTGGGCGGTTCGCCATTCCTGTCGACCGGCACGACGCCCACGGCGCTCGTCGTCGACCCGAACGGGCAATTCTTGTACGCCGCGAACAGCGGCTCCAATACTGTTTCCGCCTATTCGATCAATGCGACGAGCGGCGCGTTGACGGCAGTGGGCGCGCCGGTTGCGACAGGAACCGGGCCCAACGCGCTGACCGTCGACCCCACGGATCATTTTCTCTATGTCGCCAATCTAAACTCCAATAATGTCTCCGCCTTCCTCATCAGCGGCGGCACGTTGACCGCGGTGGCCGGCTCACCGTTTACCGTAGGACAAGGGCCCGCTTCGTTGGCCATCGACCCCAACGGCAATTTTCTCCAGGTCGCAAATTTCAGCGGCAACTCGATCTCCGTATTGTTGATCGATCAGGCGAGCGGCATGTTGAGCGCGGTATCGGGATCGCCGTTCGGCACCGGTGCCGGTACGGCGCCGCTGTCGATTGCCATCGATCCCACGAACTCATTTGTGTTCGTGGCCGACAATTCAGCGCAAAGCATCGCTTCGTACGCACTGGACGCAACCACCGGTGCCTTGACGGCCGTCGCGGGTTCACCGCTTGTCACGGGGGGGAACGCTGAAGCACTCGCCGTCGATCCGACCGGGAGCTACGTGTTCGCGGCCAATACCGAGGCCGCGAATCAAGTCGCCACATTCAACATCACGCCGGCAACCGGCGTCTTGACCGCCTCGTCGGCGACGACCGCCGGTTCCTTGCCCATTGCCGTGGCGATCGATCCATCCGGGACGTTTCTGTATGCCGTGAATTACAACTCGAACGACGTCTCGGCCTACACGTTGAGCGCCGGCGGCGCGCTCACGCCCGTCCCCGGCTCGCCTTTCGCCGTGGGCGTCCAGCCGCATTCGATCGCGATCGACTAGGGCTGGTCCCGGCCTTCGGATCCGCGTATCTTGCGGCGAATTGCTGCATTAGGATCAAAGAGAATGAGCATTCATGATGTGACGCCCGGCAAGCACGTGCCGCAGGAATTCAACGTCATCATAGAGATTCCCCAGGCGTCCGAGCCCGTGAAGTACGAGATAGACAAGCAATCCGGCGCGCTGTTCGTCGACCGCTTCATGATGACTGCCATGCATTATCCTTTGAACTATGGCTATGTGCCGATGACCATCGGCGACGATGATGATCCGGTCGATGTGCTGGTGCATACGCCGTTTCCGCTGCTGCCGGGCGTGGTGGTGCGCTGCCGGGCATTGGGCGTGCTGCGCATGGAAGATGAGTCAGGAGGCGATGCCAAGGTGCTGGCCGTCCCCGCCGACGATATTTGTCCGCTCTTCACGCACTGGAAAAGTATCGAGGATGTGCCGGAGATCCGCCTGAAGCAGATCCAGCATTTCTTCGAGCACTACAAGGACCTTGAAGCCGGCAAATGGGTCAAGGTGTTGGGCTGGTCCGGCGTCGAGGTAGCTCACACGGAAATTCTCGATGGCATCAAACGCCGCCAGGCAGCGCAACCAACGCGGAGATAGCGATGGCGATGGGAAGGGATCGCGGACTCATCATTGCCTTCTTGGGCGCTGCGCTGCTTTTGGCGCTGACGCTCGGCGCGTACCGCACACCGGCGCCGCTCGGCGCTGACGCGCCGTCAGCGGAGTTTTCCGGCGTCAGGGCGCGCGCGATTCTCAAAGACTTGGTCGGCGACGGCGTACCGCACCCCCTCGGCAGCGCCGCCGATGCGGTGGTGCGCGATCGAATCGTCAAGCGCTTGACCGCCCTTGGCTACACGACGGAGTTGCAGACGGGAATTGCGTGCAATGACTTCGCCACATGCGGCACGCCGACCAACATCATCGCGACGCGCGGCGAGCCCGCGCTCAAGGACGCGGTGATGCTGGCCGCTCACTACGACTCGGTGCCGGCCGGCCCCGGCGCCTCGGACGATGGCGCCGGCGTGGCGAATCTGCTCGAAATCGCGCGCGTTCTGACCGTGATCCCAGCACCGCGGCATCCGGTGGTGTTGTTGGTGACCGACGGCGAAGAGGCCGGGTTGTTGGGTGCCTATCTGTTCACTCGAGATCATCGCTTGGCCAAGCAGGTCAAGGCGGCGGTGAACATGGACGCGCGCGGGGTGTCCGGACCGAGCTTCATGTTTGAAACAGGATCGGCCAATGCGTGGCTCATGCGCCTGTACGGCAAGACTTCGCTCGAGCCGATCACCAACTCCCTGAGCTACGTGATCTACAAGACATTGCCCAACAACACCGATTTCACGGTCTTCAAGGGAGCCGCGTATCAGGGATTCAACCTGGCCTTTCTTGGCGACGTCGGCCACTACCACACACCCTTGGATAACTGGGAAAATTCCTCCGCCGGCAGCCTGCAGCATCAGGGTGCCAGTGCTCTGAGCGCGCTGTTGGCACTGGCCCGCTCGCCAGACCTCAACCAGCCCGCATCGGATTCCATGTTCTTCGATGTCATGGCTCGCACCGTGCTCGTCTGGCCCGTAGAGGTGGTACTGCCGGCGGCGCTCGCCGTCCTGGTGTTATTGCTGGGCGCAGCGGCGTTGCTGATCCGCAAGGGATACTTGAGCTTTGCCCATGCGGCGTATGGGTTTCTCGGCGCGCTGGTCAACGTGCTATCGGGCGGTTTACTCAGTCTGGGCGTGCTTGCGCTGCTGCGGTTCTTGGGCAGGCTGCCGCCGATGCAGGCGCCGCCGTGGATCGCCCACCCCCTGGCGATGCACATTGGATTCGCAGCGTTGAGCGTGCTGATCACGGCCGCCATCGCCGCTTGGTTCAAGCGCCGCGCGGGCTTTTGGGGCTTTTGGTTCGGCGCCGCACTGCTCATCGCCCTGTTGTCGGTCGCCGCCGCTGCAATCCTGCCGGGGGCTGATTACGTATTGCTGCTCGCAGCCCTGGCGGCGGCGCTCGCAGTGCTGCCCTGCCTTTGGGCCATCATCAAGGGCCGCACACCGACGTCGGGCAGCGCGGATCTCGCCGCGCTGGTCCCGGGCCTCGTCATGCTGGCGCTGCTCCTGCCGCTGCTGTTGATGCTGTACTCGGCCATCGGAACACTCGCTTGGCTCGTTGATACCGTTTGCCTATGTATGACGGCGGGCTTTTTGCTGCCGTTGCTCTGCAACGCGACACGGGCGGCGCATCAGCGGCTGGCCGTGCTCGCGGCGGCGGCGACGTTCGGCGGAATTTGTATCACGGTGCTGCTGCCGACGTACTCAGCGAGCTGGCCGCAGCGCGTCAACGTCGAATACTGGATCGATGGCGATTCCGGCGGCGCGCATTGGTGGACGCAGGCGGCCTCGCTGCATCTGCCGCGCGCCATGGCGGAAGCGGTGCACTTCGATCCAAAGCCCCGCGAGCGATTCGCCGCTTATCCTCTCGACGGATTTTTTGCACCGGCACCGCCTACGAAACTGGCGGCGCCGGAGTTGGAGCAAGTTTCGGCGAGCGCCGGCGCCTCGATGTCCCATGTCGAGTTGCTGCTGCATTCGCCGCGCGGAGCGCCCGCGGCCTTCTTGATATTTCCGGCGAGTGCGGCCATTGCCGACATTGTGATCGACACGCCATCGGGTCCGCTGCATGCCAAGCTGCACAAGCTGCGCAATGGCGCCACCATTTTCCGAGCGCAGGGTCTGACGGATGCGGGCCTGAAGTTTGGGATTGATGCCACGGCAGCACCATTGACGGTGCAAGTGTTCGACGAAAGCTATGGACTGCCCGAGGATCTGCCGGATGGCAAGGCTCTGCGGCGAGCGCGGCCGCAGAATGCGACCAGCTCGCAGGATGGCGACGTCACGGTGGTGCAGCGCACCGTGCGCTTGGATCCTGCGGCCGGCCGCTAAATATTCACGCCCTCAACCTGATTTCGAACCGGCGGCGGCGTGCAGTTCGGCGAGCCGCTGATTGTGGATTTTGTTAACCGCCGCGGTCAGGGCATCCTGCCGGCACTTCTGCACCCGTCTATTCACTATGCGAGTATCGGCCGCCATGGGGCAGACCGCCTCCGCGGCTCCTGCGAGTCGGCGATACAGGGCGCGCGTTCCGCCGTCGGTCGCCAGCGCATCGCTGTTGAAGCGCACGACCGTCTCGTGCACATCGGCGGCCACGGTTTCAGCTCCCGCTGCACTCGCGGCGGCGAGGCCGGCCAGACCTCCGAGCAGCAGCATGCTAGTAGCTATTCGAGTCATGACGTCTCTCCTTCGGTGAATTCTTAAGGCACCCCCATAAGACGCTCGCAGACGGTTGAACGTATCTGGCAAGGCGTCGAGTTCGTCCCGAATTGCGACGGTTTCGTCCCGCGGGCACCGCCGAACTCCGCAAAATAGAGCAACTTGGGGTAGGCTTGGGCCATGATAGAACTGGGTCCAGCTCATTCTTCGCAGCGGTTTGCCGGAGGGCTGAACCAGCTGCAGTTCTTGGGAATAGTCTGCCTGTTCTGGGTGTATGTGACCGTATCGAACGTCTTATACGGTTACAGCATGAGCGCGGGCATCGCACGCGTGACCGACGTCCTGGTGTTTGCCAGCTGGGACACCCGGCTTTTGCAGCATCTCTTGCTGCTGCCCATGCTGCTGGTGTCTTTTTGGGCCTCGCTCAAGGTCCAATGGCGCCCGATCCTGATCGCGCTCCCGCTGCAAATCATTCTTGCCGCGGTTTTCTCGGCAATGGCATACCCGGTCATGATCCTTTCCGAAGTGATCATGGCCACCGACCAGTCGCATGGGACGGCTCTCTCACATGTGGTCAGCGCGTGGAGCGACCCATTCTGGGTGACGCTGTGGCTCGCCAGCTTCGTCAGCTTCCTGCCTTCCTATGGTTTCGGCCTGGCCTTGGTCACCGGCCTGGCGCTGTACACGCGCTTCCGCGATTCTGAGTTGCGGCTCGCCGCCTTGGAACGCGAGTGGAGCGCGGCCCGCCTGGCGGCATTGCGCATGCAACTCTCGCCGCACACGCTGTTCAATCTGCTGCACACCATCCGCGGACACATTGAATGGGATCCCAAAGCCGCGCAGTCGATGGTGGTCCAGCTCGCCGATCTGCTGCGCCGCCTGCTGAATGCCGGGGAGCGTGATTTTTCGCGCCTTGCGGACGAGTTGCAATTTGCCAAGCTCTATTTGGAGCTGCAGCAAAGGCGCTTCACCGATCGCCTCACCGTGGAGCTGCCGAATCCGGCCGAGGTCCCCGCCGTGTGGGTGCCCAGCCTGATACTGCAGCCCTTGATCGAAAACGCCGTGGTTCACGGCCTCGCGGGCCATCAAGGCACGGTGAGGGTGAGCGTCTCGGTACGTCTGATGAACGAGATCCTTTTGCTGCGCGTCACGAACACGATGTCCGCGGACCGTGCCGCGGGCGCCGACGGCATCGGGCTCAAGAATGTCCGCGAGCGCATGGCCGTGCAGTTCGAGGGCCGCGCGGGGCTCACGGCCGGCGCGCACGGCAGCGGCGCGCACGGCAGCGAATGGATCAGTGAAATATCCATGCCGGCGATACGCGAATCGCCGCCGATCGCGCGGGAAGCGTCCGCCGGCAACAAACTGCACGCGACGACGCTTCTAGGCACATGATGGATGTCATCATCGTGGACGACGAGGCTGCGGGTCGGCGCACCTTGCGCGAGTACTGCGAGGCGGAAAAGGATCTGCGCGTGGTGGGCGAATTCGGCGACGGCACCAGCGCGCTGGCGGCGATCCGTTTGCAGAAGCCGCAGATCTTGTTTCTCGACATCCAGATGGACCCCTTAAACGGCATCGACCTGGCGCGCGCACTGGAGCCATCGCAGCTGCCCTCGCTGGTCTTCGTCACGGCTTACGACACCTACGCGCTCGAGGCCTTCGAGGTGTGCGCCGTGGATTATTTGCTCAAGCCCTTCGATCAGGAACGCTTTCGCAAGACGCTCGCGCGAGTCAGGCCGCGCCATTTGAATTCCGGCGCCGACGAACGCCAGACCTTGTTGGCCGGCCTGCTCGCGCAACTCGAGCGCGGTGCCCGGACGTTGAGCGAGGAGAAACCGCGCCTGCTGGCGGAGTTCGGCGGCCACTTGCACGTGCTCGATGCCGCTCGGGTCGAAATGATCGAGGCGGACCGCAATTACGTGATGATCCGCGTCGGCAAGGATAATTTCCACGCGCGCAGCACCCTGCAACAGGCGGAAGCTGCGCTTGGCTCGCAGCCGATGCTGCGCATCAGCCGCTCCTGCCTGGTCAATTTGAATTACGTCAAGGAAGTAAACCGCACGTTGCGCGGCGACTTTATCCTGGTATTGGCCGGCGGCGCGACCGTGACCAGCAGCGAGGGTTTTCGCGCCAAGGTAAAGGAATATTTGAGCACCTTACGGATATCGCCGAACTAAGCCACCTCGAGCGGCCGGCCTTTTAGAGCAAATCGTCCGGCGCGAACGGCGCGAGAAGCTTGAGCCAGAGCCGCTCGGTTCGGCTGGTCCCCGGATCCGCATGCCAGATTTTCTGTGTCCCGGCATCGCCGCCGACCCCGACCCATTCGACGCGGCCGTGCTGATCGAGTTGCACCTTGTAGCTGCCGTCGGTGCTGATGTCATCCAGCAGGCCGGTGACTTCATGCGCGATCTCGGCGCTGCTGATGATCAGGCCCAGTTCGCTGTTGGTCCTTGCGGAACGCTCATCCATGTTCAAAGAGCCGATGAAGACGATTTTTTGATCGATCACCAGCGCCTTCGCATGCAAGCTGGCGTTGGAGCTGCGGAACGGATGAAAGCGCGCGCGCTTCTGCCCCAGCTTTGGCCGCATTTCACGCAGATCGACGCCGAGCTTGAGCAGCGGCACGCGGTAGCGCGCATAGCCGATGTCCACCAGCGGCGAATCCGTCGACGCCAGAGAATTGGTCAAGATCCGGACGTGCACGCCGCGGCTCACCAACTGACCGATCAATGCAACTCCCTCCGTGCCCGGCACGAAGTAAGGAGAAATGATGATGAGTTCTTGATCGGCGGTGCTCATCAGCGTGCTGATGTCGTTGGCGATCGTGACTTCCACATCGGGTGCGGTCTCGCTGGCGATCTTGGCGGGTTGATCGGCGAGCACGGTCGCAGGCACCCAGAGAAGCTCCAGCTTGTGCGCCTCCACTTCGTGCTCGAGCCAATTCCCGCCCGCTGATATTTCCGCTTCCACCGGCGGCGCCGCATCGGTCTCGGCTTCGACCGAGGAAGCGACCGTCGCAATGGGAATGGCGTACTTGCTGTTCCAGAACTGGTCGAACGAGGCCGACAGGGCCGGTACGATCGGTCCGGCCGCGACCACGTCCAAATCGATGAAGTTGCTGCGCGGATCCAAAGTGAAGTACGCATCGCCGATGTTGCGTCCGCCGGTAATGGCGAGTGCATTGTCCGCGACGAACAGCTTGTTGTGCATGCGGTGATTGATGCGCCGGATGTCCGTGGCTGAGGCGATGAAGCGCGTCCAGTTGGAGAACCGACCGGCGGTAAACGGATTGAACACCCGCACCTCGACGTTCGCGTGCGTACTCAAATGCATGAAGCGCCGGTCTTCACCGGCGGTGTTCAGATCATCGACCAGCACCCGCACCCGCACGCCGCGGTCCGCCGCGAGGCGTACATGATGCAGCAGCGTCCGCGTGGATTCGTCCTCGTGGATGATGTAGTACTGAATGTCGAGCGTGCGCTCCGCATGGTCGGCCAAGGTGATGAGGCTGGCAAACGCCTCTTCACCCGTGGACAGCAGGCGTATGCCGGAGAGGTTCTTTCCGACCTCGTCTTCGGCGACGATGCGCCCCAACGTCGTGGTCTCCGGACGCTGAAAGGCCGTCGATGGAGTCTTCAGCACGTGCCGCGGCAATCCCGCGCAGCCGGTCAGCACCAACAAGGCGGCCGCCGCGGGCAGGAGGGTATTGCGCATCAGTCCATCATATCAGGCACACTTTGCAGCCATGCAGACGCCACGGCGCATTCGCAGCTTTGTCTTGAGAGCCGGCCGAACCACGCCGGCGCAGGAACGTGCGCTTGGCGAGCTATGGCCCGCGTACGGCATCGACCTTGACGCGAGGCCGCTGGATCTTGAGGCCGTTTTCGGGCGTGCGGCGCCACGCTGCCTGGAAATTGGCTTCGGGGCCGGGGAAGTGATTGGGACCCTGGCGGAGACCAATCCGCACATCGACTACCTAGGAATCGAGGTGCACCGAGCGGGCGTGGGACGGCTCTTGCTGCGCGCCGAGCAGCGCGCGCTCAAAAATCTGCGCATCATCTGCAGCGATGCCGTCGATGTGCTTCGCGAGCATGTCGCCGAGAATAGCTTCGATGAAATGCTGGTGTTCTTTCCGGACCCCTGGCACAAGAAGCGGCACCATAAGCGGCGTTTGATCGAGCCTTCCTTCGTGGCGCTCGCCGCAGCCAAGCTGCGCAGCGGCGGATCCTTGCGGCTGGCGACCGATTGGCAGGACTACGCGGAACAGATGCTGGCGGTGTGCAACGCTGAGCCGGCGCTGCTGACTTCAAGCGCGGATTCGACTTTCGTGCCGCGGCCGGATTTCAGGCCCGCCACGCGATTCGAGCGGCGCGGCGAACGTTTGGGTCACGGCGTGTGGGATCTGGCTTACTCAAGACGCTAGGAACGCGCCGCGGATTCCTTCCACGATGAATTGCACCGCGAGCGCGGCGAGAATGACGCCGGATAAGCGGCTCATGACATTGGCGCCGGTGACCCCGAAGACTTTCATCAGCCGCGGCGTCGCCAGCATCATCGCCCAGCAGACCAGCATGACGATGAACACCACGCCCAAGAACGCGGCGAACTGCAGCGGCTTGCCCCATAGCTCGCCGGAGGTCAGCAAAATGGTGGCGAGCGCCCCGGGGCCGGCGATGAAGGGGAACGCCAAAGGGAACACCGAAATATCGTCGCGCGTCTTGGCCTCTTCCTTTTCGGTGGTGGTCGACTTCGTGCCCGAGGCGCGCGCGAACACCATTTCCAAGGCAATCAAGAACAGCAGCGTGCCGCCGGCGATGCGGAAGGAACTCAAGGATATCCCCATGATGCGCAAAAATCTTGCGCCGACCAGAGCGAACAGCACGCAGATGATGAGTGCGATCGCCGCGGATTTGCCGGCCATTTTTTTCTTGTAGCCGGCGCTCGCGCCTTGGGTCAGACCCGCGAACAAGGGGATCAAGGAAATGGGTTCGACCACCACGAAGAAAACCACAAAAAATTTGATGAGCTGTTCGATCATTATTGTTGCTGCGCGCAAAAATTACATATTGCGCGAATGGCTCATTCGGAGTTGAATGCACTTGAGCATAGCAGACGGAGAAGCCGATGAACGTAATCAGGCCGATCGTAGGCGACTGGTATCGGGGCAATACCAATGAGCTCTTTGAAGTCGTCGCCATCGACGCGCAAGACCAGACCATCGAGATTCAATACTTCGACGGCACCGTTGCGGAAATGGATTTCGAGTCATGGAACGAACACCTTTGGGACAATCTGATCGAAGCGGCCGATGCTCCTGAGGACTGGTCGGGCGCCATTGATGTCGAAGCGGAAGATTTGGGACGCGAATTCGAAGACAACGCCAGAACGGCTTGGTCCAGCCCGCACGACCGGTCGATGCGCCGCTAGAATCGATCTCTCCTGCAGCCGGCGCTACTGCTTGGCAGATGCGACGTCGCGCTCCCCGGCGGCAATGACCTGACGCCGCAAAATCAGCAACGCCAAAAGCCCCGGCCCCGCAGCCATACAGGTGATGGTAAAAAACTTGGCCCACCCCACGATAGGCACCAAAAAGCCGGCAACCACCCCGGTCAAGTTTCTCGGCAACACCGCCAGTGCGGACAGCAAGGCGTACTGCGTGGCGCTGAAATTCGCCGAGCACAATGACATCAGGAAAGCGACGAATGCTGCCTGACCCATTCCGCCGACCATGGTGTCCACGCATGTAGCCAGCACCAGCAGCCAGATCTTCTTGCCCGTCAACGCCAGCCACGCATAGAGCAGATTCGTGAGCGCTTGTCCGATGCCGAAAATCAACAGCGAGCGAAATGTTCCCCAGCGCATGTAGAGCCAACCGCCCAGCGCCACACCGACCATGGTCGACACGGTCATGTTCAGCTTGCCGGCGATGCTCAACTCGCGCAGCGAGAAGCCGACGCCCTGAATCATAAAAGTGCTGTAGAGGCTCAATGCCAGCGCGTCACCCACCTTGTACAGCAGAATGAGAATCAGGAACCCCCACATGCCTTTCTGCGACAGCAACGCGCGCAGCGGGTGCCACACGGCGGCAATCAAGGACGTCGGCCGCACGCCCGGCGAGTCCGGTTCGGGCGCCCACAGCGTCGCGAGCATGCTCGCCGCCATCAGACACGCCACGAACAGAAACGCGAGCCGCCAACCGAGACCGCCGGCGATGTACACCAGTACGGTACCCGCCAACATGGCGGCGGTACGGTATCCGAAGGCCGCAGCTGCGGCCGCGAGCGCCCGCTCGCCGGCCGGAATCGTGTCGACGCGATACGCGTCGATCACGATGTCCTGCGATGCCGATAGAAAGGCCAACAACACAGCGGTCGCGGCCAACAAGGGCAACTCCTCGGTGGGAGAGCTCAAGCCCATGACGCCGATGCAGACCGTCAGCCCTGCTTGATATACGAGAATCCATCCGCGGCGCCGGCCAAGAAACGGCGGCAGATAGCGGTCCAGGAACGGTGCCCACAGAAATTTGATGTTGTAGGGCAGCGCCACCAGCGAGAATATGCCGATGGTTTTGATGTTCAAACCGGCGGATGCCAGCCAGGCTTGCAGAGAAAAATTGGTAAGATTGAAAGGCAGACCCGACGCGAAGCTCATCAAGAGGACGGCCATCAGCCGTTTATCGCCCAGCGCTTGGCGGAGCGTGAGCTTGGGTTGATCCGTCAAAGGAAGGCGGTATTCGTGACGATGCGCATCGCTCACGATAATATCAGTCCATGGCCGCGGCGTATCAAAGTGAATTCATCGAATTGTGCGTGCGGCTGGGCGTTTTGCGGTTCGGCAGCTTTACGCTCAAATCAGGGCGCGAAAGTCCGTACTTTTTCAACGCGGGCCTATTTAACACCGGTGATGCCGTGGGCGCCGTGGGCCGTGCCTACGCGGCGGCACTCGCGGCCTCCGACTTGAAATTCGACATGCTGTTCGGCCCGGCCTACAAAGGAATCCCGCTCGTCACCATCACGGCCGCGGCGCTGGCGGAACGGCACGGGCGCAACGTGCCGTTTGCCTTCAACCGCAAGGAAAGCAAGGATCACGGCGAGGGCGGCCGGATCGTCGGCAGCCCGCTGATCGGCCGCGTGCTGATCGTCGACGATGTGATTACGGCCGGTACGGCGATCCGCGAGTCTATGGAGTTTATTCGGAGCGCCGGTGCGACGCCGGCGGGGGTGCTCCTGGCGCTGGATCGCCAGGAGCGGGCTTCCGGCAGCGATTTTTCGGCAGTGCAGGAAGTCCGCAGCCAGTATCAAATACCGGTGGTTTCCGTGATCAGCCTGGCCGACCTCATGCACCATGTTTCCAAGGCGGGCCAGGCGGGCGATCTTAAGAGCATGCGGTCTTACCGCGAGCGGTACGGGCTCGCAGACTGAGGAATTGCCCCTAGAAAACGCCTGTAAGCTCGCTCACAATGGCGGCCGCTTCATCTCGAGGATAGTTTCTTGAAGAATGTTGCTTGGATCTTATGCCTGTGCGCATTGCTGGCCTTGAGGCCGGCAGCGGGCGCGCCCGGCCCCCGAGGCGCGTCTCCATCCAACAATGGCCGCGTACTCTATAAATGGGTCGACAAGGATGGCGTGATCCACTACGGCGATCATGTCCCGCCGGAATACGCGGCCCAGGAGCAGCATGTCCTGAACTCGCAGGGCTATGAGATACGCCATCAAGATGCGCAGAAGAGCGCCGAGCAGATGGCGGCCGACGATCAAAAGCGGGCCGACGCGGAACAACGCCAAATTCGCGACAAGAATTTGCTCAACACCTATGCCTCCGTGCAGGAAATCGAACGGCTGCGCGACCAGCGTCTCACCTTGCTGACCGACCAGATCAAGGTCACCAACCAGTTTCTCGAGACGCTCAATGGCCGCATGAAAAAGATGCGCGCCGACACCCTGCGCTTCAAGCCATACAGCAGCGACCCTAAAGCGCCGAGCATGCCGGACCAAGTGGCGGAGGATCTGGTGCGCCTCACCACCGACGTGCGCACCCAGGAACAGAATTT
>DATATA010000084.1:0-19030 GCA_036263775.1 Steroidobacteraceae bacterium | reverse complement strand
CCTCACGCAACTGCAGCTCATGGTGCAGCTCGACAACAAGAATCATCTGCGGATGAATGCCGCGAAAACCTCGCGCATCGCTTTCGATTTCAATTTGCTGGCGTCCAACATGGTCGACTTGACCGGTAAGACGGTGACGGTCAGCCCGGTGCTCGTCGCCGGCGTGGTGCCCATGGACAACAAGCAGATTCGGGTGCGCGGTGAAATCGCCTCCGTGGATACGGCAAATGGCGCGTACACCGTGCTGGTCGATCCCTTTCACGAACATCATGACGACAAGTTGAGTCCGTTGGTGATTCACACCAGCGACACGACGGCCTTCGAGATCAACGGCACGCCCTTTGTCGGTGCGGCCGGGCTCGCGCAGTTGGCAGCGCTCCCCTCGAACACGCTTTCGGTCGCCTTCGGCAGCCTCGACCTCGCCACCCAATCATTCACCGCGACCCGCGTCTTGGCCGCAAGCAGCGTCGAGGGCGGCGGTCTGGATCACATCTCGGGGACCGTCATCGCGCGAACCGGCAATACCCTGACGGTGCATGGCGCGCACATGCAGGATCATGACGACGGCGATGATCATGATGGCGGCGATGACTTCATGGCGGGTAATTCTTCCGTCACCCTCGCCGCGGCCACCGCGGTAACGGTGCAAGGCCAGACGGCGGCCGCACCGGCGCATACCATATCGGAGATCTCGGTGGGATCGCTCATCGACGCCTTCGGCAGCGCCACAAAGGACGGCTCCGGAAAAGTGAGCGTGGATGCCACGGCCGGGCGGGTACGGTTGGACTTCACCCAAGTACAAGGTGCGCTCAATGCAATCGGCACGAGTCAAATCACGATCAGGCTGAACTCCATCGACCGCCTGCCGGCATCGCTGTTTGATTTCGCCGGCACGGGCTCTGCTGCGGGATCGGTCAGCGACCCCGCCAAGTATGTACTGGCCACGGGAAACTTGAGCCTGACTCCCTTCACGGTCGGCGATTCGCTGATGGGAATCGGCTTTGCCGCACCATTTGGCTCGACGCCGCCGGACTTTAACGCCATCACGCTGGCCGCCGGTTCGCAAGGCGATATCGACGACAACGATGACGATGATGACAATCGCGGCAAGGGCGCGCAGATGGATATCGACTGGGGAAACTCGGGCACGATGGTGCCGTTCAAGGCGATGGACGCCGCTCACCTCGATCTCGACGTGTCGAACTCGAGCATCGGCAGCCACCACCGCATTCAGGTCGATGCGCGGGATATCGATATCACGTCCCTGGCGGGCGATCCGTCGATCGTGGCGGCCGCATCCGGTATGACCCAGTTCGCGATCACCGGTCAGCATGGACGCGGCACCGACAACTTCAGTAGCTTCGCGGACTTTGAAGCTGCGTTAGGCATGGATTTGGATGGCACGACCACCGCCCTGCGCTTGACGGCGGACGGACAGTACGACACAGCCGGCAACACCTTCACTGCGCGCCGCATCACCATCCTGCTTAGCAATTGAACTCAGCGATTGATTCGATGGCTGGACTGCAGCAGCAAAGGGGAGCCTGATCAGGCTCCCCTGTTTCTTGGTGCACTAGGGCGCCACGGGCTTGAAGGCGAACGCCACCACCGCAGCCGCAATCAGCAGCACAAAAGCGACGGCATAATTCCACGCCATCTTCTCCTTGAGGTAAACCATGGCGAACACCAGGAACACCGTCAACGTGATGGCTTCCTGGAGGATCTTGAGCTGAAAGCCGGTAAAGACGCCGAAGCCCAGCCGATTGGCCGGAACTGCCATGCAGTATTCGATCAGCGCAATTGCCCATGAGACGAGAATCGCCTTCCAAAGCGGCCAGTCATGGCCGTATTTGAGATGCCCGTACCAGGCAAAAGTCATGAAAACATTGGACCCGAACAACAGCAGCATCGTCATCGTAAACCCCTTTTTCGGCTGGGCGTCATTTTCCGTGCGTGCGGCGCGCATGTACAATCAGTAAATCATGAAAGCACTGATTGCCGCCTACGCACGCTCTCCGCAGACCTTTGCCCGCAAGGGGCCGCTCGCCGCGGTGCGTCCCGATAGCCTTGCGGCGCAAGTCGTCAAGGGTCTCATCGAACGGACCCGGCTCGACCCCGCCTTGATCGAGGACGTCATTGTGGGCTGCGCCTATCCGGAAGGCCCTCAGGGTTCGAACATTGCGCGCATCGTGGTGCTGCTGGCGGGCCTGCCGCTGGAAGTCGGCGGCATGACGGTCAACCGTTTTTGCGGCTCGTCGATGTCTGCGATTCATATCGGCGCTGCGCAAATCGAAGCCGGCATCGGCGAGGCGTATCTTTGCGCCGGCGTCGAATCGATGAGCATGGTTCCGCAAGGGGGATTCAATCGATCGCCGAATCCGGAATTGTTGAGCCGCTTTCCGGATGCCTATATCAGCATGGGACAGACCGCCGAAAATGTAGCGAAACGCTACAACATTGCGCGGCACGATCAGGAAGTCATGGCGGTCGATTCGCACCGCAAGGCGGCGCAGGCGCGCGAGCAGGGACGGTTGCGCGACGAGATTGTGCCGATCCGGCTCGAATCAGGCGAACTGGTGTCCGAAGATGGCTGCATCCGCCCCTCCACGTCGCTCGAGGCGCTGGCGGCGTTGAAGCCGGTTTTTGCCGAAGGCGGCGTGGTGACGGCGGGAACCTCCTCGCCATTGACCGACGGCGCGTCGGTGGTGCTGGTCACGACCGAGCAATTCGCGCAACGCCACGGCCTGCATCCGCTGGCGCGCATTCGCTCGGCCGCCACCGTAGGCTGCGATCCGGCCGTGATGGGTATCGGACCCATTCCAGCCACCCGCAAGGTGATGGCGCGCGCCGGCCTGAAGCCCGACGCGCTCGACGTGATCGAAATAAACGAAGCATTCGCCTCGCAGGCGCTCGCCTGCATCCGGGAATTAGGCCTTGATCCGGCCAAGATCAATCTGGATGGCGGCGGTATGGCGCTCGGGCACCCTCTGGGCGCAACCGGCGCGCGCATCACCGGCAAGGCCGCGTCCCTGCTGGCGCGCACGCGCGGCCGCTATGCGCTCGCGACCCAGTGCATCGGCGGCGGCCAGGGCATTGCCACCGTCATTGAAGCACTTTAGAAAGTTGCATCCAGCGTGATGCTCACCGGGCAGTGATCGCTGCCCATCACCTTTGAGTGGATTTGCGCAGCCTTGACCGCATCGCGCAGTTTGGATGAGACCATGAGGTAGTCGATTCTCCATCCGACGTTGCGCGCCCGCGAGTTGGCGAAGTGACTCCACCATGAATAGTGCCCGTTTCCCTGCGTAAACAATCTGAACGTGTCGACGAAGCCGGCGTCGATGATGGCCTGAAAGCCCGCACGTTCCTCGTCGGTGAACCCCTTCTTGCCTCGGTTGGGCTTGGGATTCGCAAGATCAAGCTCGGTATGGGCGACATTGAGATCGCCGCAAAATATGACAGGTTTGCTCTTTTCCAATTGGCTGCAATAGGCGAGGAATGCGGGATCCCAGTGTTTGTGCCGCAGCGCCAACCTGCTCAAGTCGTCTTTGGCATTCGGCGTATAAACGGTGACCATGTAAAAATTGGCAAACTCCGCGGTGATGACCCGGCCTTCCTCCGCGCTGTCGCGTTTCAGCTCGTCGGCGAAGGTAAAACGCTTGGCAAACTCATTGGGGAATCCATTGATGATTTTCAGCGGTTCCTGCTTGGAAAAAATCGCCGTTCCCGAATAGCCTTTCTTCACCGCCGAATTCCAGTACTCGCGGTAATTGGGCAACTCGATCTCAATTTGACCGCGTTCTGCCTTGGTCTCCTGCAGGCAGAGAATGTCCGGCTGGTGAGCTTCCAAAAAAGACTGGAACAGGCCCTTTTTATGCACCGCGCGAATGCCGTTGACGTTCCACGAATAGATTTTCATTTTCCCTCAGGGGCGGCCTGCCAGCCGGCGCCCAACGCCTTGTAAACGGCAATCAAAGATGTCGCGGCATCGGTCCGGCTCTGCGACAACAGCAACTCCGCGCTCAGTGCCGTGCGTTCGGCATCGAGCACCTCCAGGAAATCGATCAGGCCGCCCTCGAAACGCTTGCGCGCCAGATCCGCCGCCTTGTCGCTCGCCGCGGCCGCCACTTGCAACGCGTCGCGCCGCGACTGCGCGCGGCCATAGCTTATCAGCGCGCCCTCGGTGTCCTCGAGTGCGCCGAGCACGGCCCCTTCATAGGACGCAAGCGCGGCATCGGTTTGGGCCTTGGCGGAGCCGATCCGCGCCCGCACCCGCCCCAGATCGAACGCGGCCCACGAGATGCCGGGTCCAACCGAGAAAAATCGCGCCTCGCTCTGCCCGAAATCGCCGAACGTCGGTGCAAAATACCCAACCTGCCCCACCAGCGTGACTTTGGGAAACAAATCGCCCACCGCGACGCCGACTCTGGCCGTGGCCCCTGCAAGGCGCCGCTCGGCCACGCGCACATCCGGCCGGCGGCGCAGCAATTGTTCCGGGGTACCGATGGCGTTTAATGGCGGCAACGCCGGCGGCGGCGCAATCGGAGACAGGTTCGCGCTGAGTGCGGTGGGCTGGCGGCCGGTCAACACGCTCAAGCGGTAGCTGGTGGTGGCGATGGTTGCCTGCAAGCTCGGGATGGACGCCACCGTCGTCTGCCATTGCGCTTCCGCGCGCGAAGTGTCCAATTCATTGCCCCTGCCCGCTTCGAGTCGAGTGCGGGTAAGTTTGAGCGAACTGAATTGATTGTCCGCGTTGCGTTGCGTGAGCGCCAATTGATCCTGCAATCCGCGCAGAATGAAGTAATCGCGCGCGACTTCCGCGATGACGCTCACCCGCGCATCCTGCAGCGTTGCGGCGGCGGCGCCGACGTCGGCGCGGGCCGCCTCGACATTGCGTCTCACCCTGCCGAACAAGTCCAGTTCCCACAGTCCGTCGAATCCGGCTTGCGCCGCATCGAATTCCCGGTCGTGCATGTCGACGCCCGGCAGTTGCTCCTGCGAATCCAAGTTGTGCGTATAGCTTGCCGCCAAATTGACCGTGGGATACTGATCGAAGCCGGCCAATCGGCGTGCCGCTCGCGCCGCGCGCAAATTCGCTTCGGCGGCGCTCAAGTCCTTGTTGTGCGCCAGGGCATCTGCGACCAGGCCATCCAGCACCGGGTCCGCGAAGCTGGTCCAATAATGCGCAACCGTTTCGGCCTGCGCGAACCCGGGTTCGCCGGCATTGGCAAAGTGCGGTTCGAGCGGCGTTTCCGGCCGGCGGTAATTCGGCCCCACCGCGCACCCGGTCAGCACGATCACCGCGAGCGCAGCCCATTTACGCACGCGGTGTCTCCTCGCTCGCGGACAGCGGCTGCAGGTAGTCGGGATGCTGCTTGCGCCGTGCCAGCCAGGACTCGATGGTCACGAAAAAGACCGGGGTCAGGAACAGTCCGAACGAGGTCACGCCCAACATCCCGGCAAACACGGCGATGCCGATCGCCTGGCGCATTTCGCTGCCGGCACCGCTCGCGATTACCAGCGGAATCACGCCCATGATGAAGGCGAAGGACGTCATGAGAATCGGCCTCAGCCGCAAACGGCACGCTTCGATCGCCGCCTCGACCGGCGCGAGGCCATGCTCGACGCGCGCGCGCGCGAACTCGACGATGAGAATGGCATTCTTGCAGGCCAGCCCCACCAAGACGATGAAGCCGATCTGCGTGAGCACATTGTTGTCCGACCCTTTAAGCCACACGCCGGCCATGGCCGACAACAGACACATCGGCACGATGAGGATCACCGCGAGCGGCAGCGCCCAGCTTTCGTACTGCGCCGACAAAATCAAAAACACCAGCATGACGCAGATGGGGAAAACGATCAGCGCCGTATTTCCCGCCGTCTTTTGCTGGAAGGTCAAGTCGGTCCATTCATAGCCGAAGCCATTCGGCAGTGTTGCGTTGAGCACGCGCTCCATGGCCGCCGTGGCCTGGCTCGAGGAGACGCCGGCTGCGGCTTGGCCGTTGATGTCGGAGGCCAAATACACATTGTAGTGCGAGACGCGGTCGGAGCCTGCCTCGAAGCGGATGTCCGCCACCGCACCCATGGGCACCATGTCGCCGCTGGCGTTGCGCATCTTCAAGTTGGCAATATCTTCAGGTTGATTGCGAAATTGCGCCTCCGCTTGCGCATAGACGCGATAGGTGCGTCCGAAGCGGTTGAAGTCGTTGATGTAGACGGACCCGAGGTACGCCTGCAATGTGTCGAACACCGACGACAACGGAACGCCCTCGCGCTTGGCTTTGACCCGATCGACATCCGCGAACAGCTGCGGCACGCTGTTCTGAAACGTCGTGTAGGTGGCGAAAGGATTCAACTCATGCTGCTGGCGAGCCTTGCTCAGGACCTCGGCGGTGACGCGCGCCAACTCGTCGTAACCATGCGCGGCACGGTCTTGCAGATAGAGCTTGAAACCGCCCGTGGTCCCCAGCCCCTGCACCGGCGGGGGCGGCACGGCAAAGATGACGGCATCTTGGATGGTGGAGAACTTCTTGTTGAGCTCTTGAGCAATGGCACCTGCCGATAAGCTCTTGCTGGTGCGTTCTCCGAAGGGCTTGAGCGGAAAGAACAGCACCGCCGCATTGCTCAAATTCACGAATCCCTGCACCGACAGTCCGGAAAATCCGATGACATGATCGACACCCGGCGTCTCCTTGGCCAGCGCCGACATGCGCCGCACGACATTTTCGGTGCGATCCAGCGAGGCGGCATCGGGCAGCTGAACGATGCCGATGAGATACTGCTTGTCCTGCGCGGGAATGAAGCCGCCGGGTACCAGCCGAAACATGCCCCAGGTGCCGAACAACAAGGCTGCGAACACGAACAGCACGGCGACTCGAATCGCGGTGAGCCGCCGCACGCCGCGACCGTAGCGCTCCGAGCCGCGCTCGAAAGCGCGGTTGAACAAGCGGAAAAATCCGCCGAGCACCTTGTTGATGCCGCGCTGAAATGCGTCAGGTTGTGAGTTTCTCGGCTTGAGCAGCAGCGCCGCCAATGCCGGCGACAGCGTCAGCGAATTGAAGGTCGAAATGATGGTGCTCGCCGCGATGGTGATGCCGAACTGCCGGTAGAACTGGCCCGTGAGGCCGGAAACGAATGCCACGGGGACGAATACCGCGCACAGCACCAGAGCTATGGAAATGATGGGGCGCGTGACCTCGCCCATGGCGGCATGGGCCGCCGCGTGTGGATTCAATCCCTGCTCGATCTTGCGCTCGATATTCTCCACCACCACGATGGCATCGTCGACGACGATGCCGGTCGCCAGTACCAGGCCGAACAGCGTGAGCGAGTTGATGGTGAATCCGGCCAGCAGCAATGCCGCCAGGGTGCCGACAATGGCGACCGGCACGGCAACCAACGGGATCACGCTGGCACGCCAGGTCTGCAGAAACACCACGACGACCAACACGACGAGCAGCACCGCCTCGAACAAGGTGTGCACCACGGACTCGATCGAGCTGCGCACGAAAACGGTGGGGTCGTAGTCGATTTCGTAACTTACGCCCTCGGGGAAGCTCTTCGCGAGTTCCTTCATCTTGGCGCGCACCGCATCGGAGAGCTGCAGCGCGTTCGCGCCCGGCAATTGAAACACCGGAATCGCAACCGCGGGGCCGCCGTCCAGCATGCTGCGCAATGCATAGTTATCCGGCCCCAGTTCGATCCGGGCGATGTCGCGCAGGTACGTCGTCTCGCCGTTGGCACCGCTCTTCACCACGATGTTTCCGAACTCTTGCTCGGTTTGCAGCCGCCCCTGAGCATTGACGATGTACTGGAACTGAGTTCCGGGCAGAGCCGGCTGCCCGCCGATCTGTCCCGCGGCGACCTGCACGTTCTGCTCGCGGACCGCCGCCAGCACCTCGTCGACGTCCATGTTGCGCGCGGCAATCTTTGCGGGATCGAGCCATAGGCGCATGGCGTAATCGCCGGATCCAAAGACGCGCACATCGCCCATGCCCGGAATTCGCGCCAACACATCCCGGATTTGAATCACGGCGTAATTGCGCAGGTACAGCGAGTCATAACGGCCGTCGCCCGACTTCAGGAACACCACCATGGTCAGGTCGGGCGAGCGTTTCTGGGTAACCAGGCCGATTTGCCGCACCACCTCAGGTAAGCGCGTGTCGGCCTGCGCCACGCGGTTCTGGGTCTGCACCTGCGCGATATCCAAATCGGTGCCCAGCTTGAAAGTCACGGTGATGGAAAAAGTGCCGTCCGGAGTGGCGGTGGAATTCGTATAGATCGCGTTTTCCACGCCATTGATCTGCTGCTCGAGCGGCGTGATCACCGTTTCGGCAATGGTCTTCGGCGAGGCTCCCGGATATTGACCGCTGACCACCACGGTCGGGGGCACGATTTCCGGATACTCGCTGATCGGCAGATTCGGCATGGCGAGCAAGCCCGCAACCGTGATCAATATTGCCAGCACGGTGGCAAATATCGGCCGCTCGATGAAGAACGAAGATATGTTCATCGATCGGCTCTAGCTCGCTGCGGCCGCATTGTCGGCGCCCATGGTCACCCGTTGCGGCGCGACCGTAACTCCGGGATGCACGCGCTGCGCGCCGTTCACGACGATGACGTCGCCGGCTTTGAGACCCTCCTTCACCACCCGCAGACCATCGATCACGCGGCCGAGCTTGACCTTGCGGTACTCAATTTGGTTATTGGCGCCGAGCACCAGCACGTACTTCTGGCTTTGATCGGTATTGACGGCGCGATCGTCGATCAAGACCGCGGAATACACGCCGCTGCCGAGCAGCTGCACGCGCGCAAACATGCCGGGCGTGAATTGCCCGTCCTTGTTCGGAAGGACCGCGCGAGCGCGAATGGTACCGGTCTGAGGATTCAATTGATTGTCGACGAAATCCACGGTGCCGGCGTGCGGGAAGCCCTCCTCGTTGGCGAGGCCGACTTGCACCGGCCTGCCGGACTCCTGCGAGCTCGGACGCTCGCCGCTGCGTGCCATCTTCGTGTAACGCAGATAACTTTGCTCATCGGCATCGAAATACAGATAGATCGGATCCATCGACACCACCGACGTGAGCAAGGTGCCGCCATTGCTGCCGCCCGTCACCAAATTGCCGCGGGTTACTTCGGCACGGCTGACGCGGCCATCGATCGGGCTTGTGACCTTGGTGAAATTCAGATTGAGCGAGGCCGCTTCGAGCGCGGCCTCGGCCCCGGCGACGTCGGCTTCCGTCTGGGCCACCGCGCTCTTGCGCTGATCCAACTCTTCCTGGGAAACCGCGCCGCTGTCCTTCAGCCGCTGCACACGGGTCAATTCAATGCGGCCCAGATCCAAGGCGGTCTTGGCGCGCTTGAGATCGGCGGCAGCACGGTCGTATTCGGCTTGATAGGGCCGCGGATCGATGACGAACAGCAGCGTTCCGCGCTTGACCAGGCTGCCCTCCGTGAACGCCACCTTGTCGATGTAGCCGGACACTCTCGGGCGAATCTCGACCGCCTCTACCGCTTGCAGTCGCCCGGTGAACTCATCCCAGTCCTTCACCGGCTTGATGAGCACTTGGGCCACACTGACCTGCGGCGGCGGCGGCGCCTGCGGTCCGCCGGATTTGCCGCAGGCAGCCAGCAGCAGTGCAACACAAACGACCATCCATCCATGAGCCAACTTATTGGTTTTTAACACTTTTTGATTCCACGTCTAAGCTGGACATCAGGCCCGCGATTAACGATGGGGACGGCTATTGCATCATAAGTTAAACATAATGAGATGACGCAGCGTAGGGGGTGCGGGCAACTCACACGGTATTGACAATCATTCGCATTCGCGTTCACAATGGCCTCATGATCGTTTGTGTATGCAAAGCCGTCTCGGACCGACAAATCCGCACCGCCGTCAAAAGCGGCGCCACGTCGCTGCGCGATCTGACGCGTGATTTAGGGGTGGGAACCTGCTGCGGCAAGTGCCTGCCTGAGGCCAGATCGGCATTGGCTTCTTCCTTGAAAGCATGCGACTCCTCGCGATCCGGCCTGTTCTCCCCCGCCGCCACCGAATTCGCGGTTTAGCGGCCAATTCAAATTCCTTGCTGATTGAGTTCGGGCTTACAATCCGAGCTTAAATTCCCGTGTAAATGAAGAAGGGGCCGGCCGTGCAAGGTGAAGCGAAGGTATTGAAATTCCTCAACGAGGCGCTGAAGAACGAACTCACCTCCGTCAACCAATACTTTTTGCACGCACGCATGCTCGACAACTGGGGCATGAAGCGGCTCGGGAAAATTGAGTACGAGGAATCCATCGATGAAATGAAGCACGCAGACCGCCTGGTCAAGCGGATTCTTTTTTTGGATGGGCTGCCGAACCTGCAGGATTTGGGCAAGCTGTTCATCGGCGAGGATGTTCAGGAGATACTGCAGTGCGATTTGCGCCGGGAAATGGAAGCGCACCCGATGTATACGACGGCCATCGCACACTGCGAAGCGGTCAAGGATTTCGTCACTCGCGACCTATTGGTGCATATCCAAAAAAGCGAGGAAGAGCACATCGACTTCATTGAAGAGCAGCTCGGGTTGATCGAAAAGATGGGGTTGCCGAACTACGTGCAAAGCGCGGCCGGCGAATTGGAAGAAAATAACTCCGGCTGACGCCGCGAGTCTTTGGGGAGTCACATGATAAAAAAAATACTCATCGGCCTGGCCGGGGCCGTGGTGGTGCTCGCCGTCATCGGTCTGATATTGCCGCGTCATGTGAAAGTGGCCCGCTCCGTCACGATCAATAGACCGGCGAGCTTGGTCTACGCGGCGGTAAATTCTTTCGTGCTGTTCCCCAAGTGGTCTCCCTGGCAGGAATTGGACCCCAACATGATTCAGACGACGGAAGGCGCGCGCGACGGCGTGGGGGCCAAACTCCTCTGGAAAGGAAATGAAAAAGTCGGAACCGGGAGCCAGGTCATCACGGCGTCCACGCCCGAGCAAGCCGTGGCCAGCGATCTGGATTTCGGCGAGATGGGGGTCGCGAAATCGCTGGTGACATTGGCTCCTCAGGGGGGCACGACGCGCGCTACCTGGACAGTGGACGTGGACATGGGAGCCAATCCCATCGGTCACTACATTGGTTTGACGATGGACAGCATGCTCGGCAAGGATTTCGCAACCGGGCTCAACAGTCTCAAGTCCCTGCTCGAAGCCATGCCGAATACGGACATTGCAGGATTCACTGCAGAACCCGTGCAACTCGCCGCGGCACCCGTCTTGATCGTCACGGAGACCGCGCCTGCAGACGGAATCGCCAAGGCCTATACGGACGGCTTTGCGCAGATCGGCAAGTTCATGGCCAAGAACAAGCTTCACTCCGCCGGCGCGCCACTGGGGATAGACGAGGACATGCCCGCCGGCACATACCAATTCGACGCTGGGATCCCGGTGGATCGCGGCGATGTCGGCGGAGCGGACGGCGTGCGCGTCGTGCAAAGCTACGCCGGTAAGGCGCTGAAAGCCACCCACGTGGGTCCCTACCAGGATTTGCCGAAAACCCATGCGAAACTGCTGGCCTACATGGCGGTCCATGGGTACAAAGCGAAAGGACCGATGATCTCCTGGTACGTCGATGATCCGGGCCACACGCCGGTCGAGAAGCTGCGCACGGAGATGTACGCGCCGATCGAGTAGCTTACAGCCGCGTGCCGGTGAAAGCTGCGGTACCCAACATGTGGCGGGCGGCGCCGCTGATGCGATTCTCCTCCACCACCGCGGTGAATTTGAAGCTCAGGCGCATGGGCTTGGTGATCTTTGCGCGCCAGGTCAAGCGATTGCCCTCAATCCTGCCGTCGCTGATCTCGACGTGGTGATCGGCGTCCGACAGCGAACCGGTGAGCGTGTTGCCGTCCACGCGCAGCTCCAGCACCCCGGACTTAGCGCCCATGGGCGTGGTAATCGTAATGTTCCATCTGCCCTGCACCATGCGATTTGGAGCCGGGCCTTTAGGCGCAGGCCTGAGGCTGCCGCGGACAGGCACCGCTGCGCGGGCAGATGACGCTGGCCTTGGACCCCAGCGCATCTGCAATCCACGAAATATTCAACACTTGTGAAGCTGCGCGAATGGCAGTGGCGGCAGAGGCCGGGATCGCCCCATCACCGCCGCCGCGCCCGCAGGACTGCGCAACTGCCGCGACGATTTCCTCGCCGTCAAAGCCCTGCGCGTCCAGTGCCGGCAGCAAGTCCACGCCGACCGACAGCACATGCAGTTCGTCCAACGCATCGCGCGTCAGCAATGAGTGACAGCAATACAGGCGCGCGCGCTTGCCGTCTTGCATGATCGAAATCTGCGACTTGGGTTTCTGCACCGAGGGTGCATCCGGAGCGTGCAGCAGGCGAAACACCGCCCAGCGAGGACAGGGGTCGGAAACCAGGCTCATGTTGCCCCAGGGCAGCGGAATGCCGTTGCCTCGGTAGACCGCGCGCAGGTAGCCGGGCGGATAGGCATCGAAGAAATGCCAATGCCGGTAGGGAGAGACGGCCGTCATACGCCGCATCACCAGCGCCGGCGTCACGCCGACCTTGTGGCAGGCGCCGACGTTGTGCGATTCGCGAATCAGGAAACGGCGAAAGGGAATGCGCGGGCACAGAAGCGCGCCGGCAAAAAAACTGCACTCGAAATCGCGCCACGCATAGAGCACGTCCTGCGCACCCATGCCGCCCGCGGACCCCGGCGTCTCTGCGTCGCCCGATTGCGCCGCGCTGTGCGGCGAGATCATGCCGTCGCCGTTGTGCAAGATCTTGTGGCCCACAAAGAACGCCAATTCGTATTTCAGCCGTTCCTGTTGGGCGCGCAGACGCTTATTGACGAGCACGGTCCCCGGCGCTTCGAAGCGGGAACGAATCAGCGCGCCGCCGGGCTTGCGGCCATCGCCGTCGAACCACTTGATCTCCAAGCCATGCTGCTTGCAAATCGCGATGACGGCGTCGAGCGTCAAAGGCATTTGCCGATTGCCGCATTCTTCGGCCGTCCGCTCGATATCAGGAAAGTTGTTGTGCCGCGTCTCCTGCCAGACGCGTATCAGCAGCTGCGCGAATTGCCGGCCCGTGGTGCCGGTTTGCGACAGCAATTCGGGCAACGCGTTCTGCAGCAGTTCATGCGAGAACAGAAATGCCGGCTCTAAGGGCATGGCCTCCAGACCGCCGCGCTGGCGAGGCGGCGGAGCGACCTCGACATCCGTGTTCTCATCCAAGAACCAGCGCGCGTCCTTGCTGAATAGGCCCGCCAGCATGTCCAGCATTTCAGCGGAGGGCATGCGCTTGCCGGTCTCCACCATGCTCAAGTAGGACACCGAGGGCGCCGCAACCGCATTGATTTGCACACATCGCGCCGACAGCTCGTCCAGGGTCAGGCCGTTGCGCTTGCGCAGCGACCGCAGCTTTGCCCCGAGGAAGTGCCCTTGGCGAATCAGGCCGGCCATCGATGGTCCTCTGTGAAATTCACACTGTGAAATTTCCAAGGTGTAAATCCGCGCTTTAAACACTCTAAGCTGGGGACATCCCATTAGGCAAGACTTTTAGGAGCAACGATGAACGCACAAGTGAACGGTCGATGGCACGATGTAAAACGCCCCTACGGCGAGGCCGACGTAGCCCGCTTGAGCGGTTCCGTCAAAATCGAATATTCGCTGGCGCGGCTCGGTGCGGAGAAATTCTGGCGCTTGCTGCATACCGAAGCGGTGGTGGCGGGCTTGGGGTGCATGACGGGCAATCAGGCCATCCAGACGGTGCAAGCCGGTCTAAAGGCCATCTACTGCTCGGGATGGCAGGTCGCGGGGGATGCTAATTCCGCCGGGGAAGTCTATCCGGATCAAAGCCTCTACCCGGTCGATTCGGTGCCGAAGATGGTCGAGCGCATCAACAATGCGCTGCTGCGCACGGACCAGATTCATCACATGGATGGCAAGTCCGACATCGACTGGCTGGCGCCCATCATTGCCGACGCCGAGGCAGGATTCGGCGGCAATCTCAATGCCTTCGAGCTCACCAAGGCGCTGATACGCGCCGGTGCCGCCGGTGTGCACTTCGAAGATCAGCTCTCGTCCGCCAAGAAATGCGGCCACCTGGGCGGCAAAGTACTGGTCTCAACGGCCGAAGCCATCAACAAGCTCGTGGCGGCGCGCCTTGCTGCCGATGTGATGGGTGTGCCGACGGTGATCATCGCGCGCACCGATGCGGATGCCGCGGACCTGCTGCTGACCGACCATGACCCGCGCGACCAAGCGTTCCTCACGGGTCAACGTTCCAGCGAAGGATTCTTCTACGTAAAGGCCGGAATCGAGCAAGCCATCGCCCGCGGCCTGGCCTATGCGCCCTACTGCGACCTGATCTGGTGTGAAACCTCCAAGCCCGACATGAACGAAGCAAAGCGCTTCGCCGCCGCGATTCACGCCAAATTCCCGGGGAAATTGTTGGCCTATAACTGCTCGCCGTCTTTTAATTGGGCAGCGAAGCTCAACGCCGCGGCAATGAAGAAGTGGCGCGAGGAACTGGCCGCCTTGGGCTACCGATTCCAATTCATCACCCTGGCCGGATGGCATGCGCTGAATTTGTCGATGTTCGAGCTGGCCTCGGCGTATAGCGCCGACGGCATGCTCGGCTATTCGCAGCTGCAGCAGCGCGAGTTCGGCCAGGAAGCGGCCGGCTATCGCGCCACCAAACATCAGGCCTTCGTCGGCACCGGCTATTTCGATGCGGTGCAGACGGCAATCAGCGCCAAGAGTTCAACCGTCGCCATGGCCGGCAGTACCGAGACCGAACAGTTCCACGCGGTGCCGAGGCCCGAACGGGTGGTGGCCTAAACGCGTGGTGGCCTAGAGGAGCGATTGCAAATGCGCGCAGACCTCGCCGCCGCCACGGCGGCGCAGATCGCCGAACACTTTCGCCTCTACAACGAGGAATTCGGCCGCATCACGCGGCGCGCAGCGAGAAACTTCCTCGCCGAGGATTGGCACGCGGCGAAGCTCGATTCCGTGCAACGCATCGAGCTGTACGAAGTGCGTGTGGCGCGATGCGTGGCTGCAGTCGGCGGCCGACTGGCGGCGCAGCGCACCGATGCCGCACTTTGGTCCGACATCAAGCGCGACTATGCAGCGCTGGTCGCACGGCGGCCCGACAGCGACTTTTATCACACGTTTTTCAACTCCGTGACGCGTGATTTGTTCGGCACTGTCGGCGTCAACAAGGCCGTGGAATTTTGCGCGACGACGGCAGGCCGCGCCTCCGGATCGGTGCCGATTCGCGTCTATCGCGTCGGGGCCTCCCTGCCGACCGCGGTGCGCGAGATTCTGGCGGACCTGCCGTTCAACGCCGCGCTGGTCGACGTGGATTCGGCCGTGCACCGCATCAGCGCGGAAATCGGCCGCTTTTTCGCGACCGGGCGAATTAGCGGCGCGCCGGAATCGGTCGAATTGATCGAACCGGTGTTCTATCGCCGCATGCAGGCCTTCGCGGTGGGCCGCGTGATCGGCGACGGCACCATTACTCCGCTGGTGCTGGCGTTCAGCATTGCGCAGAAAAGCGTGCGCATCGATGCCGTGATGCTGTCGCGCGCCGACGTAGGTTCCCTGTTTGGCTATTCCCGCAGCTATTTTCACGTCGATCTGCCCGTGGTCAGCGCAGGCATCACGCTGCTGCGATCATTCATGCCGCGCAAGTCCGTCGACGAACTGTACACCATGCTGGGGCGCGCCAAGCAAGGCAAGACAGAACGGTACTTCGCACTGCAGCGGCACCTGGACAAATCCATCGATAGTTTCGTGCATGCGCCCGGGGATCGCGGCCTGGTCATGATCGTCTTCACGCTGCCGTCGCACGATCTGGTGTTCAAGGTGATACGCGACAAGTTCGGGGAGCCCAAGCACACGACACGCGCGGAAGTCATGGAACGCTACCAGTTCGTATTTCGTCACGACCGCGCCGGCCGGTTGGTCGACGCACAGGAATTCAAGCGGTTGCGGCTGCCGCGCGCGCGCTTCATGCCGGAACTCGCCGAAGAATTGCTGAACGACGCCAAGGAAAGCTGCCGCGTCGAAGGCGACGATCTGATCGTCGAGCACTGCTACATCGAACGGCGCTTGCGGCCGCTCAACTTATTTGTGCGCGAGGCTGAACCCGCCGCCGCCGAGTCCGCCATCATCGACTACGGCAACGCGCTGCGCGACTTGGCTGCGAGCAATGTTTTTCCCGGCGATCTGTTGCTGAAGAATTTCGGCGTCACCAATCACGGCCGGGTCATCTTCTACGACTACGATGAAATATGCCCGGTGTCGGACTGCGTGTTCCGCGACTTACCGCGGCCGCGCAATGAGGAAGAGGAGTCGAGCGGTGAGCCATGGTTTCATTGCGGACCGCGGGACGTTTTTCCCGAACAATGGCTGCAGTTTCTTTCCATACCGCCCGCGCTGAGCGAGGTGTTCACGCGCGAGCATGGCAGCTTGCTGACGGCCGGCTGGTGGCGCGCCCAAGCCGCGCTCGCGCCGGAAGCCGTTTCGGCCCTCAACGCGCCATCCGCGGCACTTACCGCTCAGTCGTCGAACGCGGCGTAGACCAGATCGCGGAACAGGGTTCGGAAGTAATCGCGCTGTCCCGGCGCCTGGATCATCATGATCGCGAACAGCTGTTCGGCCGGATCGACCCAAAAGGTCGTGCCCGCCAGGCCGCCCCAAAAGTACTGCCCCACAGAACCCGGAACGTGAGAGATACCCGGCTGCAGGCGCACCGCGAAGCCTAAGCCGAATCCATAACCCGGCAGCAGCAGATCGGGCGCGCCGGTTATGGGGCCGAGATGATCGGCCGTCATGAGCTCAATCGTCTTGCGGCTCAAATAGCGCGCGCCATCAAAGCGGCCGCGATTCAACAGCATCTGCAGGAAGCGCGCATAGTCGCCCGCCGTGGAAACCAACCCGCCGCCGCCCGATTCGAACTTCGGTTTATCCTTGACGTTGATCAATTGCACGCCTGATCCGGTATCGGGATCCTTGCCAAAGCCATCCGCCAGCCGCGGCTGCAGCGCGAGCGGCACGTGAAACGCCGTGTCGGCCATTCCGAGCGGTCTTAAAATATGCTGCTGCAAATATTCGCCCAGCGACACGCCTGAGAGAACTTCGATGAGACGGCCCACCACATCGGTAGATCGGCTGTACTCCCACCCGGTGCCCGGCTGACGCAGCAGCGGCAGCTTGCTCAAGGCCGTGACTTGATCGGCGTTGCTCTGATCGCGGCTATAAATCCGCGCGGCCATGTACTGCTTGTGCACGGGACCGTTGCCGCGAAACTCGTAGGTCAGGCCCGACGTATGGCGCAGCAAGTCCTGAATGGTAATGGACCTTTCGGCCGGCACCAGCTCGATGTCCGGGCCCTGCGCAATCGCGACGCGCGGCGTGCCCAGTTCGGGCAGGTATTTTCCAATCGGGTCGCTGAGCAGGAAGCGTCCTTCCTCCCACAGCATCATGGCTGCGACCGACACGATGGGTTTGGTCATCGAGTAAATGCGAAAGATGCTGTCCCTGGCCATCGGCGCACCGCTCACCGGATCGCGTTGCCCAAAGCTTTCGTAGTAGGCGATTTCGCCGCGGCGCGCGATCAGCGCGACCGCTCCCGGCACGCGGCCGCGTTCGACTTCGCCGCGCATCACTCGGCCCAGGCGCGCAAGACCCGCCGGAGACAAACCGACTTTTTCCGGGGCGGCGTGCGGCAGGGGAAAATCGCTCATGTAGCATCCTGAAGTGTGGTTTGGCCTCGTTTGCCGGCCATTATAAAGGGACGGCAGGGTTTTTGGCCCTGCCGTCCGAATCGCCTCAATCCTCTTTTATCTTACGCGTAGCCGGTCACGGGTTGCTGGGCGTGCTCGGCGCACCGGCCGACGGGGCCCCCTGCAGCAGCAGGAAGTTCTTCACGTCGAGCGTGCTGTTGCCCAGCACTTCGCTGAACGCTTGACCCGGCTTGACCTTGAAGCCATTGTTGTCGCCGGAGATATTGCGGTGGAAGAACTGCAGTGTCTTCGGCGCCTTGGTGCCGCCGGCAATGGTTTGCACCGCCGACAGCCCATAGATCATCGGATTCACGTTGCCCAGACGGCCGCGGTTGAGCTCCACTGCCAGCGCCAATACCCCGGCCATTTCCGGCGACGAAGAACTGGTGCCGATCAGAAGATTCGGCGTGCCGCCGATCCAGACGATCGCGGCGCTGCGCGGTAGAAGCGTGCAATCCTGTGCGGCAAGATCCGCGTCGCCCGGGCAACCGCCCATCATCAGAGACACGTCAGGCACCGCGCGGTGCGCGTTGTTTCCCGTATTGACGAGAAATTGATACGCGGGCTTGGCGAAAACCTGGCTGAAGCCGCCGCCGGAGCCCCAGGTATTGTTGCCGATGCTGCCCGTCGTGCCGTTCGGAAGCGGAAACGTCACCGGCACGCGCGGGTCGAAATCCGCATTCTCGCTCAGATAAGTCGAATCGTTGACGCCGGGGCTGGCGACGGTCTGCAAATTGGTCCCGCCCACGGAGGTGACGTTCGGATCATCCGCCGGATTCTGAACGCCCAGCACAAAATTCGTGCCGTCGATAGGCACGGGTGAATCGGCGAACGCCTGCGAGACGCAGGACGGCGCGCCGTTGTCGCCCGAGCTCGCCAGGAAGGTGATGCCCTGTGCATTCCCCTGCTGGAACAACGAGTGAATCGTCTTGAGAATGCTGGTGAAGTCCGTGCCGTTGTTGTACGCGGCGGTGAAATCCAGCTCGCATTCGCCGAACGATGAGCTGACCACATCGACTGCGTTGTCTTCATTCACGGCTGTGTAGCCGGCAATGATTTCCGCATCCGTCAGCACCGGCAGGTTATACAGCGTCTCGGTGGCCCCAGGGGCGGTGCCCAAAGACATCTGCGTATCGAGCGAAGCTTCGTCGCTATCGGGAGTATCGGCCACGAACGCGCCGCTGCCGCCGTCAACCGGGCGGATCTTCACCGTCGGAACCGGCAAATTGGAATTCGCCGTGTACGC